>DATEQW010000115.1:0-9911 GCA_035272245.1 Candidatus Sulfotelmatobacter sp. | reverse complement strand
CGCTTTCTATATGGGTTTATAATTCAGCGTTTTGATACTTGATATTTATTACGGAGCTCAACCCTATGGCTCAAGCATCGATGGCCACAATTCCCGGCCTTAAAGAAACTTACGTTCAACTCAAGACTCGGATGGAGAAGGCCGTGGAGGATTTTCGGAAGGCGATGGCGGCCACGCGGACCGGCCGCGCTTCCGTCCACATGCTGGACAGCGTAAGCGTCGATTACTACGGCTCGCAAATGCCTCTGAACCAGATTGCTCAGGTCCACGCGCCAGAGCCGCAGATGATCACCGTGCAGCCATTTGATCCCTCGTCGCTGGGCGCTATCGAGAAGGCGATTCGCTCCGCCGAACTCGGGCTCAACCCGATGAACGATGGCAAACTGATTCGCGTGCCGGTGCCTGCTCTTACCCAGGAACGGCGGCAGGAGATGGTGAAACATCTAAACAAAGCGCTGGAAGAGCATCGCACCGCGGTGCGCAACATTCGCCGCGACGGCAACGATGCCATCAAGAAAGCGATGAGGGACAAGAAAATCACCGAGGACGATGAGAAGCGGTCGTTGGACGAAATTCAAAAGCTCACGGACGACGAAATCAAGAAGATGGAAGAGATGAGCAAAGCGAAAGAGAAGGAAGTGCTGGAGATTAAGTAGAATCCCGCCTTGTTTTGTGGCGGCGAAAAACTAAAGTACATGTACAAGCCCCGCTAACTCCGGTAGCCGCGTAAGTCGCTCAAATCCCATTACATAACGGATTCCCCTTCTAGCAGTGCCCCCGGTAACTTGTCCGCAGGTTACGCGACATCCTAGCCGGCCGCGTGTTTCCATCATCGTGAAGCAAATGCGGCTCCCCCAAAAAGACTTCACAAAAATCTCTGAATTGGAGCTTTGTCATGAAACGATGCTTGGGGATTACATTTTTGCTTGCGCTGTGCCTTTTGGCGGCGAGTTGCGGTTCGTCATCGAATTCATCTTCGGCCGCAACTCCATCTTCGCAATCCTCGGGCGCGGTATTTGTCACCGGCGAAGATGCTCCGCTGGCCTCCGTGGTCGGCTTCGACGTAACGATCAACTCGATCACCCTGAACGGCAACAATAGTACTCCGCAGGTACTGTCTGCTGCCACGACTGTTGATTTTGCGCGGCTACTGGGGCTTCGTTCGCCGCTGGCGTTTAACGCCGTCCCTGCCGACACCTACAACAGTGCCACTTTCTCGCTGTCGACCCCGGTCATTTCTTACGTGGATATGACCACGAATCCGCCGTCGTTGACCACGCTGAACGGTACCTTCAGCCCAACGACTGGCACGACTACGCAGACGACCGTTACAGTGAACTTTCCCTCGCCGATGGTTGTCGGCGCCAACGGTCTCGCGGGATTGCGCATGGAATTTGACATCCGGCAATCCGTTCTAGTGGATGGCAACGGCCAGATCACAGGTGTGGTGAACCCGACCATTTATGCCAACGCAGTGAAGGCCAGTGATCCGAATGGTCAGGTTACGGACCTCGTGGGCGGGCTGGTTTCGGCAAATGCGGCTGGTAATTCGTTCGTGATTCAAGGCCCCTATGGGCATCAGTTGACGGTCGACGTGAATACCAACACGCAGTTCAATAGCGGATGGAACATCAACAATCTCGCTGCTCCGGCGGATGTTGGAGTGCAGGGATACTTCCGGGCGGATGGCAGCCTGACCGCGACCAACGTGGAAGTTATCAGCACCTCACAGACTTTCGTCTCCGGGCGCGTCTTGGCCATCAATCCAACCTCAGGTCCAGTGCAGCAGATCACGATGTGGGTGGGTGAGACCGGTGCAGATCTGGTGAGCGATGTCGACACGATCCAGACCATCGACGTCAGCGCGGTAGCATCCTCTCAGTACGACATGTGCTTCTTCAATAACCTGATCACCGACGCGTTGTTCAACCCATCGCACGTTCTCGTGGGCCAGCGCATTTTCATCGGTGGCAGTTATTCGAACAGCGTATTTACCCCGGAGATGGTTTCTCTGCGGCTGCAGGGCGTCTACGGCACGATGACGGGCACTGCAAGCATCGTCAGCGGCAACATCGGAAATTTCCAGTTGCAGAATAACGCTCTGATTGGCTATTCGCTCGGTGGAGGGCCGCTGACGGTGTGGACCGGCAACGGCACACTCTTCATCAATACGACCGGCTTGATTGGGCTGCAATCTGGCGAATCGCTGGTTGCTGGCGGATTGTTGTTCTATGACGAACTGACCAACGGCCCGATCATGGCGGCAGGGGTGGTGGTTGATCCGCCGCCGACAAAGTAAATTCAAGTGCAGTAAATCAACCGAACGACGGGCGGCCGACAAGCCGCCCGTTTTCTTTTCTTGAACCGCGAGGTACTGCAAAAAGCACTTTATAATGACCCGATGGGGAAGCAGGTCATCCATGCCACGTGTCCGCACGATTGCCCCGATGCGTGCGGAATCTTGATTACCGTGCAGGACGGCCACGCGACCAGGATTCAAGGCGATCCTAAGCATCCAGTGACGCGAGGATTTTTGTGCGCGAAAGTGGCGAAGTATCTGGAGCGGGTGTATTCGCCCGACAGGGTGCTGTATCCCATGCGGAGGATTTCGGCGAAGGGAACGTCGAAAGCGCAGCGTGGCTGCGCTCCGCATGGACAGCTTGGGACCTGCCCTGAGCCTGTCGAAGGGGCGGCTGTTCCCACACAAGCAGATCAGGTTTGGCGCCGCATCAGCTGGGACGAGGCGCTGGACGAAATCGCGGAACGTTTCCGCAGGATCGTCGCGGGGTTCGGCAGTGAAGCGATCCTGCCCTATTCCTACGGCGGAACTCTGGGCGCCTTGAATGGCGGGTCCATGGACCGTCGTTTCTTCGCTCGACTCGGTGCTTCCGAGTTGGAGCGCACCATTTGTTCCTCCGCTGGCGAGGCCGGGCTGGAGTCGGTCATGGGTGTCAAACTCGGCACGGAGCCTGACCAGTTTGTCCACTCCCGCTACATCATCGCGTGGGCCTCGAACATTCACGGCAACAATGTTCATCTCTGGCCTTATATCGTGGAAGCGCGCCGCAGAGGCGCGAAGCTGGTTGTCATCGATCCCTACCGCACGCGAACTGCAGCGTGCGCCGACTGGTATCTTCCCATCAATCCCGGAACAGATGGTGCGCTTGCGCTGGCCATGATGCACGTGATCATTGGCGAAGGCCTGCACGATGCCGACTATATAGAGAAATACACATTGGGCTTCGACGAGCTGTGCGAGAAAGTGAAAGCCTACCCGCCCGAACGCGTGGCGGAGTGGACCGGAATTTCCGCCGAAGACATTCGCAAACTTGCGCTTGAGTATGCCACGACCAGGCCCGCGGTCATTCGGCTGAACTATGGCGTGCAGCGATCTGATGGTGGTGGCACGGCCACGCGTGCAATCTCAATGCTGCCTTGCATCACCGGCTCACTAAAAGAAGTGGGCGGAGGTATTCACCTCTCGACCAGCGGTGCTTTTGATCTAAACAAGCAAACTTTGAGGCGGCCCGACCTCCGGCCCGAGGGCGCTAAGCCTCCTCGAATTGTGAACATGGTAGAGCTAGGCAAGGCACTCAATACGTTGAATGATCCTCCGTTGAAGGCTTTGTTTGTCTACAATTCGAATCCGGCGGCGGTTTGCCCGAACCATAACCAAGTCGTGCGCGGCCTCAAGCGGTCTGACTTGTTCACCGTGGTCCACGAACAGTTCTTTACCGACAGTACTGACTATGCCGATATCGTTTTGCCGGCGACGACATTTTTCGAGCACAAAGATTTGCAAGCGGCTTATGGACACTACTACCTGCAAGTATCAGACCGGGCGATTGAGCCGCTGGGAGACTGCCGCTCGAATGTCGAATTGTTCCGAGCGCTCGCTACGCGAATGGGATTTACCGATGAGTGCTTCAGCGAGACTATCGACGAGATGATCGATGGCGCTCTGGCTTCCAGCAATCCGTGGCTGCAGGGCATCACTCGGGAGCGGCTGGAGCGCGAGGGCCAAGTACGGCTGAATTTCGCGGCTTCCGACTCTCGGCTTCCTGCTTCGGGAGCGGAAGCTCCTGATAGCACAACCCCTTTTCTTCCCTTCGCTCAAGGTGGTTTCCGAACACCATCGGGCAAGGCCGAGCTTTATAGCGAAACAATGAAAGCGATGGGACTCGATCCCGTTGCCGAGTTCAAACCTCCGTCGGAATCGCGCCACGGAAGCGAGCGGGCGACGTTCCCCCTGGAGCTGCTGGCACGGAAGGCCGACAATTTCCTGAACTCAACTTTCACCAATCAGCCTTCGGTTCAGCAGATGGAAGAGACCGATCTTCTGGAGATGCACTCGGACGATGCCCGCGCCCGTGGCATTGCTG
This sequence comes from Candidatus Sulfotelmatobacter sp., assembly GCA_035272245.1. Lineage (GTDB taxonomy): Bacteria > Acidobacteriota > Terriglobia > Terriglobales > Acidobacteriaceae > Sulfotelmatobacter. Next base: position 5,529 of record DATEQW010000115.1, on the reverse strand, counting down.
ACGGACAGACGGTGCGAGTGTTCAACCATCGTGGAGAAATCTTCCTGAAGGCGCGAGTGGATGGGGCGGTTCGGCCGGGAGTCGTCGCGGCCAGACTGAATTGGGCGAAGCTGAGTCCCGGCTCCCGGAACATAAACGTGCTGACCTCAGAAAAACTTTCCGACTTGGGCAACTCCGCCACGTTTTATTCCGTCTTGGTTGATGTGGAGTCAACCAAGTCCATTCCATGAAGCCACCAGCAAGAGTGGCGACTTGGACGCTTTCTCTATCTCTACCGTATAATGATCGTTTTCCCACATCCCAGAGGCTGAGGTCGTAGCGATTCATCTTTGCTTTCATGCGGACATCGTTGTGCCCGAGAACGGCTGCGGCCCTTCCGGAGCCGTTCTCGCCCCATCTTCTTCATTCGCACGGCTTTGTCGCCGAATGAAGGGCTTCGGGTGGGCGCTCGGTATGGTGCTGGCGCTTTTTTTCGCCTCCGCGGGATGGGCGCAGACTGACGTCATTTCGGAAATCGACGTCACCGGCAACCGCAGAATTCCCTCCGAAACCGTCAAAGCCCGCATCTTCACTCATCCCGGGGACGTTTACGATCCCGCCGCGCTGGAACGTGATTTCAACGCGCTGTGGAACACCGGCTACTTCGAAGACATCCGTTTCACTCGCGAGCAAACTCCCAAGGGCTGGCGCCTGATCATCCAGGTCAAGGAAAAGCCAACCATCCGCGAAATCAATTACGTGGGCCTCAGCTCAGTCTCCACCAGCGATGTGTTGGACCGGTTCAAGGAAGCCAAAGTCGGCTTGTCCGTGGAAAGCCAATACGATCCGACGAAATTGAAGAAAGCGGAGGTGGCGATCAAAGGTCTGCTGGCGGAACATGGCCGCCAGTTTTCCACCATCCGGACCGAGATCCGCCAGATTCCTCCCGCTGCCGTGGGCATCACTTTTGTGATCAAAGAGGGGCCCAAGGTAAAGGTGGGCAAGATCAAGTTTGAAGGCAACAAGAACGTGAAGGCGCGAGTCCTTCGTTACGCGATGAAGAACTTGCGCCCGATCGGCATCCCGCACTCCATCTTCCTGGAGAACATTTTCGCGCGCACCTACGATGCAACCAAGCTGGATGAAGATACCGAGCGTGTCCGCAACGAATACCAGAATCGCGGCTACTTCAAAGTCATCGTGAACGAAGCTAAAACGCAAATTCACGATACCGGACACAAGGGTGCGCATATCCCGCTGTTGCAGGGCGGGCCAGGCAAGGCCGTCGACATCACCATGCCCATCGAAGAAGGTGATCGCTACACGCTGGGTTCGATTACATTCAAGAACAATAAAGCGGTCTCCAATGTAAAAGCGCTGCGCAACCTCTTCCCGATCAAGGATGGTGACATCTTTAGCAAAGATAAAGTGGCCAAGGGTTTGGAGAACCTGCGCAAGGCTTATGGCGAGCAGGGCTACATCAACTTTACTTCCGTGCCTGAGACCAGGTTCGACGACGAAAAGAAGCAGATTTTTCTCGACATCGACGTCGACGAAGGCAAGCAGTTTTATGTCCGGCGCATCGAATTCCAGGGCAACACGACCACGCGTGACAAGGTGATCCGGCGCGAGATCGCTCTCGAAGAAGGCAACATTTACAATTCGCGCCTCTGGGAATTGAGCCTGCTGCGTTTGAATCAGCTGGGATACTTCGACCAGTTGAAGCCCGACGATCCCAACACTACCGACCGCAAACTGGACGAGAAAGATGGTCTGGTCGACCTAAGTCTCAAGGTCCATGAAAAGGGCAAGAACAGTATCGGACTGAACGGCGGCGTGAGCGGACTGGAAGGCGCCTTCATCGGCATCAACTACTCGACCAACAATTTCCTCGGTCTGGGTGAAACGCTTCAGGTGCAGGCCAGCCTGGGGAACCTGGCGCGCAGCGTCCGTTTCGGTTTCACTGAGCCCTATATGTTTGACCGGCCGTTGCAGTTTGGCTTCAACGTATATCTGAACCGGGTCAGCTATAACCAGGCGCGTCAACTCTCGATTTTCAGCGGCCAAAATCTGAACTTGCCGAACACTGTGATACAGAATTTGCAAAATTACACGCAGTCCAGCGCCGGTTTCACCACATCGTTAAGTTATCCGCTGCGGCGCTCGTTCAAACGGGTCGGCATCACCTATTCGTTCGACCGCTCCACACTGGAGGCGCTAAGTTCCGCGTCGAGGAATCTGTTTGAGTTCATTGCCTTCCGGGGAATTTCCGGGCCCAATGCGCTGCAAGGAATCATCACCAGCAAGATATTCCCTAACTTCTCCTTCAATACGATCGATAGTCCGATCTCGCCTCACCACGGCCAGCAATTTACTTTGGGCGCGGAACTGGCGGGCATCGGTGGCACGGTTCGCTCGATTCGGCCGATCGTGCAGTACAAGAAATTCATTCCGGTACAGAATCGCCGCAACGCTTTGGGCTTCAATGTTCAGGGATCGTTCATCACAGGCTATGCGGGGCTGGTGGCTCCGCCGTTCCAGCGCTCCTACATGGGCGGCGAAAATGACCTGCGCGGATTCGATATCCGTTCCGTTTCTCCGGTCGCGTTCCTGCCCAGCGTCGGTTCGATCACTCTTACGAACCCTGACGGAACACCAGTCCTCAAGAATCCACAGAATCCCTTACTGGGAAATTTGACGATCCCGATTCCGGTGGACCAGATCACGTTTCCGGGTGGCGACCTGAGCATCGTCACCAACTTTGAGTACCGCATCACCATCTATGGACCGGTGGCCCTAGCCCCATTCATGGACGCGGGTATCGATCCCATTCTGCGGCCGTCGCAGTTGCAGATTGCTTCGCAGCAGTATGAGCAGGTGGTCACGCAGCAGTTTGGCTGTCCTACTCTAGATATCGGCACGGCGACCGCGACCGGAACTGGCTGTACCCCGGGGAGCCCATTGAATCCGAAGCCATCGGATCAACTTCAGGTCCTGGGAACGACCAACTGGAGACCGAGAATGTCCACGGGTCTCGAGCTGCAGATGTTCCTGCCCATCATCAATGCGCCCTTCCGCATCTATTGGGCCTACAATCCGCTGCGGCTCGATAGTCCTGCGACGCCGCCGATTCCGATTACGCCAGCCATGTTCCCGCACACCTGCGGGCCAACTGGTTGTTACCTGACCTCCGCCGGGCAGTACACGTATCACCTGGCTGTAAACACATACGCGCCGAGCTTCCTGTTGCGCGAGCCGCGTAAGACGTTCCGCTTCACGGTGGCCACTACGTTCTAGGGGTGCGCGGAGCGTCGTATGGAGTTTGACGCCGCCGGACGATGCTATCTATAATTGCTACGATCCACACCATTGCAGATAGATTCAGGGGTGGACGACACGTCCGCAACTCCGGCGTGTGACGCCGGCAATCCAGTGCGCCTTGTCCGATGACGGTCTGACGGCGGCCATTTGAAGAAAAGCAAGACGAAGAGCTTTGCGAGTACGGCACAGCATCGCCCTGAAAAGGGTGGTCGGAGTTTGTGCGGAAACCGTATTTGCCAAAACCATATTTACCGGAACAATGTTCCAAGGAGTTTAGCGATCCAATGACAAGCAAGTTCCTACGTTCTATCCTGGCCATTGCGGTTCTCTCCATGACTTCCGCCTGGGCCCAAGCCAGCAGCCCAGCTGCTCCCGCGGGCGCGGCCGCGTCGTCCGCGGACCCGGCGCCTACCACCCCTATCGCCACTGGTACCGGCAGCAAGCTCGGAACCATCAACATTGAGCAAGCCGTGATGGGTAGCAACGAGGGGCAACGCGATTTCGAAGCTCTGCGCAAGAAGTTGGAGCCGAAGCAAAACGAATTGAAAGCTCAGAACGATGAGCTGGAAGCATTGCAGAAGCAGTATCAGACCCAGAACGATAAGCTGAACGAAGATGCTAAGGCCAATCTGCAAAAACAGATCGACAGCAAGAAGAAGTTATTTGACCGTGCCGTTCAGGACGCACAGGAAGATTTCCAGAATCAGCAGAAAGAAATCTTTCAGCGCATTCTGCAGAAGATGGCGCCGGTAATTGTGAAGCACGCGCAGCAAGGCGGATTCGCCCTGGTGATGGACACTTCGAATCCCTGGCCACAGAGCCCGCTTCTTTGGTACGGCGAACAAGGAGACATTACCAAGGCGGTAGTGGACATCTACAATGCGCAATCGGGTATCCCCGCGCCCGCCACAACTGGAACAACGGTCCCCAGGCCGGCCGCCCCTAAGCCGGCGGCTCCCAAGCCAACCACTCCACCCTCCAAGTAGCTTTTCACGACACCGCGAGTGTCGCGAAGGTTCCCAAAGGCCGCGCCCAGCGCGGCCTTTTTTATTTCTCATTTTCTTCTCAAGTGCGAACCGGCAAGAAGAACTCGGTGTCCTTAGCAGCAATATCCTTGGAGGACACCATGTTTAACGAAACAGCGTTTGACAGAACCCTATTTGCCGATACGCTCGATCCCTCATGGACTGAGCGCGCGCGCCGCGGATGGACAACCTTAACCTCATTTGGATTGCAGGCGCTGATCGTGGGCATCCTTCTAGTTTTGCCGTTGCTGCGTCCAACGGGATTACCCTCCTTCCACCAGCTTTCGACGCCCATCAGTTTGGGGCAACCGCTTCCGGAAGGTCCTGTGATGCGAGCACACTCCGGTCCAAACCCCGCTCCAGACAGTCCGGCGGAGTTTATCTTCCGGCGACCGTCATCCCTCCCGATAAATATGCACCCCGCCAGCGATGATGGACCGCCGGTGATTTCCGACGTCGGTCCTTATGTTCCCGGAGCGCCAAGAATCGGAGATCCGCATGGGCCTGCAGGCTTGTTTGAGAGTGGCACGCGCCCCGTTTTGCCGACGGCTCCGCCCGTGACGGTTACGCATCCGCTGCGCCGCTCCCACATCAGCGAGGGAGACCTGATTCACAAAGTGCAGCCGGCATATCCTGCGCTGGCGCGAAGTGCGCGCATTCAGGGAGTCGTCGTGTTAGAGGCGATGATCAGCAAGCAGGGCACAATCGAGAATCTCAGACTGCTGAGTGGCCATCCCATGCTGGCGCCGGCGGCAATCGACGCTGTCCGCCAATGGCGCTACCGGCCTTACATCTTGAACGGCGAACCCGTTGAGGTGGAGACTCAGATTACGGTGAACTTCGCGCTGGGTGGGAACTGAGGCGGAGCCCCGACGCGAACGAAATCAACCGGGAGTAGCCCAAGCGTAACCTGAGCGCGCACGCCGCTCCCGCTATAATCGAGCCGAGTGGCGAGCACTGTAGAAATCATGAGCCGCGTGGCGACCCGCCCCACATGGGCGGAAGTCTCGCTGACCAGTCTGCGGCAAAACTTTCGCACGGTTGCGAAACATACGGGTGCGGGCGTCATCGTGTGCGCGGTGGTGAAAGCGGACGCTTACGGACACGGTGCACTGGAATGCTCGCGGGCCCTGGAGGCCGAGGGCGCGAAGTGGCTGGGCGTGACCTCACTCGATGAGGCGATCCCGTTGCGCGATGCTGGCAT
>DATEQW010000114.1:0-4872 GCA_035272245.1 Candidatus Sulfotelmatobacter sp. | reverse complement strand
TAAGTTGGGGGCCCGAAGCGCCTGATTCAACATGGAGACGTTGACAGATAGATTTTTTTCAAAGTTGTATTGGGCTCCGTTCTCCGTGCCTCCGTGGTAGATTTTGATTTACACCGCAATGTCATTCTCTGATTTTCACGGTAACGTCGAAACCGTCCACCGCCTGCGCGACATGCTGGCGCGGAAGCACTTTCCGCACGCCATAATTCTTTCCGGCGCGCGAGGATCGGGCAAGTACACGCTGGCGCTGATGCTGGCGCAGGCTTTGAATTGCCTCGCACCGACTGAAACGGATGGTCTGCCTGATTTCTGCGGGCAATGTTCCAATTGCGTTCGCATTGCGCAGGCTGCCGATCTCGAAGCGCGATTTGCGGAAGCCGTGGAAACGCGCGAAGGTCTCCGTGAGACGGATAAGAAAGAAACTCGCTTGTTCGTGCAAACTCATCCGGATGTGCTGGTCATCCCACCAGACCCTCCGCAGATGATGATCAAAGTGGATCAGGTGCGGCGCGTTATCGAGACTATTTATTACCGTCCGTCGGAGGCGCGGGAGCGAGTTTATATCTTCACCGACTCGGCCTTCATGAAAGAAGCCGCCAATTCCTTGCTCAAGGTTCTGGAGGAGCCCCCGGAGTTCGCCACGATCTTTCTGCTATCGGAAAATCCCGGCGAACTGCTTCCCACCATTCGTTCGCGTTCGATGATCTTCCCCCTCGCTGCCGTACCGGTCGAGGATGTGGAGGCATATCTGGCTAAGCATCGTCCGGAATGGAAGCCGCCGCAGCGGGCCCTGGTCGCCAGGCTTTCTGAGGGAGCATTGGGCCGAGCTCGTAGTTTCGATTTGGATGATTACGTCGCCGCCCGGGCCGATGCGTTGAACATCCTCAACTCAGCCCTGCTGGGTGGCGAACATAGTGCACTGTTCAAAGTTACCGAGTCTTATCGTCCAGGTGCCGAGGGCAGGGAGAAGACGGAGCAACTTCTTCGCACCTTGTATTCGCTGTTGCGCGATCTGATGTTCCTAGGCTCGGGGGCGCCGGAACTGGTTCACAATACCGACATTCGAAGCCAGCTTACGAGGCTGGCGGAGTCCGCGGATTTTGAATGGATCACCATGGCATCGGACCGGCTAGCGGATGTGGAACGCGGGATGCGCCGCAACCTGTTGCGGTCGTTATCGCTGGACGGGTTGGCCCTGGCGCTCGAGAGATCCGCATGAGGAATTTGTAATGTATTTATTTTCATGTGGTTACGGCGATTACTTCGGTGGTTCTACACCCTTCGGATTGATTGTGCGCTCATTCCTACGCGCCTATAATTGACTTACTCTGGTTGAAGAATTCTCCGTCAGGTTCCGGGTAGTAAGCCGCGAGGGTGAAGTCTGCCTTCGCTAACGAGGTGATAAAAACCCGGTAATGCGAAAGCGCCTGCAATTCGTCCTGATGGCCAGCACCATAGCCGCGACCTCTCTTTCTCTCACGTCACAAGTACGTGCCGCTGATGGCGACGGCTCCTCGGAAAAGATCACGGCGACCGACGAGCATGGCCGCACGATTTACGTAAACGATTCTGTAACAGCGACTCCAGCCCACCATGCCGACGTTTCTGAAGCGCCGCGGCGCAGGCTAATGTACTGGAGTTCGAAAGAAAGTCGCTGGAAGCCGGTGCCTCCGGCGAATGCCGCATCCATGCGGGCGGCGCGGTCGGCGGCAGCTGAAGTGAGCGAATACATGGGCCGAGAATCGAACCAATCGGCCAACGCCAAGATTGTAGCCGCCAATTTCCGCGGAGCCGTGGCGGGGGCAGGGGACATTGACACAGCGATCGAGGAGGCAGCGGCGCGGCATAACGTCGATCCCAACCTGGTGCGCGCGGTGGTGAAGGTGGAATCAAACTTCAATCCCAATGCCGTGTCGCGCAAGGGCGCCATGGGACTGATGCAGTTGATGCCCTCGACAGCACGTCAATTGAAGGTGAAGAATCCGTTTGACCCGGAACAGAATGTGGACGCCGGAGTACGGCATTTGAAACAACTTCTGGAAAGTTATGGCGGCGATATCAAGTTGACCCTGGCCGCCTACAACGCGGGAGCGGGCGCGGTGGCTCGAAGTTCCGGAGTGCCCCGGTATGCGGAAACCCAGAACTACGTGCGCCGGATTACTAATCTTTATTACGGCGGACCTGTCGAAGCCGGAGGCGTGACTCACGATCCCGTTCGAATTCAACGGGATGCGAGAGGCGTGCTGTATATCAGCAACACTGAGTAATATTGCGGCATCTGTTTACTTGTCTCTATCTCTCAGGCACCCAGATTGATTAACCCAGGTTGATTTAACAAACGGTTCCACCAGCAGGAAGTGAAGGCACGGGCTGTTATCTTGAAGAGCTCATCGCGGGAGCGTGGTCTGTGGGGAGGATTGCTGGTGCTGGCCTTATTGGCAGCGCTGCCGGCACACGCGCGGGCGCACCATTCGGATGCTTGGGCGCGCGAGCACTTTGCTACTGCCGAGCGGATGCGTGAGGCCTTGAACGGACGGCCTGCCGGGGAACGAACCCGCCACGACTACCAGCGTGTGGTGAATGCATACCGCTCGATTTATCTGGGAGCACCCACTTCTGCCAAAGCCGACCCCAGCGTGGTTGCGGTAGCGGAGACGCTGGTTGAGATGGGCCGGCGCCTCGACGACAACAAAATCCTGAACGAGGCCATCGATCAGTACAGGTTTCTGCGGCGGGAATATCCCGGAAGCAAATATCGTTTTGACGGTCTGTTCACGATTGGCGAGATATACAAGGATGACCTCGACGATCCGGATGCGGCGCGGGCTACCTTCCAGGATTTTCTGCGTCACTATCCTCACAATCGCCTTGCCGATGGAGCCCGTCAGGCGATCGTCGAACTGAACCAGGAAGCCGCGAAAACTGCGGATGCGCAAAAGCCAGCAGAACCGGCAGAAAAAGTGCGGCTATCGAAGGACGCCAAGAATAATCAGGACGGGGCTGTCGCCGAGAACGATCACACGGAGAAGGAGCACGGCGTTCGCACTACTGCTGCGAAAAGTGAGCCGCCAACCCCGCGCGTCGGGCGCCTGCCGCGAGTCACCGGCATCCGGCACTGGTCTACGCCTGACTACACTCGGGTGGCGATTGACGTGGAAAGCGATGTGAAATTTTCTTCGCAGCGCATCGCCAGTCCAGCGCGCATCTTTTTCGATCTGCGCGATACCAAGCTGGCTTCCACGTTGGTCGGCAAAACTTTCGATGTGGATGATGGGTTCCTGAAAAAAGTCCGGGTCGCACAGTTCGCACCAGGTCGTACGCGAGTGGTGCTTGAAGTCGATAATCTTTCCGATTACGACGCTTTCCTGCTGCCCGATCCCTACCGTCTGATCGTCGATATACACGGCAAGAAGGGGTGGACGAAAGAACGCAAAGAGGCGGTCGCATCGTCTTTGGCGCAGGCGGATGCGCCGGTCCCGGGAGAAGTGAACCCTGAACCTGATCCAGTTTCGTCGGAAGCGAAGGTTCTCGTTTCACACGCTTCGGCTGAAACAGGTAAGGCCGCGTCGATGGACGCTGACGAGAATCCTCCGCTGAGGTCCGAACAGGACGTTTCTGTGGGAACTAAGAAGGTGCAGACCGCGGTGGTGAAGAAAGTCGTCGACGCCGATGCTGATGACGATAGTGCGAGCGTCGCGGAAGCCGCAACGCTGAAGCGGAATGTGCGCGTAGCAACCAAGAAAGAAGTGACATCGCGAGCTACCTCCGCCAAGAAGCTGGTGAACAGTGATTTGGCGAACAGTGATCTCGATGGCGACGGGGAAACTGCCGATTCCAGCGGCGCTGAAGCAGGCCGAAGTCACGTGCCGGAGTCGCGACGCAAATCCAGTTCGCGCGCCATTGCTTCGGGGAAATCTGGGGGTGCGTCTGATCTTGACGTTCGCGAGGCGAGTCCGACAGCGAGCGGCGACCGTTCTCTGATTCGCGCTCTAGGATTAAAAATCGGCAAGATCGTGATTGACCCCGGCCACGGAGGCCACGATACCGGCACCATCGGTCCCAATGGCCTCGAAGAGAAGGATCTGGTGCTCGAAGTGGGACGACGTTTGGGTAAACTGCTGGAAACGCGGCTGGGTGCCGAAGTGGTTTACACACGCAAGGATGACACGTTTATCCCGCTCGAAACGCGCACGGCCATCGCCAACCAGGCGCGAGCCGATCTATTCGTCTCAATCCACGCCAACTCGAGCCACGATCCTGACGCCCGGGGAGTTGAGACCTACTATTTGAATTTCACCTCTTCGCCCGAAGCCCTGGAAGTGGCGGCGCGGGAAAATGCAGTTTCGGAGAAATCCATCTACGAGCTGCAGGATCTGGTGAAGAAGATCGCGCTTAAGGAGAAGATCGAGGAGTCGCGCGAGTTCGCCGGAGACGTGCAGCAGTCGTTGCACAGCGGCCTCGCCGTGAAGAGCCCGGCAATTCGCGACCGCGGCGTGAAAAAGGCTCCATTTATTGTGCTGATCGGGGCAAACATGCCGTCGATTCTCGCCGAGATTTCCTTTGTCAGCAACCCTACCGACGAGCATCGGCTGGCCACCAGTGAATACCGGGAGCGCATCGCCGAATCGCTCTATCGCGGCATCGCCAAGTACGTGAACGGGCTAAGCGGAGTGAAGGTCGCCAGCAAGATGGACAAAGGTGCGGGTCAGTAGTTCCTCCAAGATTCCAAACGGTTTGCGGTAGCCGTCCATCGTGGTTGCCTGATCCCGAAGTTCGCCGCTGAAACCTTTTCTCATCCTCTGTGGTCTAATTACAAAAGGGGCTCTACTCCGAGCGGTGTATTCATGCGTTTTCCCAAGTCCGTAGTGATAT
>DATEQW010000113.1:0-2325 GCA_035272245.1 Candidatus Sulfotelmatobacter sp. | reverse complement strand
TCCCACAAAGCGATTCTCGACCAGGTCCACGCGGCCAATAGCATTGCGCGCGCCGATTTCGTTCAGCAACTCGACCAGCGACACCGGATCAAGCTTCATCCCGTCCACCGCGACGGGAATCCCGTTCTCGAAGCCAATCGTGACCTGCTCATCCTTGTCCGGAGCCTCCTGCGGCGAGCGCGTCATCTGCCAGGTTGTCGCGAGCGGCGCATTCGCCGCGTCCTCCAACTCTCCGCCTTCATGGCTAAGGTGCCAAAGATTCCGGTCGCGACTATGAATTTTCGTCCGGCTCGCTTCCACCGGAATGCCGTGCTGCTCGGCATAATCCAGGCAATCTTCGCGGGACTTCAACGTCCACTCCCGCCACGGCGCAACCACTTTCAACTCCGGCGCCAGCGCCTGATAGGTCAACTCGAAGCGAACCTGATCGTTGCCTTTTCCCGTGCAGCCATGCGCCACGGCCGTTGCGCCCTCGCGCAACGCGACTTCCACCTGCCGCTTCGCGATCACCGGACGCGCCAGCGACGTGCCCAGTAGATACTTATGCTCATATACCGCGCCAGCTTGTAGGGCCGGAAAAACATATCCCGTCAGGAACTCTTCACGAAGATCCTCCACGACCACCTTGCTCGCGCCTGTGGCGTAGGCCTTCTCAACCACTGCTTCTATGTCATCGCCCTGGCCAACATCGCCCACCATCGCGATCACACTGTACGAGTAATTCTCCTTGAGCCACGGAATAATGATGGAGGTGTCGAGCCCTCCGGAGTATGCAAGAACAATTTTTTCAGACATGAGCACTCCTTGCGGGCAGGCGATCGCCGCCGCCCGTTAATAAGTAAAGAATCGCTTTCTGTACGTGCAGCCGATTTTCCGCCTGCTCGAAAATCAGAGACTGCTCCGAATCCATGATCGCGTCGGTCACTTCCAATCCACGATGTGCCGGCAGACAGTGCATGAACACCGCATGCGGCGCGGCTTCCGCCATCAGTTCCTCATTCACCTGATACGGCGGAAAAATCCTCGATCGTTCGTTCGTTTCCCGCTCTTGCCCCATGCTGACCCACGCATCGGTGTAGACCGCATCCGCTCCTGCAACCGCATCGTGCGGGTCAGTGAGCAATTCAATCTCCGCTCCCGTCTCGCCCGCAATTTCCTTCGCCGCGGCTACGATCTGCGGATTCGGTTCATAACCCGCAGGAGTCGCAATTCGTATCGACGATCCCAGGCACGCGCACGTAAGCAGCAGCGAATGCGCCACATTGTTTCCGTCGCCTACGTACGCCAGCTTGCGATTCTTCAAATCTCCGAAGCGCTCCAGCAGCGTGAAATAGTCAGCCAGCGCCTGGCACGGATGCTCCAGATCACTGAGTGCGTTGATCACCGGGATACGCGCATGCTGCGCTATGCCCTCGATGGTCTCCTGGGAGAACGTGCGCAACACAATCACATCCACCCAGCGTTCCAGGTTATGCGCTACGTCGCTCAAAGTTTCGCGCGCGCCGAGGCGTTCCTGCGTCTGGTCGACGAACATCGCCGACCCGCCCAGCGCCGTCATACCCGCTTCAAACGTCAATCGGGTTCGCAGTGAAGCTTTCTCGAAGAACATCACCATCTGCTTGCCGGTGAGCGCTTTGCGAAAGTCAGCAGGGCGCGCCTTCATAATTCCGGCGAGATCCAACACTGCGTCCACGCCTGCGGGTCCGAGGTCGCGAGTCGAGACCAGATCCGGGCACCAGAACGCTTGCGGCGCTCTGGCTGCGGCAACAGCGGCCCTGCCGTGCACATGACTATTCAACTTTGACTCCTTCTTTTGCGCTTGCGCATCAGCCGGTTTCAATTTGTACCCGGCAGCAATGGATGGACTCATGAATACGTAACCTCCGTACCGCACGACAGCTTGGTCAGATAAAACTGGGGCAGTGCTTCCACCTCCGTCGCTGGCAAAATTCTCACTCGACCGACGCCGTGTTTCAGCGCCAGCCCGCAAGCTTGCAACTTGGGTAACATCCCCCCGCTGATCACAGAATGCGCCGCGAGTTCGGCTGCCTGCTTTGTCGTCAGCCAAGGCATTACGCTTCCTGACGCATCTTTCACGCCGGGCACGTCGGTGAGAAATATCAAAGTATCGGCATGGCACGCCGCCGCGCAGGACGCAGCCATTTCATCGGCGTTCACGTTGTAGTACTCGCCATCGGCGCCCAATGCCAGCGAAGCCATCACCGGAATTCCTCCCTGCTGCCAGAGAGCTTCGATCCAGCAAGGCTCGGCGAAACAAATCTCGCCCACAAATCCCAGATCGCGGCCATGAACATATTTCTTCCG
>DATEQW010000112.1:0-18546 GCA_035272245.1 Candidatus Sulfotelmatobacter sp. | reverse complement strand
AACTCCGACGCGGCCAAGCTCCAACACTCCGTTAAGGTCTTGCGGTGGAAGCGTGTTCGGAATTCCGGCGATCGTCCCCGATGTGGCACAGGCGTGCTCGGACGCGAGGGCTTCGCTGGAAGGCGGTCTCTAAACACGTTTATAAATTCCTGATCATCGACTCATTTGGAGGACTCATTATGCGCACCTGGCTCGCCGCTGCTGCGTTCCAAGGACGCCGCGTGGTTACCGGTTTCCTGAATGGTTTCCTAAGTAAGACTCTCGCCCTGGCTACGCTGCTTACCGTCGGCGCCGCCTCGGCCCTGGCTCAACCTTCTGGCGAAAGTACCGGCGGCGAAGCTTCGCTGAAACTTCCTGATCTCTCTTCCGTCAGCTTCCTGAACGGAGCCATCGACGGCCACCGTTTATTGATGATCGGCATCCTGTTCTGCATCTTCGGACTTGGCTTCGGCATGGTCATTTTCATGCGCCTCAAGAATCTGCCCGTCCATAGCTCCATGCGCGAGATTTCTGAACTCATCTACGAGACGTGCAAAACCTACCTTGTCACTCAAGGCAAATTCATCCTCTTCCTCTGGGCCTTCATCGCCGTCATCATCCTGCTTTATTTCGGCATGCTTGAGCACATGGAAGCCATGCGTGTCGCCATCATTCTCGGCTTCAGCCTGGTCGGCATCGGGGGCAGCTACGGTGTCGCCTGGTTCGGTATTCGCGTAAATACCTTCGCTAACTCTCGCACCGCCTTCGCATCCTTGCCCGGCAAGCCGTTCCCCGTCTACCAGATTCCTCTGGAAGCCGGCATGAGCATCGGCATGATGCTGATCAGCGTCGAACTCCTCATCATGCTGATCATTCTTCTCTTCGTCCCCGGCGACTATGCCGGCCCCTGCTTCATCGGATTCGCCATCGGCGAGTCGCTCGGCGCGGCCGCCCTCCGTATCGCCGGCGGAATCTTCACCAAGATCGCCGACATCGGCTCCGACTTGATGAAGATCGTCTTCAAAATCAAAGAAGACGACGCCCGCAACCCCGGCGTCATCGCCGATTGCACCGGCGACAATGCTGGCGATTCCGTTGGCCCCTCCGCCGACGGCTTCGAAACCTACGGCGTTACCGGTGTCGCGCTCATCACCTTCATCCTTCTCGGCGTCAAGAATCCCACCGTCCAGGTTCAACTCCTGGTCTGGATCTTCGTCATGCGCGTCATGATGCTGGTCGCCAGCTCACTGTCCTATTTCATCAACGCTATCGCCGCCAAAGCCCGCTTTGGCAACGCCGATGAGATGGACTTCGAGCATCCCCTTACTTCGCTGGTGTGGCTCACCTCGCTCGTCTCCATCGCTCTCACTTACTTGGTTTCTCACTTCATCATTCCCGATCTCGGCGGCGATGGCACCCAGTGGTGGAAGCTGGCGACCATCATCTCCTGCGGCACTTTGGCGGGAGCGATCATCCCTGAACTGGTGAAGGTTTTCACCTCGGTCAATTCGCGGCACGTAAAGGAAGTCGTCATCTCCGCGGAGGAGGGCGGCGCTTCGCTCGGAATTTTGTCCGGCTTCGTAGCCGGGAACTTCTCCGGCTACTACCTCGGCCTCTCCATGATGGGCTTGATGGCGGTCGCCTACTACATGAGCACGATGGGCCTGGCCGGCGCCGCAACCATGTTGGCTCCCGCCGTCTTCGCCTTCGGCCTCGTAGCTTTCGGCTTCCTCGGTATGGGCCCTGTCACCATCGCCGTCGATTCCTACGGCCCGGTCACCGACAACGCTCAATCGGTCTACGAACTTTCTCTGATCGAACAGGTTCCCAACGTTGAAGCCGAAATCAAGAAAGACTTCAACATGGGAGTGAACTTCGATCGCGCCAAGCATCTTCTCGAAGCCAACGATGGTGCCGGCAACACTTTCAAAGCCACTGCCAAACCCGTCCTCATCGGCACGGCCGTCGTCGGCGCCACCACCATGATTTTCTCCATCATCATGGCGCTCACCAACGGCCTCACCGAAAATGTCGACAAACTTTCGCTCCTGCACGCTCCCTTCTTCCTCGGCCTGATCACCGGCGGCGCCATGATTTATTGGTTCACCGGCGCATCCACACAGGCCGTCACCACTGGCGCCTATCGGGCCGTCGAATTCATCAAAGCCAACATCAAGCTCGAAGGCGTCGTAAAGGCTTCCGTCACCGATAGCAAGAAAGTGGTGGAGATCTGCACCAAGTATGCGCAGAAAGGCATGTTGAACATCTTCATCGCCGTGTTCTTCGGCACGCTGGCTTTCGCCTTCGTCGAACCGTTCTTCTTCGTCGGCTACTTGATCTCGATCGCCATCTTCGGCCTGTATCAAGCCATCTTCATGGCCAACGCCGGCGCGGCCTGGGACAACGCCAAGAAGATCGTCGAAGTTGTGATGAAGCAGAAAGGAACTCCGCTGCACGATGCCACCGTCATCGGCGATACCGTCGGCGATCCTTTCAAGGACACTTCCTCGGTTGCCCTGAATCCAGTCATTAAATTCACCACCCTCTTCGGCCTGCTCGCCGTCGAACTAGCCGTCACTCTTACCCGCGATCAAGGCCCCACCATCACCAACGTATTGGCCTTGGTCTTCTTCGTCGTCTCCTTTTTCTTCGTCTACCGTTCCTTCTACGGCATGCGAATTCGTAGCGACAAAGCTGAATAGTTCTCACCCGTCACCAACAACAAACGCCATCCGGTTCTCCGGATGGCGTTCTTATTTGCGTCCCGCTCCGCGTCGGGTTTTCAATCACCCGATCGCCAAATCGCCCAATCACTCAATTCCCTACCGCCGATCCCAGTGCCGATCCCTCCGATCCCGATTCACATCCCGGTACTCTCGCCGCAACTCTCTTCGCTCATGCTGCGCCGCTCCATAATCTCCGCAATACAGATCGCGCCGCAGCTCCCGCCGGTCCTGCGTGATCCTGACTTCATCATGGCGAATGTCGCGCCGGTCGCGCCATCCATCATCGGCAAACATTGTCCCCGCACCCAATCCCACCACCAAAAGAACTCCTGCAATTGTCCGTTTCATATCCGTATCCTCCTCCGCACCTCGCGGATTCTACAGAATGAAAACACGACCACACCCACAGAGTTGCGCCCCGCAAGCGCCCAACAATCAATTCCGTGGGCAACTTTTTTCGTGCACCGCACATCAGCGCTGCAGCCGCGCACCCCAATCACCCACACTCAAAATTCAAACACTAATCCTGCGGTCGGAACCACCGGTAACTCCTGCTGCGTCTGGATCTTGCTCTGCAGAGTGCTGGGATTCACCCCGGTACTATAGATATAAATCCGGTTGTCATGATTCGTGACATTCAATACTTCGCCGTAGAGCGTGAACTTCCATCGCGTGAACGCCCAACTCTTGTCGCAGCGCAGATCCAGCCGCACATAAGCCGGCAAGCGCACGGAATTATTTACTCCAATCTCCTCATACGTATTTCCCACTTGCACGAAGTCTCCACTAGGCACGGGATATCCCGAGCCATACAGAAACTTTCCACTCAAACTAATCGTGGGCCGCAACCGGTAAGTGCCGAACGCGTTCAACGAATGCCGCTGATCCTCCAGAGTGGGGAAGTAAGGCGTATTAAAAGACAGCTGCTCCGCCGCCGTCGACGACAGCGGAAGCAAAACAAAATATTCTCTTTGTCGCGCGCGTGCCAGCGTATATCCCACCCACCCCGATAAACGGTTCGCGCTTCTCCGCTGCAAAACCAGCTGCACTCCCCGCGAATAATCTCGCTGATAAGTGGAATTCTCGCCGCTCAGCGGTTCCAGCGCCCCGCAAGGTGGATTCATGCCCGCAGGCTCGGCCGCGAAGCCACTCGGAGAGCCGACCAGATCGCTGTTCTGCCGGTCAAATACCTGCAAGCGGACGCGCGTCGATTCGCCCAATCGCTGCTCGATCGCAGCCGTGAAATGATCGGAACGTTGCAGCAGGTTTCCAAACGGCAAACAGTAGGGCGTCGCCACTCCCTGAAAATCGGGAAACTGCGCGTAGCGCCCCACTCCAAATTGCAACTCCGTCGCGGTCAACACTCGGATCGCCGTCGAGATCTGCTCCGAGAAAGGATGGACTCCAATTCTCTCGAGATTATCCCAACGGACTCCGCCGATTACGTGCACCCGATTCTTCCACAGCGTTGAAGCCTGTTGCAGGTAAAGGTCGCCTCTCAGACCGGTTCCATTCGCGTACGCCGAAAGCGCTGGCCCCGGGCCCCCGTAGAACACGCTGTATCCATCGTCTCGCAGCCGCCGCAAAGTGGCTCCGCCCTCGAGCACGTCGTTGTTTTTCCAAGCCCAGTTCAGATTGCTTCCTCCAAGCCACTCGCCGTACGCATAGCTGTCGAGAATCTGCCCAAAGGAATTGTGCGAGTCGTAAGGTTCGCTGAGATACGCCGCGTGGCTGTCCAGCAACAGGTGAGGACTGATGCTCCAGAGCCATCCCGCGCGCACCAGTGTAAACGCGCTGTTTCCTGCGGCAAATACGTCGGGGTCGCTGCTGTTGGTGAGTTGCGTCGAGGTCTGCCCGCCCAGGGCATGGAGGCTCACGCTCTGTTTCGCCGAGAGATCGTAAGTCAGTTTCACATCTCCGTCGTAGAACGATGCGTTCTGCACATCGTCCTCGCGATTGCGAATCAGATATCCGATATAACTTTTTCGTGCCGAGGCGATCCATGATCCTCGCGACGATCCGTGGTCGGACGGGCCCAGATCACCCTCGCCCAGAATGTCGCTATCCGCAATTCCCGCCGAGACTCGAAATACCGGCGTTGATCGGCTGCCCTCGCGCGTGCGAATGTCGAGCGCCGCTCCGATGCCGTCCGCAAATTTCACGGGATACGCCACCGGCATCAACTTCATCTCTTCGACCGTCTCGCTCGTAAGAAAACTGAGCGAGGCTCCGTCGGAAATGTCAGGGATGCTATGGAACGGTGATGCCAGCACGTCATCCAGGTATATGGAAACATTCTGGAACGGCGTCCCCATCACCGAGAACTGCGCATAGAACTCGTTGTTCCCGGGCGCGGAAACTCCCGGCAAGGCCTGAACGGCGCGGAATGGATCGTCGGCAAATACCGTCGACGCGGCCCTGATCTCCGAGGCCGTCAGGTTGCTCTCGCTGATTGCAGGCGAATCCTCCTGCT
The DNA here is from genome assembly GCA_035272245.1 of Candidatus Sulfotelmatobacter sp. Classification (GTDB taxonomy): domain Bacteria; phylum Acidobacteriota; class Terriglobia; order Terriglobales; family Acidobacteriaceae; genus Sulfotelmatobacter. The sequence goes on along the minus strand of DATEQW010000112.1, from coordinate 13,368 downwards.
GAAAAACATCACCCGTCACGCGCACCCTTTCCGTGTGGCGAAAGTTGTCTGGAACCAGCGTGAGATCAAATTCTTTGGATTCTGCAGCGGATAGCAAAAAGGAAAAAGTCGAGAGTCGATAGCCGACTGCGCTCACTCGAAGCGTGTACTTACCTGGCGCAAGGTTTTGGATCGCGAAAGTGCCGTCGGCGCTGGTGTTCGTTTCGCGGCCGGCTTCGAGAACGGTAACCTGGACGCGCTCCAGTCGCTCGCCACCGGCCACATTTTTGACGGTCCCCTTAATCTCCGCCGCAGGCAGAGCCGCCGCACAGAGCAGAACGAAAGCGGCGAGGCGCAAAATCATCCAATCTTCCAGATAGAGCGGAAGAACAGGCTAGCACAGATGCGCCATGTGCCGAGCGTAAACGTTTCTCAATTACCCGATTACCAGATCACCCAATTCCTTGCTTAGTTCGGCCCCTTCATCTTGTCCTTCACGCTGTGGGCCAGCTTCTCGATCTCCTCGGCCTTCTTCAGCACGTCGACCGAAAGGACGTTTTCATTCGACTTGTCCACGTATTCTTTCAGCTCCCCGGCCAGCTTCACCAGTTTGTCGGTATCGGCCTTGAGCGCGGCCTGCCGTTGCAGATTGATTCTCTTGGCCAGTTCGCTGGAGATGCGATCCCGGGTCGCGTCGTCCGCCGTCGGTGCTGCGTCGATCCTCTGCGACGGTCCCTGATGGGTTTGCGCCGCTCCCGGTGTCGGGAGCCACAAAAACAGAAACAGACTGCAAGCCAACCATTTCGCTCGCACGATGTCCTCGAAACGGACGCGATTGTTCTGCCCGTTCCTAAAGTATGGCCATTTTTCTTGGAGACAGCAACGGAAATTGCTCAGGATAAAAGAAGGTCCCAGGAGGGATGCAGTCGGGAAAATTCGAAAGGAGTTAGCGTAGAGCTCGGGAAGCGTTGGGGCAAAGGCTCGGGAAAGGCTATGGAAGATTTTGTAAAGCTTGATGACGAGTTGGCTCGGGAAGGGCACGACCATCGTCGTGCCGCATCCGCGCCAGAATTGACTCCAACATTAGCTGCTGAGGTACTGCGTCGCCTACAGCGAACTCATGTTCGACAAGAACTCGCCATTCGACTTCGTCTTGCTCAGCTTGTCGATGAGCAACTCCATCGCTTCCACCGGCGACAGCGGGTTCAGCACCTTGCGCAGCACCCATATCCGCGACAGGTCTTCCCGCGGGATCAGCAACTCTTCCTTGCGCGTGCCCGACCGTTGAATGTCGATCGCCGGGAACACTCGCTTATCCACGAGCTTGCGTTCCAAAATAATTTCCGAGTTGCCCGTACCTTTGAACTCTTCAAAGATCACGTCATCCATGCGCGATCCGGTATCAATCAGCGCCGTCGCGATAATCGTCAGCGATCCGCCTTCTTCAATATTTCGCGCCGATCCAAAGAACCGCTTCGGCCTCTGCAACGCGTTCGAATCCACGCCGCCCGAAAGCACTTTGCCCGAGGGTGGAACAATCGTGTTGTAAGCTCGCGCCAACCGCGTAATCGAATCCAGCAAAATCACCACGTCGCGCTTGTGCTCGACCAACCGCTTCGCCTTCTCGATCACCATCTCAGCGACCTGCACGTGCCGCGCCGCAGGCTCGTCGAAGGTCGACGAAATTACCTCGCCCTTCACCGACCGCTGCATGTCTGTCACTTCTTCCGGACGCTCATCGATCAGCAGCACCATCAGCACCACTTCCGGATGGTTCGTCGTAATCGAGTTCGCAACATTTTGTAGCAGCATGGTCTTGCCGGCGCGCGGCGGAGAAACAATCAGCCCGCGTTGTCCCTTGCCGAGCGGCGTCAGCAGATCCATCACCCGCGCGCTGGAATTTTCCCGCGTCGTCTCCAACTTCAGCCGCTCCTGGGGATACAACGGCGTCAAGTTGTCGAACAGAATCTTGTTGCGCGCTTCGTCGGGAGACTCGAAGTTCACCGCCTCGATCTTCACCAGAGCGAAATATTTCTCACCCTCGTGCGGAGGCCTTACCTGCCCGCTGATCGTGTCTCCCGTCTTCAGATCAAACTTGCGAATTTGCGACGGCGACACATAGATATCGTCCGGCCCCGGCAAATAGTTGTAGTCCGGCGACCGCAAAAATCCGTAGCCGTCCGGCAAAATTTCCAGCACGCCTTCGGCAAAAATATGTCCTTCTTTTTCGCTCTGCGCCTGCAGGATTTTAAAGATGAGGTCCTGCTTGCGCAGTCCACTGGCACCCGGCAGCTCCAAGGTCCTTGCGATCTTGGTCAGCTCGGTGATGTTCTTTTCTTTTAGTTCAGCAATGGTCATGATTCACCTAAACCCGATTCACTCAAACGTGCAAGTTTCAGCGTTTTCGGGAGATTTTCAAAGGAGGGTATTCAGGGAAGACAAAACACCACAAGGCAGGCGGGCGGGGCTGTTTTACGCAGCCCGCCGTTGTGCCTCAGCAAAATTCTCCGGCTCCGACAGAATTTCCTGTCGCTCCGCGCCTGCGATCCGGTCCAACACTCCATTCATTGTTTCCTGAATTCTGGTGCTGGGCCGGTGGAACTTCCGCGTGGCCTTGGAGGCGAGCTGGCAAAGCATATAACGATTCCGTAATGTCTGTAAAGCGTCAAACACACGATCGGATCGCATGTGTGTCTTTCCCCTTCCTTATAAGTATGGGCATCCGCTTTCGCCCTGGTCCTCGTAGAATCGTAGCAAACCCACACTTCGTTCTAACTTGCTGATTCTACTGAGATTTTTAGGAGTTAGCGCAATTCCTTACTCAGAATAGATGCGCGACCGCACTCCGAAGATGCTCACTTTTCCTGATTGGACTCGCGGTCGAGGTAACTCAGAACGAACCTTGAGGCTTCGGAATGTCCCTGGAACTAAACAATGTACTCGGAATGTCCAAACCGGTCAATACCTTTTACGTATCTTTACGGGTTCCCGCGGGTGCCCCGTCCTTTATCTCTCCCGTCCTTTTGGGAGAGATAGAGCCTGCCCTGAGCGCAGCCGAAGGGCGGGGATTTTGACCTTTGACCTTCAATTCTTACCCCGGATTCCGACCCCAACCCTCCCCATCCTCCAACCACCACTCCCACGTCTCCCGATACTTCCCCACAGCGGCAACCTAAAACGAAATTACTCGATGGGCCGCAGCCCAGAGGGTTCCCGAGATTAGTTCGCGTCGTGCTTCTCTTCGCGAAGGCACCCTGCATCAATAGCCTGTTGTACTGTCCATTTCAACAAAGCATAGGCATCCTTTTCCGGATTACCGTTCACCGCTGGCGGGGGTGTCATCATCAAGGCCGGAAAAGCGGAACCGGGAATTGCGGCACGCGCCGAAGCCGCGGCCGGAGCACCTCGTCTCACCCTGGAGCCGCGCGGTTATGTGCTGGGTCAGTTGACTGGGAAACCCGACGGTCGGACTTTCATTCTCCACCTACTCAACTATGATCACCAGGTCTCGGCAGAGAACGTGAAAGTCCGGCTGGAGCCGAGCGGGTTGGTCAATTTGCGAGAAACCAAGGACCTGAGCGGCTGGGAAGTGAAGGTTCTTTCACCGGACGCGGCCCAGCCTCAGGTCGCTGGCCTCTCACTGCACGGTACCGTCGCCGAGTTCACCCTGAGCAGGATCGAGCACTACACCGTGGTGACTGTCTCGGCAAAGACGGCCAGGTAGGTGAAAGTCGCATTTTCACGAAGCTTTTGAGAATGGCGGGAAGGGTTTTTTTTTCGGCTCCATCTAAAGACCGCAGATTGATGCCATTATCATGGGAGGGTGACTTCTCATTGTCCATCCGGTTCGATCGACGATTGGCTATTCTCCCCTCTACGCTGCCGATCCTGGTAAGCAGCGACTTTGATCCTGTTCCCGCAGAGCCTCATACTGCACCACCGTCGAGCGTTCTTCTTGCTCACATCCAGAAACTGCACAGTACAGCTTTCACACTTCCGCACTCTGCCCGGCTCCGTGACCGTCAACAACCCCTCCGTTTCGTGCAGCAAAGCTGCCCAAAGAGTGTCGGCTAAGAATTTACCGCCAATCTGCCGGCTCTGCATCTTGCCGCTCTTCGTCGTAATTGCTCTGCGGACGGGATGCGCGAAAAGGCGTTTATTCAAATCCGCAAGGAAGGCAGGACTGGGCTGCTTGCCGTCTTCCAACCTCAGCACGGCCTCACGCAGCGACTCACGAAAAATCAAAAGCTCGCGCAGAAATCTTCTCCCGTCCGGTTTGCCACTCCACACCTTGAGTTCATCCTTTATCTCAGATATGGGTGGCAGACCCGAGATAACCAGCCAGCGCACGAGCGCGGACGTGTCCGTCAGCATTTCCTGTTGTTGGCCGTCCACCACGAGCCTAGTGTTCAGCAGGTCCAGGGCCGGTTGATTGCCGACCACCAGAAACCCGTCGATCCATTCTCGTAAGGAATCCGTCATCGCGCCTATCGATAAAATATTAACACCTTTATTGTATCTTTTGTCGGTGTTGCCATATCTGAGTGTTCAAAGGTGGTCGCTGTTGGGGCGCTCGCCTACTTTGAATGCAACAAGGAGGTAGCGCATGGTACCCGCGACACAGCACAATGATTCACATCTGACTCACCATAGGATAGCAATCGTAAACGGACGGAAAGTCTTTTATCGGGAGGCGGGCAATCCCGCTTCACCAGCCATCGTATTACTGCATGGGCTTCCAACCAGCAGCCAGATGTTCCGCGATCTCATCCGGGTGCTTACCGACAGGTTTCATCTCATCGCTCCCGATTACATCGGCTTTGGCCACTCCGAAGCCCCCTCGCGGAACGAGTTCCAATATACGTTCGATAATCTCGCCGCCCATGTGCGCGCGCTGCTCGATCAGCTCAGTCTCACGTCCTACATCCTATACATGCAGGATTACGGCGGCCCCGTGGGCTTTCGCCTCTTCGCCGAAAAGCCGGAACAGGTAAAAGGCTTCATCATCCAGAACGCCAATGCGTACCTCGAAGGCGTGGGTGAGGTGCCGAAGGGCGCACTCGCACCCCTGTGGGAGAACCGTAACGCCGAGACAGAAGAACCCGCAAAGCAATTCCTGAGTGCGGCCTCGACCAAGTTCCATTGGACTGTCGGCGCTCGCAATGAAGAGAACATTCCCCCCGATAACTGGATTCTCGATCAGGCATTTCTCGACCGTCCCGGCACGCAAACCTACCAGATCGATCTTCTGGAGAACTACAAAACCAATGTTGCATCCTACTCGAGCTGGCAGGCGGCTTCTCGTACCCACTAGCCCAAGACGCTGATCGTCTGGGGTGATAAGGATCCCTTCTTTGTCCCGCCCGGAGCCAAGGCATACCTGCGCGATCTGCCAAAGGCCAAGCTCGTCTGGCTCGACGCGGGTCACTTTGTCCTCGATGAGAATCTGCAGACAGTTGCAGAAGAGATCAGGACTGTCTTCGCCAACTGACCGGCCTCGCTTCCCAAAAACAACAAGCAACAACCGCTTGCTGCGTGATGACCGAAACCGGCGGCACGCAGCAGCGTTCCAAACCGGCATTCGCAAGGAACCTTTGCAAGGATTTCTGGCTAAGCGTGTGCTCGTCACCGGTTCGGACGAGGCATCGGCGCAGCAATCGCTCGCCTCTTCTCCCTGGAGGGAGCGCGTGCGCATCCCACAGCGGTTTTTCTAGGTTGCCGGAGGGTGGTTCTCTCGGCCAGACCGGGGCCGTAGTTCGATCGAACCGCCGGCAACCCGATCTCGCGTGCCTACCGGCTAGTTAACCAGAGCGGAGCGCGGTACTGCACTCCTCGATTCGTGGAGTGTAGTCGCAAATAAGGACGGTCAGGTCGTCGTCCTGTTTCCCCGACCATCGTCGAACTGAAGAAACAATGGAGTCCGCCGCGAGTGCGGGCGAAAGCGCTCTGGTCTCAGTCAAGAGTTCGCACAGCGTATCCTGTCCGAAGAAATCTCCCGCAGCATTGGAGGCCTCCACAATCCCGTCCGTGTACATCACGATTCGATCGCCTGGTTCGAGCTTGTGGACGGTAGTCGAATAGGATGCAAAAGCGAAGGCGGCAAGCATCAATCCATTCTCTTCAATTTGTGTAACTCCTCCATCCCTCACAAGCAACATTGGTGGATGCGCCGCGGCTGAGTATCGCAGCTCTCTCGATTCTGAGTTCAGGTGGACATACGCTGCAGTAACGAATTGATTCTGTGTGTTTCCCAATAGAGCCGAATTCATGCCGGACAAGAATCGCGAGGGATCAGCAGCAACCGCACGTTGCGAAGCGGCCGCGAGCTTTACCATCGATGCGATAAGGGCGGCGGGGACACCATGTCCCGACACGTCGGCAATGAGCAGTCCCAGCTGGTGGTCATCGGCAACGATGAAGTCGTAAAGATCGCCTGCCACGGACCTCATGGGCACATACCGGGCGGCTACCCGGAAGCTCGTGGAAACAGGAAATTCGCTTGGCAGAATGGATAACTGGATGCGACGGGCGACCTCCAGTTCGTTTTGGATCTCCTTTAATTGTTGATCCCGCCGTAAGGTGCTACGCGCAGCAACATAACCCATGGTGCCGAGAAATGCGGCGAACCCGAAAGGTTCGAGTTGGGGCAGAGAAGTGGGAAAGAATTCCATCAAGTTTTGCCAAACCACGAAAGCAATGAAGATCAGCAAACCCCAGCGAATTACTGCAAAATCGCCGGTCTCATGATTCTTACTCTCGCCGGAACTGTGCGCCACGAAGCGAATGAGAAAAAACGTCGATGCGCTGATTACCGCGAGGCTGTTCGTTCGCTCGTAGACGGCTGAATCACCGAACAGGAAGGTGGCCAAGACCAGGACGCAGCCTAAGCTAACCATCGCATACCCGACTGCCCGCTCAATTCGTCTTGGCAGACCGAGCGAGATGAAAAATAAGAATGCGGGGATCAGGATGATGTAGTTAAAGCCCGCGCGTACTCGGGCGTAAAGGACCGACCCCGGAACCGTCATCGCAAGCAGGGGTGACGAAATCCAGAGCCGAAGGCCATACAAGGCGGCAAACAATGCGAAGCAGATAAGGAGCGAGTCGCGCTTGCGGCGAAGAACAGCGAACGCAGCCGACACCGCGCCGACAGCGACAAAGGCGGCGCCTAGGAACAGATAAGGAGCGTCGCGCAGGAATGCGCTCAAGACCTCTTCAGCAGTCATTCCAAACCTTCCACCACCGGGTCAGAAGACTTTCCACGTCTGAAACCCGAAAGCTAGTTTCCATCAGGAACCGCGAAGCCCATCCAGCGAGTCGGGATTGCGAACGTGGTCGGAAGCAAGTCACCGCATCGACCGGGCGCGATGGCCCGAGACACGGGACTTAGAGCTTCTCGTCGCGTGATTTGCCCATTCCCATTCAGCAAGCCAGTTTCTGCGGCATCTCCCGTCACATTGGAATTCCGACATCGGCCCCCCGCATTGTGGGCAGACCAGATTGATGATCGACGAGATGATCTGCGCGTTCGATTCGCCCGGCAGTGTTTCAAAGGTGCTCATAATCGCTCTCCTATCCAGAGATCCGACAAATGCGCGAGGGGCAGATACCGGGGCCACAAACAACGGAAATGTGCCGCGCGGGTTTTGTACGCTCTGTGACATGCGCTCCGAACTGGTTGGCTGCGGAGTCCGTCTCGGCCACCAAATGCCTGCCGCCTCGCTGCAACGTGAGAGTGCACGCGCAATGCCAATGCCGAACTACCAATAGGAGCCGATAACGAAGCCTTTCCTACGTGCGCCGCATGTTGAATGTCAAAACTATTGCCCGGCGTTAGGCAGGTATGCCCGGATGTGGTCGCCACTTGAGTATCGAGCCGTCACTCCCCAACACGGCGCGCGGCAAAGACATGAAACGACAGCACTCGTTGAAGGCTCTACAAGCGCTTCAACGATTGGCATCTCGATTGCTTTTCAATGCGGATGTTAAAGGCTAGCTCCCGACTTGGCGAACGCTTGACCGTCGAGCAAAAAGGAGCAGTAGGAGCAGTGAATGCTACGAAGGCTAATACCTGTATTGACTCTGTGTCTCGCGACGTTTCCGGCGCTTTGCCAGTCCACGTCGAAGTATCAAATAGGATTTATTACTGACGTCAAGCCACGTCAGAGTGCAGGAGACGGTGCGTCCGATCCCGCCACCTATGACGTTTCCGTCAAAGTGGGCGACACAATTTACGTGGTACGGTACACGCAACCGTTGGGCGAAATTCCCGCCAAGTACGCTACAGGGCACGAACTGCTAGTGCTGGTCGGAAAGAACACAATTACTTACAACGATATATTAGGCCGGTCTCTTCAAGTGCCAATTGAAAGCCAGCGGGCGGTTGCAGAGCACAAAGACTCGAAATAACCTTTGCCGGTACGCGGCAGGCATTCGAGTGCAGGGGATCGAGCAGTTCCGCTCTTTTTGGCAGCAATTTGATACGGACGATAAGTTACGAAACGCCGATTACCAACTCGATCAGCAGCCGGGTCCATTACGATATGCGGCTCGCGCCAGGAGCACCGATGAAATCTAGAGAGATTCTTATTCCGATGGTGATGCTTGCCACACTTTGGCACACTGCCGGAGCCCAGCCGAAGAAAAGGAACATCCAGGCAGAAGCCCCTCCACTGGATAGCGTTCTGGCGAGTACAAGCATTCAGTCCAAGGCTTTACTACCCGATTTGATTGCGCTCAAGCCCAAAATGCCCTTGGGCCCACAAGACGTTCTCAAATCCTACGAAATCGCCATGAGCATGGTGGCAGACAAGACATCGGCCGATTTCTCTGTAATCGTTCAGGCGCAACAAGCAAATCAAATTACTCGCGAACAGGCCGAATACCTTTTGCAGCAGATATACGAAGTGGCAATGATGCGGTATCAGGTGCTTGGCGCGCTCCATGACGTTTTAAAGCATGACATCGACGAAGCTAGCCAAGAAGGAACGCAGTCGCCGAGAACTTCCAGCGCCAGTACGGTTCTCGTGGTTCCTTTTCCGGGATCCGTCTCGGCATCGAGATGAAATCAAATTCCAGTTTGCCCGGTTCGCACGGAACTTCAGCTGCCTCGCTGGCAACAGAGGAGTCGCGAATATAACATGACATCCCTGGGGAAATTGATTGAGCACGGTGAGGGTGTTGCCTTGAGATCGGGGACGCCTTCCCGTGCACAGATGTCGTCTGTTCTGTCGCATTGCTTACCGTCTCTTTATCGATATGCATATAGATTTTTGGGGAACGAAGCCGATGCCGAGGATGCGGTGCAGGACGCGCTATTGGCAGCTTACAAGCACCTGAACCAATTCAGAGGCGACGCGCAGCTTTCAACCTGGCTGACCTCTATTGTTATCAATTGCGCAAGAATGCATTTGCGCAAGCGGTCACGCCATATCCACGTATCCCTCGATTCACGAATCGGAGAAGATCAGGAGTATCCGCTGTCCGATATTTTGGTGGACCATCGACCCAATCCCGAAGATGAGTGCCACAAATCTACGTTGCATGCGCGGTTGATGAAATCAACAGCACAACTATCCCCGATTCTGCGGAGAACGTTTCACCTCCGGTTTGTGGATCATCTTTCGGTCTGCGAAACGGCTCGCGTTCTGGGGGTTCCCGTCGGAACTGTGAAAGCGCAGACGGCGCGGGCTAAGGCTAAATTGCAGAAGTTAGTGCGAGGAGTACTCCACACGGGATCTCGTTCTCGTGGACGCCGCAGCTAGCACAACCATTCGATACTCCCGCTGAAGCCGTCTGACACAATCTTTTTCGCGTGAGCCAACCCGCAGGTCCAATCGCTCGCGCATACCGCATTGCTTACGCCTGAGCCGAGAATGTAAGAGCCTCTGAACGTGAGAAGCAACCAATCCGAGCTGATCGATGACCCAATAAGGTCAAAATCCAAACACATCTAACCTCATCTGCCCGTATTTGGGCGCGACTGCCCTGATAGTGTCCACAGGGTTCGCTTCACGATCCCGTCGGCTGCGCAAGTACTTGAGTTTCCTGTAATTATCACTGGCCACGCAATGGCCATGCTCTTGCCGATAGCATTTTCGGGTTGATCTTGGCGATTGTCCGTCATGAGGACTGCGAGATAGCGCCGAGGAGGAGCCGTTGCCCTTGCTCGCTGACAGAGAGAGCGTCGATAAACCGGGAATCGATATTGTGGAAACCAAAAATGGCGCTCTGGCGTATTTGACGGGCCCCATCGATATCGAGTCCTCTCCAGCGGTGCGCGACCGGCTTATCGCCCTTTTGCACGCGCCGCATTCGAGGACAGTGAGCATTGACTTGTCGGGCGTCACCCATCTCGACAGTTCTGGCGTTGCCACTCTGATTGAAGCGTTGAAGATCGCACGAAACTGTAAAACCGAGCTTAGGCTGCAGGGATTGCGTGATCGCTTACGTCACCTGTTTGAGGCGACGGGCATTCTATCCCTCTTCAATGAGGGTAGTGAGAGATGAATCACTTCTGGTGCGAGGGAGTCTGATGGCCAACGTTTTCGAGAGGGCCGGCAGAGAGACTCTTAGTCAACTTGACTACGTCGGGAGCCTCAACATTCAGTTGTGGGCTACGTTGCGTGCGATGCGGAAAGCTTTGCCCCTGATTGGAAACCGACATCGTTGGCACGCGGCCGTTCACCAAATGCTTGACATCGGAGTTGAAGCACTGCCGATGGTTGCTCTGCTGGCGATGTGCAGCGGATTCATCCTGGCGATGCAAGGAGCATCTGAGCTGAGGCGGTTCGGGGCTCTGCACTACGTTATCGATTTGGTCGCGCTCGGCTTCACGCGCGAACTTGCTCCGCTGCTGACGGCAGTCGCCGTCAGCGGACGCTCTGGGTCTGCATTTGCCGCCGAGATCGGAACCATGAAGGTGACGGAAGAAATCGATGCGCTTAAAGTCATGGCCTTCGAACCGGTCGAGTTCGTGTTGGCGCCAAAGTATCTGGCGGCACTCGTGGTCGTTCCCTGTCTAAGTATCGTCGCGGGCCTTTCCGGCATTCTCGCCGGGGGGCTATTCATGTTCTTCAGCACGCACCTTGGACTCCCGCTTTATTTCCGATACGTGCTGACCTCGATTGAGCTGCGGGATGTAGTCGCCGGGATGATCAAGAGCCTGGCATTCGCCACCATTATTACTCACGTGGGATGCCTGGAAGGGCTTCGTGTGCGCGGCGGCCCCGACGCAGTAGGTCGCTCTACAACCACGGCAGTCGTGCGATCAACTTTTCTGGTCATCATTGCGGATGCAATATTCACGACCATCTTTTACTTCGTGGGAAAAACGTAAATGTCCATAATTTCCGTGCGCGATTTGGTAGTCGAATACGATGGCCGGCGTGTGCTCGATGGTTTGAACCTTGACATCGAGCCAGGCCAGATCACGGTTCTGCTTGGGGGCAGCGGCTCAGGAAAGAGCACACTCTTGCGGCAAATTCTCGGTCTCGAGCATCCGAAATCGGGCAGCATCTCGATCAAAGGCACAGACATAACGCACTGCTCGGAGGCGGATTTGAACAAAGTCCGGCGCTCGATCGGGGTGGCCTTTCAGAGCGCCGCTTTGTTCAATTCACTATCGCTGGAAGACAATGTCGCCCTCACTTTGCGGGAACACACCGCGCTCGCCCCTTCAATCATCGACCTGATCGTCTGGTTGAAGTTGGCGGTGGTGGGACTGGCAGATTTCGGCAAACTGCACCCGCAGGAGCTCTCAGGAGGCATGAAGAAGCGGGCGGCGGTGGCGCGGGCGCTTGCGATGGATCCCGAAATCCTGGTGCTGGATGAGCCTTCGGCAGGGCTTGATCCTATCGTGGCGGCAGAGTTGGACGAGCTCATTTTGTTTCTCAAGGAGACGTTTCAGATCACGGCTCTTGTTGTCACCCATGAGCTTGATAGCGCTTTCCGCATCGCCGACCGGATTGCAATGCTGTTCGATGGAAAGCTCCTCGCGGTCGGAACAAAAGACGAATTACGCGCAAACCAGCACCCACGCGTGCGGCAGTTCCTCAACCGTGTGCCGGCCAACCCGGTGCATACGCCGGCTTTGGCCTCCTATCTGGGGCGGTATGTGCAAAGTCAGGAGGCACAACCATGACCACCGAAGCAAAAGTCGGTGCCTTTGTCCTCGGCTGTTTCGCTGTACTCGCGTTCACCATCATCTACTTATTGAATGCGCAGTATAGTGGCGGCACCATGCAATATCGCACTTACTTGCGATATGCCGGAGGGCTTGAGCCCGGAGCATCCGTGCTGTACGGAGGCATGAACGTGGGCAAAGTTACCGCCGTGCGACCTTGGGGCGCGGATCCGACCCGAATCGAAATTCTACTGGACGTCAAGAAAGATACTCCGCTGAATGAGAAGTCAGTGGCCAAGCTGGGCTTTGTCAGCGTGATGAACAGCGCTGCATTGTCGATCACAACGGGCACCATTGATGCCAAGCGGCTCGCTCCCGGCTCAATCGTCACCTCGCAAGAAGCGGCCAGCCTGGATGAGATTGCCGGGAAACTGGCAACCGTTGCGGACAGCGCGAATACGCTGATTACAGAGGCACAGGGGGAACTCAATGGTATCAGCGGGAACGTAAACCATCTTATTGCGAACCTGGACACGATGACTGGGCCACGGAATCAGAAAAAGGTCCAAGCCATTCTGGGCAACGTTGATCGATTGGTAGCCGACGAGCGCCCAAAGATAGATCGTCTTGCAGATCAGTTGAGCCGGGTCAGCGAGCATGCCGACGACACCATTCAGAATGTGAACGGCACGGTGACGGATTTGCGCGATCCAATGCGGAAAGACCTGGCTGAATTACAGACCACACTCGAAGAGGCCAAAGGCTTGCTGCAGTCTATGCAAGTCGTTGTACGAGCTAACGATTACAAGATCGACGACACCGTAGAGAATCTGCGCGAGGCGACTGACAATCTCAACCAGTTCACGAATTCACTGAAGCAGCGCCCTTGGAGCCTGATCCGTACCACGCAGCCGGGGGACCGGCAGGTTCCGAAATAAGGTGGCCAGAGGAGAATCGGCAATGAAAAAGCTCACGACGGCGCTTGTGTTGATGGTGACGCTGTTGCCCGCTCTGTCCGGATGCGGCAGAGTAAGATATCCCGCATATTACACGCTCAATTTGCCGGCTCCGCCCGATCCGTCCGCTGCGGAAAACGTCCGAAGCTCAATCGCGGTGCGCGAATTCCAATCGCCGGGTTATCTGCGGCAAGGGCCCATTGTCTACCGAACCACGCCCGAGGAAATCGGTTTCTACGAATACCACCGCTGGGCCGCGGATCCGCGCACGCTCGTGACCAGCGCTGTCGTCGATCATCTGCGTGCCAG
>DATEQW010000111.1:0-11731 GCA_035272245.1 Candidatus Sulfotelmatobacter sp. | reverse complement strand
CAGATTCGCGGCGTTGTAGGCGTGCAAAACTGCGGGGCTCGCGTTCTCGACGGCCCACACGATTCCATTGCTCGCGCCGTTGGCCGAGATGCTCGGGGTTGCGCCGGGATAGCCGAAGCTATTGGCGGTTTGCGCAGTGGCACTGGTCGAAAGCTTCGCGTTGGTGAAGGTGAAGGCCTGGATGGGACTGCCCACCGATCCGTAGTAGAGCGTGTTGTTGAAATATGCAGGCATCGCCCAAACGCCTCCCGGCAATGCGCCCGGGAGTTCCTGATAGATATTGGCGTTGTTCGAGCTGAACTTGCCCATGGAATCCCGATTCACCAGGTAGAGGTTCGAATCTTTGCCGGCACCGACGGCGAGATGCATGGTCTGGCCCGAGCCGTTGGTGAGATCGGGCAGCACGATCATTCCGCCGGAACCGAGGTCTGTATCACTGCCGTTTTCCGAAGCTTCATTGTCCATTTCAAAATAGTCGGCAACCGCGAGACCGCTTGAAGTGGAGAGCTTCATGAAGGCGTTGCCGTAATCGCCGTCGCTGGGAAAGCCGCTGGCGTTCATGTTGGTATCGAAATCGCCGTTGGCATCGAGAAAATAAATGTTGCCGGAACTATCGGCGGCGAGCCCGGCTCCAGCCATCCAGACGGCACCCTCATTGCCGTTGGGCGTGACATTCAGCACACTTGTCTGCGCCAGCGTGGATTCGCCGTAGCCGATGATCCATCCCGTGTAGGGGCGGATGTCACAGTGCGACGCCCAGCCGGTGTAGATAACGCCATTCAGCAGAAGCAATGCAGCACGCTCCTTGTATTGGCCGGGTTCGAAGACCACGTTTCCATTGCTGCTACTATCGCCGGTTCCGGGATAGGTCGCTTGAATATCGAGCGGACCGCCAAGTAATTCTGTGCCGAGCGCGAGATCGAGCGCGTGGATGCGCTGGTGGTAGTTCGCCGATGCGTCTTTTGACATGGCGACGACATAGATCACGCCATTGGGACCTTGCGCGCGATCGATCACGGGCGTGGAGGTGATTCCGATTTCAGGAGTCACCTGGCTGCAACCTCGATTGTCCGAGGTGGTCTCGCCGGTTTTCAACACCGATACGTGCCACAGGGTCGCGCCGGAATCGGCGTCGAAGGCATAGACCGAATCGTGCTCGGTGGCGACGACGAGCACGTTGTGCGTGCCATTGCTCGGGACGGCGACGTTCGAGGCATAGAGCGGCTCGGCGTCAACCAGGCCGTCGACCGGATAGAAACCCAGCTTGCCGAATTTCGCGGAAGTGACGTTGCTGGTGGTCAGCGTGGTTTCGTTCAGATTCTGTCCGGTTCGCGCTATGTCATTGTGATACGTGAGCACGTCGGTGGATGCTGGTGGCGCGGCATTCACAGTAAGTGTGGCCACGTTGCTTGTTGCACTTCCGACGGAGTTGCTCACTATCACTTTGTACTGCGTGCCGCTGTTCGCGGTTGTGGTCGCGGGCGTGGCGTAACTGGCTGAGGTTGCACCTGTGATCGAGGTCGTTCCCTGCAGCCACTGATAAGTCAGAGGATCGGTACCGGTTGCGGTCACCGAAAAGGTTGCCGTCTGGCCGGCAGTCACGGTCACGCTTGCGGGTTGCTGCGTGATGGTGGGCGCCACCGCGGTTGCGGTCACGGTGAGAGTCGCTGCGTTGCTGGTGGTACTTCCGGTCGCGTTGCTCACCACTACGCTGAACTTCGAACCGCTGTCGGCGGTCGTGGTCGCGGCAGTGGTGTAGGTGGCGGAGGTCGCTCCGCTGATGGCTGTGGTGCCTTTCTGCCATTGACAGCTCAAAGGAGCCGTCCCTGACGCCGTCACCGAGAAGGTAGCCGTCTGGCCGACGGCAACGCTTTGGTTGGCGGGCTGGGCAGAAATCGTGGGAGCTGTTGAACCAGCGGGGGGTGCAGGCGTGCTTACGCCGCTGCAGTTCGCCAGGACGAGGCTAACTGTAAGAAGAGACGCTATTTTCGCCAGTCGTTGCAGTCCCATAGCCTGCCTTCCGAGAAACTGTCAGGCATCCATCATGCCAGTGGTTGCTGGGTTTGGGGAGGGGGCCGCGTGGTTACGATAGTCGGAATCTGCAATGCTTTGGGAAGCGCCGCGCAGTGGCCGATTGGACGAAGACTTACGGCCTGTTCCATCCCACCATGCGGGTTGACTCTGCTACTCTCACCTCGCGCATGCGTGCCGCTGCCATCCTCGGGCTGGGGTGTTCTCCGAAAAATCTCAAGCGGTTTCAGACCGACAAGAAGGTCGACTGGCGGGTCGGAATGCCAGCCACATCGGAGCAAGCGGACGTCATTTTAATATTCGGCGGCGACGGGACCATTCACCGGCACTTGAGCCAATTGGTGAAACTCGGTCTGCCAGTGCTGGTCGTTCCTGCCGGCAGCGGCAATGACTTTGCGCGCGCGTTTGGATTCCGGGGGGTGCGCGATTCGCTTGCGGCTTGGCGCCGATTCTGCGGGCGACAAGAAAACATTCGAGCCATCGATCTTGGAATGATCACGGCGCTGGCAGACGAGGGCCGCGCCGCACATGAATCTGCGCGGTACTTCTGCAGCGTGGCGGGAGTGGGGCTGGACGCGGAAGTGTCCCGGCGAGCGAACGCTTTACCCCGCTGGCTGCGCGGACACGGTGGCTATGCGCTGACGCTGGCTCCAACGCTTTTTCGCTTTGCCCCACTGCCCATAAAGATTCTTGCGGAGGACGAAGCCGGTGGATGGACGACCCGCAGCGATCAACCCACCATGCTGGCGGCGTTTGCCAACACTGCGATTTACGGCGGAGGGATGAAGATCGCTCCCCAGGCCAGAATGGACGACGGACTGCTTGATGTATGCGTGATTGGTGGCATCGATCCTTTCAGACTTGCCTGTATGTTTCCTACCGTGTACTTTGGCCGCCATCTGCGCATTCGGGAGGTCAACTATTTCCAGGCCGCGCGCGTGCGAGTGGAAACGGAAACTCCGAGGGAAATCTACGCCGATGGTGAGTACGTTTGTCGGACACCGGCGGAGATCAGGATCCAGCGGGGGGCACTGAAAGTGCTCACGCCCTAGCTCCGGTGCTAAACTTTCCCCATGGCTGAACGACGTTCCCGCACGCTGCTCTGGATTCTGATTGGTGGAGGAGCATTCTTCCTCTTTGTGCTGGCGATATTTTCGCTGGTGTACCTGACGCTGCACGCGGGCAGCAGCGAGGCGTCGTTCAGCGGCTTTGGTGACCGCATCGGGGTGGTGGACCTCGACGGTGTCATTCTGTCGCCGGAACCGGTGGTCGGCCAGCTTAAGAAATTCAACGAAGACTCTTCCGTCAAAGCCATTATCCTGCACATAAATTCGCCGGGCGGCGGTGTGGCTGCGTCGGAGGAGATTTATCGCGAGGTCAAACGCATCCACGATGAGAAAAAGAAGCGCATCGTGGTTTCGATCGAAACGGTGGGAGCAAGCGGCGCCTACTATGTGGCATCGGCCTCGAACAAGATCTACGCCGATAATGGCAGCATCGTGGGATCGATCGGCGTGATCGCCGAGTGGGTGAACTACGGAGACCTACTGAAGTGGGCCAAGCTGAAGAGCATTGTGTTCAAGACCGGAGAATTCAAGGATACGGGCAATCCCACGCGCGACCTGACCCCGGCCGAGCAGGCCTACATGCAGTCGCTGATCGATAACATGTTCGGCCAGTTCGTGCAGGCTGTGGCCGATGGCCGCGGGATGAAGTTTGAAGACGTGAAATCCATCGCCAACGGCAAAGTATGGACGGGTGAACAGGCGCTCGCGATGAAGTTGATCGACAACGTCGGCGACTTCCAATCGGTGGTGAAGGATACGGCAAAGTCGGTGGGCATCTCAGGCGAGCCCACGCTGGTGCATCCGGAGAAAGACCGTAAAACGCTTCTCGATCTGATGCTGGGCGATGTTTCTCAGTACTTGCCCAACACCGAGAAAATGCTGGAGCAGCATGTCGGGTTTTATTATCTGTGGAAGTAGGTGAGGTCTTGGGTGATAGGTGGTAGGTCTTAGGCCGGAACACGCCTGGCCGTGGGCGAAACGGAAACCGAAGACCCAAGACCTGGGACCTAAGACCTGAAAGGGCTCTGGCCCAAGGCTGCGACTTGCATACAACCCCTGAAATTTGAGAAGGTTATGGAGGTTGCCGGTGTGAAGCTGGGGTTTCCGCCGAGCAGTGGCGGCTCCTTTCTAAAACGGAACCTGGGAGTGAAGAAGCCTTATGACAAAAGCCGATCTGATTGATGAAGTCTCGCGCTTGGCGGAACTTACACGCAAGGACAGCGAAGTGATCGTGGAAACGATCTTTGACAGCGTGGTGCGTTCCCTGCGCGCGGGGGACAAGATCGAGATCCGCGGCTTTGGCAGCTTCCGCACCCGCCAGCGCAAGCCACGCACGGGACGCAATCCCAAGACCGGTGAAAAAGTCGAAGTGCCCGCCAAGAAGATTCCCTTCTTCAAGCCCAGCAAGGAATTAAAAGATCTCGTGAACGAAGGGATCGCCGAACCAGCAGCCGTGCCTCCGGCACCGCCCGCGCCACCAAGCCCTCCGCCGACACCGGCTTAGTAGAGGCGCCTTGGAAAGGAAGGCTAGGGACGGATTCCGACCACTCCCATCATGCGGCCTGTCTTGCCTTTTTCGGTGCGATAGGAAAATAGCAGGTCGGTGCGGCAGGTCGTGCATAGTGGCGAGGATTCGATGCTCTTGGCCGGAACTCCGACGGCCAACAGTTGTTGACGGTTGGCTTCGACCAGGTCGAGAAAAATCTTTTTGGGCAACTCGCTGTGGCCGGGGGCGCGCGCCGTGAGAAATAACATGGGATATTTTTCGCGAACAGGATCGGATTCCTCGACCACGCGAAACAATTTCTCCGCGTAGGCAAACTGGGATTCGAACTTTTGGCGAACTTCTTCGCCGACTTCGTAACAACAGCCGTGAACCCCGGGGCCAATCGCGGCTCTGAGATCGCGCGGGCGGCTGCCGAAGATGCGGCGCATCTCACCCACGCCTTTTTCCACGATGCGCTTGACCGTGCCCCGCCAGCCAGCATGAAACACGCCGACGGCGCGACGCTTCGGGTCGACAAGAATGACGGGCAGGCAATCAGCGGTCTGGATACCGAGCAACAGGCCGGGGGTATGGGTGATCAGGCCGTCACCGACCAGCTGCGATTCCGCGGGTGACTCGACGAGGCGGATGATATCGGAATGAACCTGCCTTGCCGTGACCAACGGCCAGAGGCCTGATCCGCTGTTTGCACCGAGCTCAGCCAGAAACGCAGCGCGGTTACGTTCGACCGCGGCTTTGGAATCTTCTTTGGTGAATCCCAGGTTGAGGGTGTCTTTCCCATAGACGCGCGAGAATCCGCCGACCCGCGTGGAGAATCCGTGGATGAGCCAGGGCAACTGGCTCAGGAGGGTAGCTCTAAGAATGTTGAGTTTCGCTGGTTTGGAGACCCGATTCGACACTCAACTATGTTAACCGACGCGCGGTTTGAGCCCAGTAGCGGCCTCAACCACGGTTTGCCCAGCGCTGGCGCACTCCGGCGATGAACTTCTCCTTGTCCGCCCGCATGAGCCGAACGAGCTCGTGGTTGCCGGTGTCTTCGTGCGCAGCCGCCCACAGCACCATCTCGGTCAGCACCGGGGCCAGATCGATGCCCTTCCTCGTAAGTGAGTAGATCACTTTGCGTCCGTCCGATGGATCCGCGTCCGTCTTGATGATTCCGTACTGCACCAGCCGGCGCAGGCGATCGGCCAGGATGTTCGTGGCAATACCTTCATAACATTCCAGGAATGTTTTGTAAGTGCGGGCGCCGCGCAGCATCATGTCGCGAATGATCAGCAGGGACCAGCGGTCGCCCAACATCTCTACCGAAGCATTGAGCGGACAACCGGAGCGGCGCTTTGGGTCTGCAGGTTTCGACACCGTCTTTTTCTCTAATTGTAAATTATCACTTGCATTTCGCAAGTAAAATGTTGGATACTTTCGCGGTCTGGGGGAAATCGATGAATCGAAAAATAGTCCGGGCAATCGTATTGGGAAGTTTTGCACTGGCTCTCGGGTTGGGCGTGGCGTGGCAAGCGCAGGGCCAAGAGGCCAAAACGCTCTATCCGAGCATGGCTCCGGTTGCGCAGTACATGATGGAACGTCAGGACGAAATCGCCCTGGCGCGGAGCGCGGCTCCGGAATCCATCTCACGCGATGCCGAGGTCCTGGTCATGGGAGCACACGGTTACGAAACGGCAGTGAAAGGCAAGAACGGTTTTGTGTGTCTGGTGGAGCGATCGTGGATCGCTGGAATCGACGACCCTATTTTCTGGAATCCAAAGATTCGGGGTGCGATCTGCTTAAACCCGCCAGCTGCGCGAACCTACCTCCCAATCACCGTGAAGAAGACCGAGTTGATATTGGAGGGAAGATCCAAGGCCCAAATGATCGAAAGCATCAAGGCCGCTTTCGCCAAGAAGGAGTTGCCGATGCCGGAGCCCGGCGCGATGAGTTACATGATGTCAAGACAACAATACTTAGACGATAGCGCCGGAAACTGGCACCCCCACCTGATGTTTTTCGTTCCGCAAATGGATGCGGCAACTTGGGGCGCAGATCTGCCAGGCTCACCGGTTCTGGCGTCTGTCGACAATCTAGACCGATTGACCGTGTTCCTCATTCCGGTGGGCAAGTGGTCGGACGGAACGGATGCACTAGCGGTCACACACTGACGTTCGATCTCAGCAATGCCGAGGTAAGAAACACTACCGAACTCTTGGAGAAATAAATGGGGAAGGTCATTGTTTCCAATCTCGCATCGGTAGATGGCTTCTTCGAAGGACCGAGCAAGGAATTGGATTGGCATGTTGTGGAGGAAGAATTTCACGAATATGCCAATGATATGCTGCGTAGAGCTGACGTCCTGGTGTTCGGCGCGACTACCTACAAACTTATGGCTGCTTACTGGCCGACTGCCGCGCCCGATGAAATCGCTGACCAGATGGACCATTTGCCGAAGATTGTCTTTTCCACGACTTTGAAAACAGTGGAATGGAACAATTCGAGACTGGTAAGCGCGAACATTCAACAAGAAGTATCGGAATTGAAGCAACAGCCAGGCAAGGACATAGTGGTGTTGGGCAGCGCCAAGCTGGCATCGTCCCTGTTGCGGTGGGGGCTGGTCGATGAGTATCGGGTCATCGTCAATCCCGTTCTTCTCGGCAAAGGCACACCCTTGTTTACTGGCATCACTGAACGAATTCACCTGAAACTTCTGGCGACGAAGGTTCTGGCATCGGGAGTCGTGATTCTGAGTTACAAAAGAGCTTGAGAACAAACAAGGGGACGGTCGAGCGGCGAGGAAACAAATTTCAACCAAGAGAGGATGCGATGAGCAGCGTGCGAGTTCTGGTGGGAACGCGTAAGGGAGCGTTTATCCTGACGGCTGATGGCAAGCGGGAAAAATGGGATGTAAGCGGCCCACATTTTGCGGGCTGGGAGATGTATCACGTGAAGGGATCGCCCGTGGATCCGAACCGGCTGTACGCGTCACAATCCAGCGGCTGGTTTGGGCAGTTGATCCAGCGCTCGGACGACGGCGGCAAGACCTGGCACCAGCCTGGAACGCCGCCCGGAGAGCCGCCTGCAGGCGGTCCGCCGAAAGGCGTAAGCAACAAGTTCGTCTACGACGTGTCTGCGGAAACGGGCAAGCCGCTGACCACGCATCAGTTTTACGACGGCACGCAGCATCCTTGGGAGTTCAAACGGGTGTGGCATCTCGAACCGTCGCTCACCGATCCGGAGACGGTTTACGCGGGTGTGGAGGACGCCGCTCTCTTCCGCTCGACGGACGGCGGAGAGAATTGGAAGGAACTCTCCGGACTGCGTGGCCACGGCACCGGCCCGAAGTGGCAGCCGGGTGCGGGTGGGATGTGTTTGCACACCATCATTCTCGATCCCAGCAATCCAGACCGAATCTTTATTGCCATCTCAGCGGCCGGCGCATTCCGTACCGATGACGGCGGCATGACCTGGCAGCCCATCAACCGCGGGTTGTATTCGAAATACATTCCCGATCCAACGGCCGAGGTTGGGCACTGCGTTCACCACGTTGCCATGAACCCTTCGCGGCCGGGCGTGTTGTTCATGCAAAAGCATTGGGATGTGATGCGCAGCGATAACGCCGGCGATTCCTGGCAGAAGATCAGCGGAAACCTGCCGACGGACTTTGGATTCGTCATCGACGTGCATGCGCATGAGCCGGAGACGGTTTACGTCGTGCCCATCAAAAGTGACTCGGAGCACTTTGTTCCCGACGGGAAGCTACGCGTCTTCCGCAGCCGCACGGGAGGAAATGAGTGGGAGCCATTGACGAAGGGATTGCCGCAGAGTAACTGCTACGTTAATGTGCTGCGCGACGCGATGGCGGTCGATTCACTCGACAAGTGCGGAGTATATTTCGGAACCAGCGGCGGACAAGTCTATGCCTCGGCCGACGCCGGAGACAGCTGGAATCCAATCGTGCGCGACCTTCCGGCGGTGCTTTCCGTGGAGGTGCAAACATTGGCGTAAGAATGCCGTGACCTTCACGTTCATGAAGCCCGCTCTGCATCCGCGACAAGAGTGTCGACGCGCGTTTTTGAAGGTGACGCTTCTTTTACTTCGGGAATAGGCGTGGCCTCCGTCGCAAGCGCGTCCAGGTGCAGCGGCACTGCGGAGCGCAGAGTCGTACCGGCGTTGGTCGAGCAGATGGTGAAATCGCCGCCCAGTTCTTTCATCCGCTCGCGAATGCCGGCAAGCCCGACGCCGGAACCTGCCCCGATGCGGTGGAAACGATCCATGACGACCTGAGGAAGCCCGCGGCCAAAATCCCGGATTTCGAGGACGGCGCGATCGGGGAGTCTCTGGAAACTGACTTCGACATTCGTGCTCGCCGAATGGCGATGGGCATTGGTGAGGCCTTCCTGGAGCGCGCGGAAGAGCGCGAGTTCGACGACCTCAGGCATGCGGGCAGGTTTCGGGTCTCCCGGCGGAAGGCTGTCGGGGTGAGAAAAGTTGGTCTTAACGGTGATCGCAGAACGCTTGGCAAAGCCGTCAATGAACCAATGCGCCGCCGCCTCGAAGCCCGCCTCGTCCAGCAACGGAGGATGCAAGAGATACGACATGGTGCGAATGCTGGAGACCGCGTGGTCGATCAGCTTGCGCGTTTCCTCGAGCATGGGCGCCGGGTTTCCGCCGGCGCGCAGCAGCACCATATCCACGTTGATCTGCGCCGCCGCCAGCCATTGGCCTAATCCATCGTGGAGTTCGCGGGCGATGCGTCGGCGTTCTTCGTCCTGTACGCGCATCAACCGGGCGGAAAGTTTTCGCAACGCCACGGTTCGCCTTTCCACCAGCGACTCCAATTCGCCATGCGCCCGTCGCAATTCTTCCTCAGCCTGCTCCCGCTCTTCCAGATGATCGCGAATTTCATACTGGCGGTTCCGTGAGCGAATCGCGGTGCGCACGCTGCTGATCAGCGTGGCGGGACGCAGGGGTCGTTCAATCAAATTGATATTGCCCATCGGCGTACGCGAGCGAACCATCATTTCTGTGTAAGGGGTGGTGGCTCCGCCACCGGTGAGCACGATGATCGGAAAATCCGACCATGTGGGCTGCGCAGTGACGCTACGGCCCAAGAGTTCGATGCCTTCCTCGTCGAGCGATTCCTCGGCGACGATCGCCGCTCCGGCACCTCCGCCGACGCAGCGCGCAATCGCCTCCACGTTTCCTACAACTCCTACGGGGATACCGGAACGCTCGAGCACTTCGCGGACCAGGACGGCATCCTTGCCAAATGGAGCCAGCACCAGGACTCGATAATCGGCATGGAGAAAGGTCGACATCGCTGCCACTCAACTCTCCTTCGATCCGCCAAGAAATGTGGGAGTGCCGGTGAGCACGCCATGAAAGTCGTGCAGGGGTCGTCCGATGTGAATCCGATCGGGACCCAGTTTGAGCTCCCGAATAGTGTGCTCATGACTGCCGCTACGGCGTTTGATGGTGGAGATGGCCTGGCGTACTTCGCCATGAGTTTCGAAGTAGCGCAGGAGCAGGATATTGTCGGCGAGATAGCTGACGTCGACCGCGCTCTGCAGCGGGGAGCCAATGGTACCGGCTTGAGCCAGAATCATGATCGTGAGCACGCCGCGATTTCCCAGATAGGCCAGCAGTTCGTGCAGATGCACGGCCAGGAACTGCTCCCCGGGCATCGACTGAAGATAGCCGTTCAGACTGTCGAGAAGGACGAGACGAACGTTTTCGCGCTCAACATGCTGCTGCACGTTCGCAACCAGTTCTCCGGGGGACATTTCGGCAGGATCGATGCGTTCGATCACAATTTTGCCGCTGGCCAGGTGCGGGCGAATGTCGATGCCCAGGCCAGCCGCGCGCGTCATCAAGGTGTGGGGGGCCTCTTCGAAGGTGAACATCGCGCAAGATTCGCCCCGTTTTGCCGCGGTTGCAGCCCATTGGACTGCGATGCTCGTCTTGCCACAACCGGCGGGACCAATCAGGAGAGTGCTGGTGCCGCGATCCAGGCCGCCTCCGGTCAGCGCATCCAGTTCCGCAATTCCGCTGGACACCGCTTCGGGCGGTTGCTCCGAGCGGGAGTCCGCTGCGACCAGACGTGGAAAAACTACAACGCCTCCGGTCACAATCGAATAATCGTGAAATCCTTCGCGATATGCCGAACCGCGCAACTTGACAATCTCGATCTGGCGGCGCGTCTTGCCATATGGGCGAGGCACTTTGTCCAAGCTGACGACGCCGTGGACCACGCTGTGCAACTGCAAATCGGGTTCACGCGAACTGCGGTCATCGAGCAGCAGAACGGTGCACTCTTGATCGGCCATGAAGTCTTTCAGCGACAGAATTTGACGCCGGTAGCGCAGAGGATCTTTGGCCAGCATGCGCAATTCGCTGAGCGCGTCGATCACCAGCCGGTCGGGATGAACGCGCTGAATTTCCTTGACGATGCGTTGCATACGGTCGTTCAGCTCGACTTCGGCAGGATGAAACACCGTGTACTGTTGTTCCGGGAGCAGATCGTTTTCATTGGGAAGCAACTCGACGATCTCAATCTTGTCCAGCGAGAGTCCATGCGAACGCGCGGAATGGTCCAGATCAGAACGCGATTCGGAAAGGGTGATGTAGAGCGTGCGCTCCCCTTGCCTTACGCCCTCAAGCATGAATTGCAAGGCCAGGGTTGTCTTTCCAACTCCCGGATCGCCTTCGATGAGATAAAGGCGGCCGCGTGGAAAACCGCCATTCAGAATGTTGTTCAAGCCCGCGCATCCAGTATCGGCACGCGGGTCGGAGTGCGGCTGGTGCAGCTGATTGGTCGCCTGCAGATTCTTGCCATGAATGGCGCCGGCCAATTTTCCTCCAACGAGTTGGGATTCAGTAAGCACTGTAGATCCAAAAACTACCCGACCTACAAGACACGGCTCGAATGACACTTCAGACAAAGAATCGTTTCAGATTTCTGCTTGTCCAAGAATGCTCGATGTTTAAAATGGCGTACGGGAGTAGGGGTTGGGTATCCGTAGCATTGCTGAGGGGTCTAAGGGGTTTTCTGTAGAAAACGGTGGATGGGCAAAGCGATCTACCGAGGTACGATCGGCGATTCGATCTTGATCGCGTGAGGAGGTTTCGAAAGAAATGG
>DATEQW010000110.1:0-8814 GCA_035272245.1 Candidatus Sulfotelmatobacter sp. | reverse complement strand
GGATCAAATGTCTTGGGCTCCATGCGTATACAAAACCTGAGTTCGCCACCGCCTTGGGCCAGCGCGCGCCCCAGTAGAGATCCTAAGCAGAGCATGATAAGCACGAGCGCAATCTTGCGTTTCTTTTTCATTTCTCCCCGCATTTTCTCCTCGTGCCTCACGCCAGCACTTCCTCCTGCCTGGAAAGCAGAAGCTGAAACGACATCACGACCACGACCAGCAGAACCAGCGGCACAAACTTCCAAGGCTCTTCTCTGACGGAGACCAAGCCTTCCAACTCCCTCAGCAGACTTCCCCACGACGGCATGGGCTCGGCCACACCGAGTCCGAGAATGCCCAGGTTCGCTTCACTCAAGATGAAGACCGGGATCGAGATCCAGAACTGCGCGTACAGGACCGGCTTCAAGTTCGGCATCACATGGATCAAGAAAAGCCTTGTTCCGGAGAGGCCCGCGGCGCGCGCCTGACGAACAAAATCTGCCGAGCGCAACGATGCTGCAGTTGCGCACAACACTCGCGCAGCGGTGCTCCAACCCAACAGCCCGAGCAACAGAAAAGTGACCATCACCGAGATCAGTGGAGCTACGTTCAGCGGCATGAATGCCCGTGCGGTGATTAGCAAGAACAACCAAGGCAGCGACAAGAAAAGATCTGTTACTCCCATCGCCAAGCGTGCCCAGATCCCGCCGAGATATCCCGCGAGACCACCGATGAATGCCGCCATTAGTGTGGAAAGCAGCGCCGCCGCAGGCGCCAACAGCAGTGAGATGCGAGTTCCGTAGAGCACGCGAGCAAAGCGGTCCCGGCCGAGTTCATCTGTTCCGAGCCAATGCACGTGGGATGGTGGAGCGTCCGTAGCTTCCCGGTACTGCTTTTCATACCCCGCGGGAGCAAGCCAGTTCGCTGCGAGGGACGTGCACACGACTACGGCCAAGGCGACACACGCCAGCTTCCGCCAGAGATTCACGATTTCTGGCCCCGAACCATAAGAGCGATTACATCTGCTCCGGAATTGGCCAGCAAGGTTACCAGCGTCACCAAGATCGTGATGTTTACCAGAAGTGGCAGATCGCGCGCCATCGCCGCTTGCCATGCGAGCTGTCCAACGCCCGGAAGTCCGCACAGGGCTTCCACCGGAATCGCTGCCCCAACCGCCATGCTGACCGACACGCCAGCGAGCGCCAGCAGTTGCGGCGCTACTGCGGGAACGACGTGCCAGAAAAGAATGCGAGCTTCTCCCAAGCCTTTTGCTCTTGCCGTGATGATGTGGGGCAACGAGTAGGATTTCGCCAGAAGATTTCGCGCATAGCGGTAAATGTGCGGGAACACGATCAGAGCAATCGCCAATGAGCCAGGAACATTCCAGAGGACGGAAAACAATGCCAGAACAGCGGCCGGGATGCACAGGAACGTTCCGCTCACCATTGTGGTCAGCGCGTCGTAAGTAGAGATACGCAACCAGGCAGCGGTCAGTGCGAGGCTCATGGCTGCGACCCACGCCAGACCGAGTCCAAAGGCCAGGAGACGAAGAGTGAGAGGGGCGCGGTCCCGCAAGAGAGTTCGCACGGGCTGCGCCAACGCGAGAGAAGTGCCGAGGTCGCCATGCACCGCACGATTCATGTAGGAGAAATAGAAACGCCACACGTTGTGATCCTGTTGCCGGGCTGCCCGCAACGCCTGCACGCTCTCGGCGCTCAGGTGAGGATCGAGTTGTTGCTCATCCGCATCGAAACCCGGCGCAAGCCTTACCAATGTGGCGGAAAGAAAGCCTCCGAGCAGAACGGTGGCTATGAGCGCGAGGGCGTGCCCGGCAATTCTTGATTTCAGCATTTATTTCCCCGAAGCGCCCTGCATCAAAGAGGGTGCGGCGGCGGCCTGAGCGTAGTGGTTTTGTTTTACGGAATACATCCGACGGTCGGCTTCCGCGAGGAGGGCCTCGACGTCATAGCCGTCTTCCGGACAGAACGCCGTACCCACGCTTAATGTAG
Source organism: Candidatus Sulfotelmatobacter sp. (assembly GCA_035272245.1). Taxonomy (GTDB): domain Bacteria; phylum Acidobacteriota; class Terriglobia; order Terriglobales; family Acidobacteriaceae; genus Sulfotelmatobacter. The sequence goes on along the minus strand of DATEQW010000110.1, from coordinate 6,826 downwards.
TCACCTCTCGCCCGCAGGTGTGGCGTCCCGCCTCGATGGCGGCATCGTTCAAGCGGCTGGCCTTCTCGGCGGCGGCTTCCGGAGTGAGTCCTGGTGCGGTGACTACAAACTCATCGCCGCCCATGCGCGCTACGTAATCGTATCCGCGGCAGGCTTCCTTCAATCGAATGCTGAACTCGCGCAGTAACTTGTCGCCCTCCAGATGTCCGAAGGAGTCGTTGATCTTTTTTAACCCATCGATGTCGCAGACCATGACGGCGAGCGATGTCTTCATGCGACGGCAGCGGGACACTTCCTGCGCCAGATGGACGAACAGTGACCGGGCGTTTGGCAGGCCGGTCAGGAAATCGGTGGTCGCTGAACTCTCAGCCTGCTGGTACTTCAGCGCATTCTCGACCGAAAGAGCCACTTTCGAGGCGACGGCCAGCAGAATTCGCAAGTCGTCGGGAGTAAAGGCATCCTGATTCGCGTGATACATGGCGAGCACGCCCACTACGCCGTTTAACCCCTCCAACGGAACGGCCAGCGCCGACGACAGGGCTGCAAATTTTTCCGGATCAGCGCTGAATCCTGCTTCCACCTGTGGGTTCCCATTGATGATCGGTTTGCAGTTTTCCGCGACCCAGCCGCACAAGCCCTCGCCCATGTGTATTTTCAACGACGACAGCACGCGAAAATTCTCTCCACTTACCAGTTCCGGCAGGAGCCAGCCATTGCGGTTTACAAACACGGCGATGGAGTCGTAGTGAATCAACTTGCGCAATCGCATGGACAGCACGGAGAGCGTTTCGCTGAGGCTGAGTGAGTTTCCCAGGTCCTGGCTCAGCTCGAACATGGCTTGCGCCTCTTGTCGCGCGGATGCGATCGAGGTGAGGAAATCGGATTCGGATTGAGTGTTTTCGGCCTGTCTCTCGAATCCGGTGGCCGGAGCCAAGCCGCGTTCTACGCGGAGACCTCTAGAGAATCCGGATGGAATGAAACCGGCCTCATGGGTTTGAGCGATGCGTTCGAGATCCACGTAACGATTCTCGAGAAGCGCCACGATGGTGGGATCAAACCAAGAGCCAGCCCGCTCTTTGACCTTGTTCATGGCCTGATCGAGCGGCATCGCGGGGCGATACTGGCGATCGGAGGCGAGAGCGTCAAGGCAATCGACCACAGCCAGAATTCGAGCGCCGATTGGAATCTCTGCTCCGGCAAGGCCTGCCGGATATCCTGACCCGTCCCACCGTTCATGGTGCGAGCGCACGATGGGCGCCACCGGGTAAGGGAAAGCAACACGATCGAGAATCTCGGCTCCCACTAGGGGATGAACTTTCATCTTCTCGAACTCTTCCGGAGTAAGCCTGCCCGGCTTGTTGATGATGTGTTCTGGAACCGCGAGCTTGCCGATATCATGCAGAAGAGCGGCTGCGCGTAGAGCTTCGATTTCATCCGGCGACAGGCCGATTTCTTTCGCGATTTCTACGGCGTAGGTCCGTACACGCTGCAGATGCGTGTGCGTGGTGTGATCCTTGGCTTCGATGGCGAGCGCCAGCGCCTCAATGGTACGCATGTTCAGCGACGCGATTTCCTCGACGTGCCGCTTCTCGATTTCGACGCGGTCCTTCTCGGCCTCGAGTCGCGCCAGATAAAGGCGATAGGAACGGTAAACCCAATAAATCAACGGCAGAACCAGAAGGGACGTCTGCCATCCGGCGCGGCGGTTGATGACCCCTACCAGTCCCACGGCCGCGGCCCCAACCATGTAGTAGGGGAATGACCAGAAATAACACTCGGACCAAATCTTGCGAGCCGATTTATTTTCCGTTAGAGCGATGATCACGGAAATTGGCAGTGTGTTTGCCAGGAAGAAAACCAGCGCCGCCACCATCAGCAGCACGGGCTTATTGGCGGCCATTCTGGCATCGAGCCGGTGGTAGGTTACGTAGCACAACGCGCTGGCATTGGCCATCATCCCGAAAACGTTAAAGATTACTTTGATTGGATCCAGCTTTTTTCGAGCCTGCCATACGCTCTGCACCAGACTGGCCGTGCAGCCGATGACGAGTGTTTCCGGCAGAGTCAACTCCACTACGCCGAGCAGGATGAAGAGAAAATTTACGGACATAGTGCCGTCGATGCCGGGTAATTGCACCTTCAGGCCGGAGGCTAAGACGGCGACCGCCAGATAGCAGAGAAAGCGAGCGAGATCGGCGGACTGCCAGTGCCAGACCGCGGAGCACAGCACCGCCAGGCCGACCGAGGCGGTGATTCCGACAAACAATTTCGTCTTCGCGGACATAAGATCGTTCGTTGCGGCGCCCTGCAAACACACCTCCCGCGTTGCCTGGAACGAGCTGTTCCACGCAACCTCGGGTTGAGGTCTGATCATCACGATCCTATTGTCATAAAAGGGGGATAAGAAGCTTACCGTGGTAACACTACAAAGATCGATTGCGCTTTTTGGCTATTCGCGTGACGGTGTTTTAAATCTGGATGGGTCTGCGTGGACCGGTAACTAATTACCTTCGTTACGCGCGCAGGCTGCATACTTCCTGCAACCGTGGTTCTCTGTGTCAACATCAAGTCCAAACGCACAGAGATGTCACTGTTGGATCTCAATTCGCAGCAACCGCCGGAAGCGGCTGGCTCCGGGAGTGGTCAAGCTTTCGGGGCGGCTCCGGCAATCGCCCCCGATTCCCGGTTTTCCGCGGCGATACCCCTATTGTCGACCGATCTCAAGGGCACGATTACCGGGTATAACGCGGCTGCGTTGGCGCTCCTCGGCCTCGCTCCCCCGGATATTCTCGGAAAATCACTGGCGGCTCTCGCGTCAACCGCGAGCAGTTTCGAGAACATCCTAGCGGCGGTCTTAGGCAGTGGATGTTATCGCTGCCCCTGTCAGCACAAAGACAAATCCGGAAAAGAACTGACTGGCGAGCTGTTGGTCACGTTATTGCGAGATGGCAGATCCGCTGCGACCGGCATGATCGCTCTGTTCTTGCCAGCTTCACAAAACGCCCAGCCATCGGATACAGGCAAACAGCACCTCCCGGCAGATGGACAAGAAGACGGGGAAGCGCCGCATACCGAGTCTCGCGAGATTGACGGCTCGGCTTTTGTTCTCGCCAGTCCCCTGATGCACAGATTCATGCGCATGGTGGATCGCGTGGCCGGGCATACTGAGACGGTTCTGATTACGGGAGAAACTGGAGTCGGCAAGGAGCTGATCGCTCGCACGATTCATAAAGCCTCGCATCGGCGCAGCCGGCCGTGGGTCGACATTAACTGCGCAGCGCTTCCCGAGAATCTGGTGGAGAGCGAATTGTTCGGGTATGAAAAGGGCGCTTTCACCGGCGCTGATGTTTCCAAGCCTGGCCTGTTTGAACTGGCTGACCGGGGCACGCTGTTTCTCGACGAAATTGGAGAGCTGCAACTGCACACGCAGGTCAAGTTGCTGCGGGTGCTGGATGGTTATCCCTTTTACCGGCTAGGCGGGCATCACAAGACTAAAGTGGACGTTCGCATCGTCGCCGCCACGAATCAGGATTTGGAAGGGGCAGTCGCGGCCGGCCGTTTTCGCCAAGACCTTTTTCATCGCCTGGGACAGTTTCAACTCCGCGTACCGCCGCTGCGTGAGCGCCCCGAGGATGTCGTGGCTCTGGCTGAGCACTTTCTTAAACTCAAAACTCCGGATAGTTCGTTCGCGGCCGATGCTGTCACCGCATTGCTCTCCCACTCCTGGCCGGGCAACGTTCGGGAACTACGAAACCTGGTGGCAAGAGTTGCTGTGCAAGCCAACCATCCCGAGATCCAAGCCTCTCAGATCGCAGATGCGATGTCCGGCAGCCCGGCCGCTCTTCGCCAGACTGCATCCATGCCGATCGGGAACCTCGACAGCATGGAAGAGCAGATGATCATCCGCGCCCTCGAGAGAAGCGGCGGCCATCGCGGGCAAGCGGCAGAGCAACTGGGCATTTCGCGACGGACACTCAGCCGCAAACTCAAGGAGTACAACATCAGCGTCGCGCCCGGAGACGGCACAAATCCTCTGGGTTTCATCAGCCTCGACCAGCAGAAGTTTTTCCGTGCCCGCATTCAGCTGAACGTTACGCTGAAGAACCAGCAGGGAGACGAGGCGTGTGTTCAAGGCGTGAATCTGAGCACAGGCGGAATGGGACTTGACGGCCTGAAAGAACCGATGCGCTTCGCTGGGCTACTCGAAGTCAGTTTTCCGTTGCCTGATACCGAGCACGTCTTTCGAGCCAAGGCGCGGATCGTGTGGATGGGCGACGAAGGGCGTGTAGGCCTTCGCTTCGCGGTCATCGATCCCGCGCTGTTCGCACAGCTACAGCAGTGGACGAACAAAAGAATGAAAGACGAAGGCTGGGATCTGCCCGCGTGAAACCCAGCCGCTGTCAGCTTCTCTCCAAGAACTTCTAATGCACGGGCGCAGGCTGAGGAGTCGCTTGCGGCGCCGTTGTCGCTGGACTTGAAAAGTTCACCTTCGGAGCCACGCGCGATCCTTCCGAAGCCTCGAAGTAAGCTTCGTTGGGTTTGAATCCTGCGATGCCAGCAAAGAAACTGTTGGGGAACTGCTGCACGTAGGTGTTGTAGTCGCGCAGCGTGTCGTTATAACGCTTACGCTCGACCGCGATACGATTCTCAGTGCCGGCGAGTTCATCCTGCAAACGGAGAAAATTCTCATTGGACTTCAACTGAGGATAGTTTTCGACAATGAGCAGCAGGCGTCCGAGCGCTCCGTCAAGTTGTCCGTTTGCAGCAATCTTTTCCTGTGGGGAGCCCGCGGAAAGCAGCGCAGAACGTGCTTTTGCGATATCGCCGAAAACCGTTTGCTCCTGCTGTGCGTAGCCCTTCACTGTCTCGACCAGATTTGGAATTAGGTCGGCACGACGCTGCAGCACAATGTCCACCTGCGACCACGCCGCCTTCACAGCCTCATTCTTGCTGACCAGCGTATTCTTTACGCTGACGTACTGGCCAAAAGCGAACAGAACAATCAACAGAATAACTGCGATCACGACCACGACTGCGATGAGTCCCTTGCTCATGATGTTCTCCTGAAATGCACGAATCGACTCTACGAAGATTGTCCGGTTCCGGAATCCAGCATTTTATCAACAGCCGCTGTTACCTGCTCCAGGGCTGTCAGATATCGTGAGAAGACGTCTGCAACATCGAGCTTCTTACGCTCCGCTTTTTGCTCTCTGACGTCGAGCACATGCAAAAAGCCGGAGGGATCAAATCCAATCTGTTGAGCCAGCGCTTCAACCGCTTCGCGTTTCCCGACTGGCGCATCGTGCCCTAGCACCATCAACGCGTGGCGGAACAGCGTGGCGAATGAGGAAACCGATCGGGTCAGTACGTCCCACATGCGCGAGTCGTTGCCCGTAGCGAGAAGCAAATGCTGACGCAGCAAGGCGAGTTTTTCTCTCAGTTCATATTCCACCTGCACGCGATGCAGATTTGGCGGGATGGCCAGCCCGTCCAGAAAGTCTTCCCCAAAAAGAACGCGGTGGTGCTGCTTCATGTCAATTAGCTCGATCGTAAATACATCAACGGAGTGGAGGATCTCGTCCCGGGTCATGAATAGGGGAGGCGGCTGCTTCTGCGCGTCCCACCATTTCATGACGGGCGTGAGTGCTTGCAGAGCAGAAAATGAGCAGTCGCGAAGCACGCAGAACAGATTCACATTCGAGAACTCGGGGTGAAAATCTCCCGCCACCGCCGATCCGAAAAGGATGACACTTTCCAGGTTCGCTCCACCGGCCTCACGCAACCGGCTGACGAATTCGCTAATCTTTTTTTCAGGAACCATTTGAGTCCTCACTGATTACCAACTGCTGCTTGCACCACCGCCGCCGGAACTGCCACCACCAAATCCACCAAAACCCCCGCCACCACCGAATCCGCCTCCACCCCAGCCTCCACCGCCCCTGCCACCACCGCCGAACATTCCGGAGAAGAGAATCCAGAAAAGAACGCTGCGGAGTGGGGTGAATAGAACGATCAAGACAATGACAATCAGCAGGACGACACCACCGGCGGATATCCCTCCGCCAGAAGGCTCTGCCCGCTCCGGTGGAGCTGGCGCGGATAGCGGCGTGGTGAGCTGAACTCCTGCGTCCTGCGCGATGACGTTGGAAACGCGCTCGGTGACTAGAAGCAGCGCCTGACTGTAGGCGCCCGCTCGCATCAGCGGGATGGCTTCACGCTGAAATCCACCCACCTTCCCGTCGGGCAGGATTGGCTCCAGTCCGTAGCCCACCTCAATGCGGGCGCGGTGGTCATTAATCGCGTAGAGAATCAGCACTCCGCGATTGGTGGGCTTGCTACCCACTCCCCATTGATGAAAAAGATCTACCGCGTAACTTTCGATATCGCTTCCGTCGAGAGACTTGATGGTTACGACGGCGATCTGGGCATGTGCCTTCTCGTCGATCTGCCGACAGATCTCATCCATCTGCGCGATACTGTTCTGATCCAGAACGTGCGCGAAGTCGTTGACGTAGCCGGTGGCTTTGAGCTGAGCGATCGGTTCGGCTTGCGCCGCCAAGGTCAGGGTGATCGCAACGGCCACCGCGAAACACACTTTTGTTAACGACTTCATGGGAAGGAAAATTGTACAGGACTTGAAGAACGGGAAGAGTACTTCTGTTGTGGTCGTGAGGGGAGAAACGACGGCTTTGCGGCCATCGTCTCTGTCGCTCAATGAGTTCGTTAATTCACGCGGAGCAGCAGCAGAGTACCGCTTTCCAGCTTCACATTATTTTTTTCAGAAGTGACTACCGATCCCTGGGTGTTGTTCTGCGTTGCCGCGGGG
>DATEQW010000109.1:0-9609 GCA_035272245.1 Candidatus Sulfotelmatobacter sp. | reverse complement strand
GCGGGAGAATCTTCGCGCATGGGCCGGGATAAGGCTCTACTGCCGTGGCCTCCAGCGGTCCCGGGCCAAGCGCCTTCGAGTGAGACATTTCTCTCGGCTGCGATTCACTCGCTTTCGTCAGCCACGGAGTTCGTGGTGGTTGTGGTCGGTAAGAATGAAGAGGCGCTGGCGCCAATTATCTATGCGCAAGGGGCGTCGTTGGTCATCAACCCCGATCCGGAGCGCGGCCAGTTCAGTTCGCTGCAAGTGGGTCTGCACGAGGTGCTCGATCACGGCCGCGATGCGGCGATGGTCACGCTGGTGGACCGGCCCCCTGTCGGGGCCGCGACGATCCAGACTTTGCGGGACGCTTTCGGTATCTCCGATCAGAATGTATGGGCGGTCATCCCCGAATTCTCCGGCAAGCATGGTCACCCCTACCTGGTCGGCCGGGAAATGATCGAGGCATTCCTTCGCGTCCCGGTCACATCCACCGCGCGCGACGTTGAACACGCGCATCAGGATCACATTCAGTACGTTCCGGTTGGCGATCCTCTGGTGGCCCTGAACATTAACACTCCCGAGGACTATGCAGGACTATTAACGCGCTCATCCTGATCGATCGCTGTGACATTGCGCGTTTTCCCCGAAGCACGTTATCGTCGTTAGATGAGCACTGCAGAAGCGGAAGCATTTCTTCCGGCCACCAACGAATTCCTCGACTCCATTCTTCGTCTTCAGCCGCGCGTCGCGGCATTTGACTGCGATGGCACGCTATGGTCCGGTGATGCTGGCGAACGTTTCTTCGATTGGGAACTGAAGCAGGGCGACATCGTTGCTCCGGCTCTCGATCGTTCGATGCGAGAGCGTTACGCGGCCTACAAGCGCGGTCAGGTTGACGAGACCACTATGTGCGGCGAAATGGTGACCATGCACCGGGGCATCCCGGAGCGCAAGCTGATGGAAGCCGCCGTACGTTTCTTCGATGAGTTCTTCGTTGTCCAGATTTTTCCCGAGATGCGTGAACTCGTGCGCCGTCTGCAGGAAAGCGGTTGCGAGATCTGGGCCGTCTCTTCTTCCAATGAATGGGTGATCCGCGCCGGGATGAAACATTTCGGCATACCTGAGAACCGGATTCTTGCAGCCAACGTGGAGCTTGATCGTGGTGTCGCCACCGACCGGTTGATCCGCGTGCCTTCGGGCGCGGGCAAGCCGGAGGCGCTTCGCGAAAACGTCGGCAACGGAATCGATGCCGCTTTTGGCAACTCACGCTGGGATACGGAAATGCTGGCGATGGCAAGGAATGCGGTCGCGGTGAATCCAAATCCAGATCTTGAGACGACGGCCCGGGAGCGCAACTGGCGAATATATTTTCCCGAGGGAAGTCCTTCGCGGAGTTAGATGTTACGGTCAAGTTCGCCAGTTACAATTGTCTTGCCCATGTATTCCGCGCAGTTACTCGATCATTTTCAGAATCCGCGCAATGCCGGAGAGATTGCTGACGCCGACGCCGTGGCAGAAATTGAAAATCCCGCTTGTGGAGACGTGCTCCGTTTGACCTTGAAACAGAGCGCGGGCCGAATTGCACAGGTGCGATTCAAGGCCAAAGGATGCGTGGCGGCGATTGCCTGCGGTTCGGCCTTGACGGAACTAGCAACAGGGAAGACGCTTGAGGAAGCTAAGAAGTTGCGGCGCGAGGACGTGAATGCCGCCGTGGGCGGCCTGCCTCAGGCCTCAACACACGCTGCCCAGCTGGCGGTGGAGGCCCTCGCGCTCGCGCTAAGCCGGATCCGGCAATAGATTCTCATGCCCGACCACACCCCACTTCGTATTGCCAGCCTGCAACCCAGTGCCACCGTGATTCTTGCTGCGATTGGCGAACTCGATCGCGTGGTTGCATGCACGAAATATTGCGCGGAAGTGGTTCCGGAAATTAGATCGCAAGCCCGCGTCATCCTCGCCGATTCGTGGACTGCGAACGCCGAACAGATTATTGCGGCCCGTCCCGACCTCGTAATCGGCTCTGTTCCTTATCAGGAGAAGGCAGTCATCGAAATTCTCAAGGCTGGGGTGCGTTTTTTGGGTTTTGCGCCAAGAACACTCGCTGACATTTACGCCGACATTGCCATCATCGCGGGCGCAGTGGGAGCCAGTGCGCGCGGCGAAGCGGTGATCAGCCAAATGCAAGGGCATATAGAAGAGGTTCGCGATCGTACCGCCGGGCTGCCTCGGCCGAGAGTGTTTTGTGAAGAATGGGGCAAGCCCCTGATTGCGTCGCAGCCATGGGTTGCCGAATTAGTGGAAGCTGCTGGTGGCGAGTTTCTAGGCGTACCCGGGCGGCAGATATCCGCCGAAGAAGTTGTCCGTATGGATCCGGAGGTCTGGATTGCGGCCTGGTGCGGAGCGGGCGACCGTGTCCCTCTGGAAAAAATTGTGGCCGACCGCAACTGGCAGGGAACTCGCGCGGCTCGGGCTGGCCGCGTCTACTGCATTCGCGACGAATATCTCAACACGCCCGCGCCTACGCTTCTTCGCGGATTGGACGCGCTGGCGTTTGCAATCCATCCCGAACTTTTTGAGAGTACGGAAGGAATCCGCCAGATTACCGGCGTTCCGTCTTCCACAGCTGCGAATCTGGCTCTGTGAGTTAAGATTTGCTCATGCATACCGCCACCAGAATCGAAGAGGTCCGCCACGAAGTTGGAGCGCTCGCAAGCGCCGTACCCGCAGCCAAGGTCTTTATGCAGGCAATCTGCAAACTTTTGCACGAGCGTATGCTGAAGTACAACTGGGTCGGTTTTTACATGCTGGAGCCTGGCACCCAACCGCCGGTGCTGGTGCTGGAAACATTCGTGGGCGCGATGACTCCGCATACGCGGATCCCGCTCAATCAAGGAATCTGTGGAGCCGCGGCCTCCAGCGGCAAAACGGTCGTGGTCGATGACGTCAGCAAGGATTCCCGCTACCTTGCCTGTTCGCTGGAGACGAAGTCGGAAATTGTTGTACCCGTTTTCGTGAACGGAGAAGTCGCCGGCGAACTCGATATTGACAGTCATTTTCCTGCAGCGTTCGCAGCCGAAGATCAACGGCTCGTGCAATACTGCGCGGAACTCGTAGGAAAAAAGCTGGAGAGGCCGTGAGGATCGAAAAGGTCAGGGTCCGTACTGCCGAGATCGGACGCATCTGGCTGAATTCTTCTCCATTGAGTTTTCGCCAGCTGCACGGGCGCGTCGTGGCAGCGTTTAAAGTTTGCATGGATCCGAGGGCGAGCGCGTTTCACGTCACCAGCAGTCCAGAATTATGAAACGGGTTGTAGCGGCGGTGATCGAGAAGGACGGCAAGCTGCTGGTCTGCCAGCGCACCCGGCATCAGACGATGCCGCTGAAGTGGGAGTTTCCTGGGGGAAAGATTGAAGAAGGCGAGCAGCCCCGCGATGCCCTGCGGCGGGAGTTGGAAGAGGAATTAGGCATTCACGCCAAAGTCGGCGATGAGATCGCGCGCATCCAGCATACGTATCCGAATGGAGCCGCCGTCGAACTGCGTTTTTTTATCGTGCGGGAATATGACGGCGAACTGGAAAATCGCATCTTCCGCGATCTGCAGTGGGCCGTCCCCAACACTCTGCCGTCTTTTGATTTTCTCGAGGCGGATGCATCCCTGGTGAAAGATCTGGCGGCAGGAAGGCTAATCTAGACTGGCAGTTCGCTAACCTAGCCCCCGGCTTTTCCGCCTACATAGGCAAACGCCAGCGCGAATGAAAGTCCCGCCACGATGATGGTCGTGGCCCACGCCACTGCATTAAACAAATGCGAGTTCACATACTCGCCCATCAATTCCTTCTTGTTGATCAGCAGCAGCATGAAGATCAATACGAACGGCAGCACCACTCCGTTCAGCACCTGCGACCAGAGAACGATTCTCACCAGCTGCGGGCCGGGGATCAGAAGCACGAGAATCCCACCGGCTACGATCAGCAGCGTGTAAAGCCAGTAAAAGAACGGCGCATCGCTGAACTTCATGTCAACGCCGGACTCGAAGCCCAAGCCTTCGCAGACTGTGTAGGCGGTGGAAAGCGGCAGGATCGAGGCCGCGAACAGAGAAGCGTTGAACAATCCGACGGCGAAAAGAATGTAGGCGTACTGCCCGGCTAGTGGCTTAAGAGCCTGGGCCGCGTCGGCCGCGTATTTAATGTCGCGAAATCCGTGAACGAACAACGTTGCGGCGCAAGCCACGATGATGAACCATGCGACCACATCGGTAAAAATGCAGCCGGTGATCACATCCCAGCGCGAGGCTTGCAGTCCGCGCCGGGTCACGCCCTTTTCCACGACCGAGGCTTGCAGATAGAACTGCATCCAGGGAGCGATGGTCGTTCCCACCACGCCGATTACCATGAATAAATATGCCTGGTCGCGGAATGCCTTGAGGGCGGGCAGTTTGACGGTCGCGATGGTCGCCTCCTTCCACAGTGGATGGGCCAGCGCTCCGGCAAAAATGTACGTGATGTAGAAGAACGAGGCGGCCAGAAAGACTTTTTCTACGCTCTTATATTGGCCTTTCACTACGATCAGCCAGACGATCACGCCGCACACTGGCACCGTCACATAGCGGGTGAGCCCGAACAATTCCAGGCTGGTCGCGATTCCGATGAATTCCGTAACCACGTTGCCGAAGTTGATAATCAAAATCCCCAGCATCATCAGGAACGTGATGCGCAGTCCAAACTCTTCGCGGATCAGGTCGCTCAGGCCTTTGCCGGTAACGGCTCCCATGCGGGCGCTCATCTCCTGCACGACGATCAGCGCCAGCGTGATAGGAATCATCGTCCACAACAGAAGAAATCCGTATTGCGCCCCGGCCTGCGAATAGGTCAGGATGCCGCCCGCGTCGTTGTCGACGTTCGCGGTGATGATGCCCGGCCCCACTACCGCCAGGAACAGCAGAGTTCGACCCTTCCAACGTTTCAAGAGACCCATGAGGACTTTTCGCAAACATAAGAATTAGAACAACCCGCAGCAGACCGCCGATCGCGTTTCGCGGCGCGCAGTCCAGCGCAAGGCGGCATCAGAATACATGGACAGCCTGTGCCGGGGATAGATGAAAATGGAGGAGGAATAGAAAAAAGAACTGCAGTGGCTGAGGCTCGATCGAGCGGTCCTCGGCCAGAGCAGGGTAAGATATTTGCAGGCACTATTGGTATGACCAAAAACTCCGCGCGCGCCATCTATCTGCTCATTGTTGTTATTGTCGTCTTGCTGGATCGTTGGACCAAGCATCTTGTGGCGCAGCGTATTCGTCTTTACTCCCACATCCAGGTGATCCCAGGATTTTTTCGCCTGACCCACACGGAGAACACTGGCGCCGCTTTCAGCCTTTTCGCCGACTCGACCGCGCCTTGGAAAACCGGATTACTAATCGCATTTTCGGTGATCGCTCTGATGGTGGTTTCAATCCTGCTCTGGAAAAACCAGCAGGCTCACATTGCCACCGGCGTGGGCTTGTCGCTGATTATGGGAGGAGCGCTGGGGAATCTGTGGGATCGGCTGGCCCGCGGCCGCGTGGTGGATTTCCTGCTCGTCTACGTGAAGCAGTATCAGTGGCCGGTGTTCAATCTAGCCGATAGCGCAATTGTGGTGGGTGCGGGGTTGCTGGTTATCGAGATCCTGTTCGCGAAATCGAACGTCCAAGAGAATGCCCAGCCATCCTGAAGTTTTTTAGGGCTGTTTCGATCCCCCGAAAAGTTCGGAAAAGCGCAGAGATACAGTTTCCGGGAAAGTTTCAAGCCAACTTCAATGCAGATGCACACCCAGAGTACGCAACAAATCGTATTCGTTTACTGGACGATCGTCTTGCACGGCAGGGGCAGTGCTACGCAGGGCGATCACCCTGGAGACCGGAACTTCCCTCTTTAATATGGCCGTGAACATCTGTTCCGGGTTTGTGAAATGGGTCCATTCTATGAAGTCCGCGGCTGCACTGGGTGGCATACGTTTCGCCAGTTCAGAGGCCGACCGGCCAGGTATAGGCTGGCGGCTGGCTGAGTAGTGGATGCCCACACCCTCAAGCGAGATAAACGCGCGAACGTAGGGGAACGACTCCGTCAAGGCGCGAGCGATGGCGGCGGTAGTCACTAAATCTCCACCCGGATCCCATTGCTGCAGGATGCCATCCGGCCGCAATCGTTTCTTGGCTGCGAAGTAGAACTCTCGGGAGTAAAGCAGGCTTGAACCCGCTGCTCCCACTGGCGGAGGCGGGTCGATTACGATCAGATCATACTGTCCGGTAGTTCGTTCGAGAAACCGCCGGCCATCATCCACCACGACGTGCGAGCGTGGCGACCTCAGCAATTGCGCGGCGTCTGCGTGGTAGTAGCCGAAAAGAGCTGGAACGCTCGGAACCAGGTCTACAACCGTGGAATCGATTCCCCAGGACAATACCGTGCGGTGCGTCGTACCCATGCCGAAGCAAATCACCAAGGCATTCTGCGGAGGGCGGTCGAGGAATGCCAGGGGCATGCTGGCCATCACTTTGGTGATGGGCGTCAGGTAGGTCATGCTCACACCATTCACGTAAAGCCGTTTACCTAATCCTTGGCCGGTCGCCATGACGGTAGCGGTGCTGTCACGGCGTACCTGCGCCCCCGGAAACTGTTCCACATATCCTTGCATTTTGAAGATCAAAAGGAAGGAAGCAAACAAAACTACGACGGATGTTATCGCACGCTGAACGGTGAGGCGTTCTGTCGAGCCAGGCTGCCGGTGGAAGGTGAACCACAGAGCGACCAGCAACCAGGGAAGAGCAAGCGTCACGAGAGCGTAGCGCTCATCGAGATGGGGCAACAAAACAAAAGCCGCAACCAGCGGACCAAGGATGCAGCCGGCGACATTTACCGCGTAAGCGATTCCGGCTCGGTCTGGATCTCCTTCCGAGAAGCGGTCGACCAGCTTAGGAGTCACGAATCCCAGAAGACCGCTAAAAGCCGCGATACCCAGGGGCACGCGCTGCCACCAGGAAAGGATCTCCAGGCGCGGGTCGGCGGTGAGCAGAGGGACCAAGGCGGCCAGCCAAACGAACAACCAGACCAGACTTGCGTCGCCACTGTGGCGCCGGCTCCACAGCCGGTACACGGTGGATCCGATAAATGTTGCGGCCAGATAAACACCCAGGATGGTCGCGAAGGAATAGACCAGGTTGCCGACATAGATCGTGTATTCCCTGGTCCAGACCATCTCCATGCCCATGCTGGTGAGTCCGGTAGCAAATAGTAACCAGAGTGAGCTGTTTCCGAACGTCTGGCGCAAGGCGGGAAGGGTCTGGACTGGAGCATCGGGCTTGACTTCGTTATTGCCGCTCGCTTGCGGAGCCTGCTTGTTCGCGATCTTAAGGGCAATGCCGCAAACCAAGAGATTCAGCGCCATCCCAAATCGCAGAGTGCCCGTAAAGCCGAAAACCTCGATCAGCAGCAGTGGAATCAGCGCTCCCAGCACGGCACCAAGGACATTCGCGAGATAGAGAAAGCTGAATGAACGTCGCGACTCAAGGCGGTTATCGCTGCGGATGGCAAACATGCCCAGCGGAATGGTAGCGCCCATGCACGCGCACCACGGAACCAGACTGCTAGCCACCCAGAAACCGGCGGCAACGTAGTAACCCGATGACGACAGAGAAAAGCTGTTCCCCAGATGTTCCAACACCCAGCGGCCAAGCAGCAATTCCAGGGGCAAGACCACGGCGGAACAGCCAATAAATAACTCGGCCATTGCGTAAAGATGGAGCGGCGGAGACGTGAGCCGCTTCGCGTACTTGCGCACCAAATGCCCGGCGGCCCATGAACCGATGCCCAATCCCGCCATGAAGCTGGAGAGCACAATCGACACCATGGCCGTGGTAACACCAAATTGCGCCATGGCCAGGCGAAGCCAAATCAGTTCGTAGAGAATGCTGCAGAATCCGGAAATGAAGAAGAACGCGAAATACCAGGTCCAGCCCCTCGTGATCTGGCCGCTTGCGGCAACCGCGGCTCCTTCCCGTTGTTGCACCCCAGGTCCGGGGGAAAGAACTTCCACTGGTGTTGGCATAGTTTGAGTGCTCACAGGTTACTCACTAGTGTCGGGAATCTCAAATCCTTTGGTTATTAATCTTGGTGATGAACTGTCGGCTCAAGGGTTGGCAGTCATTTACAGAGTGCAGGCAAAGATAACCTGCTGTCACGTAACGAAGGTCACCGGCTCCGACGGCGGGCTGCTCTTCCATCACGCCGTACGGTTACGGCGTTCCATACAGCTGCTTATACACGCTGGCATTCCTCAGAATGGCCTGCACGTACTCGCGCGTCTCGGTGAAGGGAATCGATTCGACGAACTCCTGTGGATCGCGATATTTTCCCTGGGCCAGCCACTCGTTCACTCGGTCCGATCCTGCGTTGTAGGCAGCGAGCGCGTACTCGAAGGATCCACCATATTTATCGACCATGCCTCGAAAATAGCGCGTACCCAATTCCATATTCACTGCGGGCGTGTACAACTGGCTGGCGTTATAGCGCTTCAGCCTCGATTCTTTCGCCACGAGTTTGCCGGTCTTCGGCAGCAACTGCATCAGTCCAACCGCATTGGCTCGCGAAACTGCTGCTGGATTGAACTCAGACTCTTGCCGGATCAGGGATGCGACAAGGTAAGGATCGAGCCCATTAGCCGCTGAAGATCGTTTGAGATCAGCCCAATAGGGCTTCGGAAAAAGCGCCTCCCAATATTTTCTCGGCAAATCGGGAATGTCGAGGGCAAAGTAGTTGGGTGCGGAGTGCTTCATGTACTCGATGGCGCGGTCGTAGTGTCCGGTCTCCACATAGAGTTGCGCAGTCTCTGCGGGTGCCCAGCTTCCACCGTCGGTAGCAGCGGCGGCTTGCAGTTCACGCACGGCAAAATCAACCAGCCCCCCATTCGCCAGCAGCTCGGCTTTCTGCACGTGCAGTTCGTCCGAGGGCGGTTCCGAATCCGTCACTTTGCCACTGCTGTCGAGCGGAGGGATGCGATCCAGCAGGGCATATTGCGTGCTTGCATCCCCGGCCGCAGGGAGACTCTTCAACCTCTGCCTGGCCAGTTCCGCGTAATAGAAGTTGCGATAGCGGTCCGAAAGCTTTTGATAGAACGCGCGCGCCATCGCGAACTGATTGTCTTCTTCAGCCAGACGGGCGCGCCAATAGAGGGCCGCAGGAGTTTCTCCGCCAGAGGGATAGAGCGCGATTTGTTCTTCGAAGGCTTTCTTGGCATCCTCGTTGCGGCCTTGCCGCAAGGTGAGCCACGCGGCCTTCCAATGCACGTAGGAAGCTCGGGGACCATCCGGAAAGCGCTGCTGCGCCTCACGAAATGCGTCCAGGGCCTGGTCATACTCGTGATGGACCAAATGCAAGTTGGCAGCTGAGAGCAGTGCCTGCTCCAGCCACAGGCTGGTCGGATCGACCTGCCGCAACTCGTCGACCGTCCGGTAGAAGGTGTCGTTATCGTTTGCGGCAAAGGCGACTTGGCCAAGAAGATACAAACGCTGCGCATTGAGTTCAGCGCTCAAAGTGCCCAGCGAGTCGAGTTCCTGTTTGGCATCACGATTCCGCCCACCGCGGTGTAACGCGTCGGCCAA
>DATEQW010000108.1:0-7481 GCA_035272245.1 Candidatus Sulfotelmatobacter sp. | reverse complement strand
GCGCTTTGCCCGGTGCATCAGTTTGTGCGCATTGGGGCGCATTCCTACATCGGAGGCGGCACCACCATCACCCAGGATGTCTTGCCGTTTTCCATGACCTCGGCGGCGCGCGACACGCACGCCTATGGAATGAATAAGGTCGGACTCGAGCGCCGTGGCTTTTCGCCGGAGCGCATTCGTAAGATTCACCATGCCTACAAAACTTTGCTGGCGTCGAAAATGAATACGTCCCAGGCGCTGGAGAAGCTAAAAGCTGAGGCGGATCGCGGTGAGGATGTGGACATACTGATCCGGTTCATCGAGGCGTCGGCGCGGGGAATTATCAAATGAGGGGAGTTGTTCAGTGGGGGTTGCCGTGGAATCAGAGGTTCGTGATCGAATTCTGGGCACGTGGAAGCTCGTCTCCACGAAAGAAACCATGAAGGACGGCACCACTCGTCCCTTTCCTGCCTTTGGGCCGCACGCTAAGGGCTTCCTCATGTACCAGCGAGATGGTTACATGTGCGCTGTGCTTACAAATCCCGACCGTTTCGAATGGGCCGATCCGGCGCATGCCACGCCGGAAGAAAAAATAGCTGCCGCAGCTGGCACCTTTGCTTACTCTGGCCGGTATGAGATCGACGTGAAGCAGGAGCGGATTATTCATTTGCCGGAAGTGGCTACTAATCCCGGATATGTGGGATCGCGACAGATTCGGCCTTATCGCTTTGAAGGCCACCGCCTGGTCTTCAGCGATGTCGAGAAAGATGAGCCCTCCGTTGCACGCTGGAAAATTGTCTGGGAAAAGGTGCAGTAGGACGCTTCCCGTCCTTCGATGGCCCAAGTGCTAGACTGACCCGTTGCTCCGATTCGCGTCTGCTTCATGCCTTCTCACAACAAGAAACTCGGTCTCATCGCCGGTAACGGCAAGTTTCCTTTTCTTGTGCTTGATGCCGCGCGTGCCTCAGGATACGAAGTGGTCGTCATTGCGATCCAGGAAGAAGCTTTTCCTGAGATCGAGTCGCACGGCGCAGCGTCGGTGCACTGGCTGTCGCTGGGAGAGCTTTCGAAGCTGATTGAAACATTTCAGCGAGAAAGCGTAAAGCGCGCCGTGATGGCGGGGCAGGTGAAGCATAAGCAGATTTTTTCCGCCATCCGGCCGGACTGGCGGCTGGCGAAGCTTCTGTTGTCGCTCACCACGCGGAACACCGACAGCTTACTTGGCGCAGTGGCCAAGGTTCTGGCGGAAGAAGGCATCACTTTGGAGAATTCAACCTGGCTTCTGGAGCCGCTACTGGCGAAGTCCGGCGTGCGCACGAGCCGCGCGGCCAGCGAACAGGAACGACAGAATATCGACTACGGCCGCACCGTGGCGCGGCACATGGCACAGCATGATATTGGCCAGACCGTCGTGATCGCCGAGGCCGCGTGCGTGGCGGTGGAGGCGATGGAGGGTACCGACGCCACCATTGAGCGTGCGGGACAGATTATGCGGTCGCTGCGCGGCGACGCTTCCACCCTCAGCCGCGATCTCACTGTGGTGAAGATCGCGAAACCGAATCAGGATATGCGCTTCGACGTGCCGGTAATCGGAGTCAAAACTGTTGAAGTGATGCATGCTGCCGGGGCAACGTGCCTGGCTTTGGATGCGGGAAAATGTTTATTGCTCGATGGCGATAAAATTCTTGACGCAGCCAATGCGGCGGGCATCGCGATTGTGGCGGACTGACATCATAAGACCAATACTATGACTGCTACCAGTTCTGAATCTGCTCTTATCTCCGACCAACTGCGACGCGCATTCGAAGGCGATGCCTGGCACGGTCCAGCGCTGCTGGAGCTGCTGCAGGATGTGGACGCCGCCACGGCTGCTGCCAAGCCTTTGCCCGATGTTCACAGCATCTGGGAGCTTGTGCTGCACATTGCTGCCTGGGACCACGCGGCTTGCCTTCGGATCGACGGAGAGACGGTGCAACTCACCGGTACCGCAAATTTCCCTGTTGTGCCAAAACCTACTGAATCTGCCTGGCGAAAGGCGGTGGCTCAGGCGAAGCGCACGCATGATGTGCTGGTAAAGACCGTTAAGGCGCTCCCGGAATCCCGATTACGCGACCGCGTTCCCGGCAAGAAATATGATTTCTACTTCATGCTGCACGGAGTGGCGCAGCACGAGCTGTATCACGCGGGACAGATTGCCATTTTGAAGAAGGCACAGAACGGGAAATAAGAATTTAGCGATTCCGCCATCGGTTTGCGTTTACAATTCCTTGTTCCACGTGGCAACCAGCCAGCCGAGAGTCCCCGCCTGCAACCTGACAATCCGATTTCCGTTGCGGTAGTGGGAGTGGGCGTCTTTGGACGCAACCACGCCCGCGTTTATAAAGAACTCGAACAGCAAGGGGAGCCGGTTCGGCTGGTGGGTGTGGTCGACCCAAATCTGGATCGCGCCGACGCGGTGGCCCGCGAGTTCGACTG
Source organism: Candidatus Sulfotelmatobacter sp. (assembly GCA_035272245.1). Taxonomy (GTDB): domain Bacteria; phylum Acidobacteriota; class Terriglobia; order Terriglobales; family Acidobacteriaceae; genus Sulfotelmatobacter. The sequence goes on along the minus strand of DATEQW010000108.1, from coordinate 5,027 downwards.
CCGCGCCTTTGGATCGGTCGAGCAGATGCTGACCACGCACAGCGAAATTCGTGCAGCATCGGTGGCAGCGCCTACGGTTCATCATCTGGAAGTGGCGCGCGCGCTGATGAACGGAGGCGTGGACGTCCTGATCGAGAAGCCGCTGGCTGCGTCGCTGGCCGAGGCGGACGAGTTGGTCCAACTCGCAACTGCCAGCAAACGCATGGTGCAAGTGGGACATCTCGAACGCTTCAACCCAGCAGTTCGGGCGACAATCCCTCTGCTCACCCAGCCGATGTTCTTCGAGGTACACCGGCTCAGCGTGTTCACGCCGCGGTCGCTCGATGTGGACGTGGTGCTCGATCTGATGATCCACGATCTCGACATCGTGCTTTCGTTTGCCGACTCACCGGTGAAGGAAGTGCGTGCGGTGGGGCTGCCGATTCTTTCCGGCAAAGTTGATATCGCCAACGTGCGGCTGGAATTCGAGTCCGGATGCGTAGCGAACTTTACCGCCAGCCGGGTCTCGACCGAGCGTGTGCGCAAGCTGCGATTTTTTCAGCCCCGGCAATATGTGTCGGTGGATTATGGACGGCAGGAAGTTCTGGTTTTCACGGTAGGGGAAGATGGATCGGCGTTGAGCACGCCCACGGTCAATCCGCAAATTAAGGTAGGCAAACCGCCGGTGACGTCGGAAGAGCCGCTGCATGCGGAGTTGCGAGCGTTTCTGCGTGCAGTGCGGGAGCGGTCTACGCCGGTGGTGTCGCTGGAGGACGGACGGCGCGCGTTAGCACTGGCGCTCGAGATTCTGGGCGCGATTCGCGAGCATGGGAAAAGAGTTGGGCTGGCGGGATTGGCGAAGGCCAAAGGCTAGGGCGGAGGGCGTCTCGGACGGTCGTTTGGGGGTGGAGGCTCCTTGTTCCGCCAACGTCGCATTCGTTCACTATCAATGCACCGAAGTTTGTGATGGGAAGGAATCAAATCCTCACTAGTACGACCCCGAAATGCACCCCTCTGGTCACATCTCTTAAGGCGCCAGGTGCAGCCTCCAGGCCGTCAATCGTCACATGCGGGAAGCAAATGTCGCCTGATCGAAGCCAATCGGCAAAGCGGCGCGTCCATTCCCCGTGAACCTCCGGATCGTCATCCGCGCTGTAACCGCGCATCGTGATCTTCTTCAGGAGAATGTCAAACGAATCAAGTTGTACCGGCGCGGTCCTGCCTGTGCCTTGAGCGGCGAGCTGTCCTGACAACGCCCCGACCACGACGAAGCGAGCCCCGGTTCGAGCAGCCTTGACGGCGGCCTGCAATTGCGGGCCGCCCACTGTGTCCAGGCAAACGTCCACCCCGTCGGGTGCAACCTCGGCAAGCTGAGCCGTCAACGACTTTTCGTCACGCACGATCGCGCCGTCATATCCCAACTCTGAAACCAATCGTCTCGCCTTTTCCTGCGAACTCGTGCTGCCGATCACCCGGCCCGCTCCCAACAGTCGCGCAATCTGCCCCGCCATCGATCCGATAGCGCCAGCCGCACTGGTTACGAATACGGTATCGCCCGGCAGAATCTGTACGCCACGGGTCAGAGCCGCGTAGGCCGTCCACCCGTGTCCCAGATGCGCCGCTACATCCAGTAGCGCGTCATCGAGTAAGGTGCAATCGCACACCGGGACCGCCGCAAACTCTCGCCATCCCAGATTGTGCAGGACCTTATCGCCGGCGGACAGTCCGCAACCTGTGGGAGCCGACCAAACCTCGCCAACCGTTTCCTCGCAGAGCGTGTCCCCGGGGCGTAAAGCCGGAAACGGTACGCCCTCCACGCGTTCTGCCCCTTCGCTGATCATCATGCGGAGTGAGGCGGAAATCCGGAAATATCGATTTCGAATGAGCGCTTCGCCAACCTGTGGTACAGGCATCGGGACCTCAACCACATCAAAGTGCTCTGGTCCGGGCAGACCGGCAGGCTGGACAGCCAATCTGACTTCTCGACTCGTTCCTGGCAGGGTGGTCATGGATACTCCTGTAGGGGAAATTTCGTTCGCCGCGGGGCTCTTGACAAGAACCTGAGCAAATGCGAGCGTTATGCTCATATTTGCACGGAGGAGCGTTCTTGACTACTCGCATATTGGCGGCGCGCGGAATGATGAGAAAAGAGCCGCGCCAGGCGCGCGCCCGCACAACCGTCGAAGCAATACTGGAGGCCGCGGCTCGCATTCTCGACCGTCAAGGTTGGGGGCGCTTCACCACGAATGCGGTGGCCGACGCCGCCGGCGTGAGCATCGGTTCCTTGTACCAGTATTTTCCAAACAAGCTGGCACTGGTAGAGGCAATCCTGCGCTGCCACTTTGATGATGTGCTCGGGGCGCTGCGGATCGCGGACGAACACACCTCCCGCCGAGCACGCATTGAAGGGCTGATCTCGGGGATGATCGCAGCCCACTCCATTCATCCCTCGCTTCATCGCGTGCTTCTCGAAGACGTTCCGCGCGGAAAAATTTCAAAATCCGTACACCAGCAGTTTGAGAGTGAATACTCGAACCTCTACGCCAAGCTGATCGCGGCGAGCGAAAGATCGGGCCCGAATCCGCGCAGCGAGGTCAGAGCGCATGTGCTCTCCTCTGCGATCGAGGGGGTGGTTCACGATGCCGCCCGCGGAGGCACCCTGAACTCTCCTGCACTGAAGCAAGAACTCGTTCATCTGGTCGACGCATATTTGACCGCTCTGGAAAGCGAACAGAACGCGTTCGCAATTCGGACGGAGGGCTTGCGCTCGCGCTAGCGCTCGGGATACTGGGCGCGATTCGCGAGCATGGGAGGAGAGTCGGGCTGGTTAACGGGGGAAAGACGGCCGAGGTCAAACTCAAGCGCTTTCAGGGCATGACGGACGAACCCGCGGTGCTCAAGAACGTCAAATACTGGGGGACGCCCCGCAACGATGGATTCGTGATGATGCCGAATGAGCTCGAAACCTATCGCGAGGGCCCGAACGCTTTCGAGTTCAAGGGCACGAACGGATTTCTGCTCACATTCGACATGACATCGAGCGACATTACAACCAACAAGCCTTCAATGAGCTACTGACCAACATCTCTTCCCGAAAAATTCAGGCGCCGGAACTCCTCTCCGGCGCTTTTGTCTTTTCGTAAGGCCGTTAGCGAAACATCACGATTGCACTGACAACTCCCAACTAGAGGAATTTGCCTGCCTGCTTCCATGAAAATTGCGCGGGAGCTGTAGCATAATATTTGGATGGCATTTCCGATTCGAGTCTGCGCGGTTTGCTCAGAAGAGTTTGAGCTGAAGCCGGATAAGCCCGGCTTTGCCAACCGCTGCCCGGCTTGCAGCGAGGATGAGTCCGCACAGCCGACAGCGAAAAAAAGCACAGATGCCGACGAGCGCAAGAGTCTGAAGGAAGCGAACGAGGCTCGCAGGCGAGCGATGCGGGACCTCCTCTATCGCAAAGATAGCTAGCGGCTTTCCGTACGACTTCCTTTAGAGGTAGACAGTCTGGTGATGCGGCGAGCGGGCCTCAGCGGCTAAAGCCGGAGTCGGAGATCTGGCTGCTATCGCAGCGCTAAAGCGGCGCGCCACCCGAAGTCAGCTCCTCACCCGAAATCAAGCGCCTACGCTAAATCAAGAGCTACCGCAATCCATTGAAACCTGAGTGAATTGCCGGCTCGAGTCCTCTAAAGCTCTGGAAGACGCGGATGGAGCAGGCATTTACAAATGTTTACACCCGTAAGTCCTGCGACGTTTGTCAGAGCAAAATCGCTTGAAAGATGCGAAAATGAAGGTAGCTTGGCCGCGTTTGTTCGCTGGGGTCATCCGAGGGAAGACCGGGTGCAACGTAGCGACGCGAATGTGTGTCTAACGGACAAGTCTCGCTTGGACAAAGCCTAGCGCGGACAAACTGAGTTCATGCCCATCACACAGATTCCATTCCAGGATCCGGTCGCGCCCGAGAAGCCACAGCCGGAACAACTCGGGCTGTACGACGCGCAGGGATGGGAAACGGCCTACCGTGACCTGGATGACGATGCGCGCGTCCCTCATCTGCTCATACAGTTGCAGGATGATCTGGCGCGCTCACGCCGGCGCGAGGCCGCGTGGATTTCCGTTATTGTTCACCTGGTTCTCATCATTTTGCTGGCCAAGGTGGAGTGGATTGAGAAATACCTGCCCTGGCACAATCCCGTCGCGCGGCAAAGTGTGACCGCGGGCAAGGATCTGACGTTCCTGGAACTTCCGCCAGACCTGCAGAAGGTGCCGCACAAGCCGAATACGAACATTGCTTCCGACAAGGATCGGATTGCGATGACGCGGCATCCGGAACTGGACCTGAAGGAACTTCGCAAAAGCTTAGCGACTCCTCCACCGGGAGCGCCCGGATCAAGCGCACCACAAGCACCGCAGCCGCCAGCGAAGTCGGCCGGGGGATTTCAGCAGAACCAAACTACGCCTCAGCCGCAGCAGGCGCCGAATCCGCAGATCGCGCAGCTGCAAACGCCAGCCACGCCAAACATCAGGAATGAGTTTGAAAAATACGCCGGATCGATGTCCGCGGGTTCGGCAATTCAGGAAGCGGCAAGAGCGGCGGCGCGACCGGGAAGTGGAGGGCAGGGCAGCGGCGGCGACTTTGGGCTGGGAACCGGCGCGCACGGCCGGCAGGTGGGCAACCTGGAGATTCTCAGTGACACGCAAGGCGTGGACTTTGGACCATACCTGCAGCGGATTCTGCGAGACGTGAGGGTGAACTGGTATAACGCGATTCCAGAATCCGCGCAGATGAAACACGGAAACCTGATCATTGAATTTGCGATCACAAAGGATGGAAAAGTTGCGGGCATGAAGCTGGTCGCCACTTCCGGAGACATTCCTCTGGACCGCGCAGCCTGGGCGGGAATCACCGCGTCGGATCCGTTTCCTCCATTGCCCAACGAATTTACCGGACAGTTCCTGGCGCTCCGCTTCCGCTTCTACTACAACCCCACCAAAGACGAGATGCAGTAGTTTCTCGGACAAACTCCCCGCAAGGCATTGCGGCAGGATTT
>DATEQW010000107.1:0-24394 GCA_035272245.1 Candidatus Sulfotelmatobacter sp. | reverse complement strand
CGGCAGCATGCTCCAGCCGGTTGCGGCGAAACGAAGGCTGCCGAAGGAGCGCAGGACTTCCGTCGCAAGCTCGCACTTCAGTGCGTTTCGAGCGTCGGAGTCTGCGTGGCCGGCTTGCTTCATGAAGCGGAGAGGCTTGTGATTCGGCAGTTATGGTCGGCGTCGGTAATCTTGCCGCAAGTAAGGGCCGAGGTTACGAAGACCTGTTCGTAGCGAAAGTTTGGCTTCGCGTACGGCTTCTTGAGCGTTGCGGGGTTCGTCTCTCCGCCTGGCGAATGATTCGTATCCATAAATATCTATCCCTCGTTTAATGCAAAGCAGACTGCGAAGCCTGGACCGCGCAACCACCGTCTGTGCCTGATGTGGTGCAGGTCTGGTCGCTTAGAGTGGAGAAGTATACCTGAGAGGCCCCCGTCAACGTTTCCAGCGTATTGTCGATGACAATGCCGCTTGTGCCGCCATTGGCACGGAGGGCAAAAGTTGCAATCGCGCCTATGTTCGTCCACACCAGCGCTCCGGTGCCATCGTGTGTGGTGCCGCCTACCGCCGTGCTCCAGACCGGCGCGGTACCAGTCCCTGATGTACCCGCCGTGGTTACCAACTCAATGTTGTTGTTGCTGTCAAGAATCTCTTTACCTTTGACGTAGTATTGGCTGTTTGTCCAGGCGGGCGGGGTCACTGCGGACGCCAATCCTTGATCCAGCCACGTCACACCACCGTCCGTCGTAGTCTTTCCCGTCGCTCCGTTCCATGTTGGGACGGTTAAGCCCGACGGGCCGGTTGTGCTCTCCACGACCTCAATGTGAAGACCAGTATCCAGAACTTCTTGGCCGACCGAATAAGATGTGGACGGAAGCCAAGACGTGCTCTTGAAATTCATCACGCACCCTGCGGCCGCGCACGCAGACGATACCCCCTTTGCTTGCACGCTCGCGAAGATCCATTCGGTTGCACCTGTCGCCACATTAGGATTAAATATGTCGGTCACAGGAGAGCACGCAGGATCGCTGGTCGAACTGGAAAGAACTGGTCCGGGGACCACTTCTCCCATCGTGCCAGCCGTGATGGGAACCCGGTACAAAGTCGGAGGTCCCCCAGTGTTTCCACAAATGTACAGATTGCCCGTACCGTTCGCTGAGGTCCGATAGCTGTTATCGAAATCGCCGCCGTAAAGAGGATTGGGATTCGGCGAGGTTTGGAAGACGACACTGTTGCCAACAGCCGCCTCCGATCCGGAGTCGCCGTCCGCGAAGCTGGTGCTGAGCTGATAAACCGCAGCACAGGCAGCTCCACCCGCGCAATCCGCCGTGCCGTCACTCGACGCGAACACGTATACCAACCCGAGCGTGGGGTTCACCGTCGGACCCTCAACGATTCCGGCGCCAAAATCCAGCTCGCTCGAAGTGGTCACCGACGCTGTCGCAGAGTTGACGCTGTAGAGGAACCCACCCATATCTCCGATAAATACATTGCCTGAAATGAAGTCATAAACCGGACTATCGAGAGCATTCGGGTTGCCGGGGTTCACTTGAACCGGCCATCCCCCGGTTCTTATTTCATTCGGAGCACCGTTAAAAAACGGGGTGAATTTATGGAGCCAACCGAGGGCATCTCCCACATATGCGGTATCGGTGCCGTAGTCGTAAAACACGGACGAGGTGGTGTCATCATTTACTACCCCGGAGGAATCGGTGAGAAATCTCTCTGTCATGCAAGGTGGGGAGGCACACGTCTTATACGCTCCTCGACTCACGGCAGCAAGGGTGTCCGGATTGCCCACGCTTTCCGTGGTGGAAGCCGCCCATTTCACCAGAACGATCCTACCCTCGTGGCCTGCATTTGTTTGCACGAACGCGACCTGGGTGCCGTCGAGCGAATATACCGGAGAAGTCATGATCGCGCCGCCGGTGTTATAGGCCCAGTAGGTCGAGGGCACGGTGTTGGTGCAGCCAGAGTAAAGGTTGTCATAGGCCACGATACTGGCCTGCGTGCCGGAACCTTCAAGTCCGGTACTGTATATAACGAAATCGGGTTGCGCGGCGCTCCCGCAGCTGGCAGTGTTTCGAACAGTCTGGAAAGTCGCCGGGAAATTGTCGCCGCCGGAGCTGGCTCCGCTATTCATGCTGACCGACCAGTCCCGATGCAGCTTACGGTCCCTGGATTCGTTCTCGCGTTTGCTGTCGATCGGCAGAGAACGAGTCAGCGCATCACGATTCTCCGCCGCAGGCAACATGGCCGGCAATTGACTGCGATAGCGCTGCAGCCAGTAACGCGGGTCTTTTTCTATCCGGGCGGCCTGCTCCGTCGTACCAGGCCGGGAGAAAATCACGTGGCGATGGCTCCAGTCGGTTGGGACGGGAATGCTTGCTTGCGCAGCCGACGAACTCTGGCCCAACGCAAGCGGAGCCAAGGTAAGCATTCCTAGAATTGTTAGACCCAGAATTGCCAGACCCAGAGTTGCGAGACCCGACGCCAGTGAACGCTGCCGGTTCCTTCTCATTTTGCTCCCTGATTTGAAGGCTCGAATCACGGCCAGATTGAAAGCGGTTACCGCCAAACCCTCACCCCGTGTGCGCTCGAAATTCAGTAGGCTGGTTGGAAAAACATCATACACCCGGGCGCTTGGAGCAGGCTCCGAAAATTGGGCGCTGGAGACAGAGATTTCCACAGGCATCTCTATTCCCCAAAAAACGGAGCGCACGCCGGAAGGGGCGTGCGCTCTGCATCATCATTCTTCTGCCCTCGAAAGGGCACACATCAGTCCGGAAGTGAGGATGTGGGAATCTGCTGGGCGCGGGTGCGAAGCTCTTCGAACAGAACGGTGCTCAAGTAACGTTCTCCGAAGGAAGGCAGCACCACGACGACCAGCTTCCCCTTATTCTCCGGACGTTTCGCTACTTGCAACGCGGCGGTCACCGCTGCGCCGGAAGAAATCCCTACGAAGATACCTTCTTCCAGAGGCAGCCGGCGCGCCATGCGAATGGCTTCGTCATTACTGACCTGAATGATTTCGTCAATGTAGTCAGTGCGGAGGATTCGGGGGACAAAACCAGCACCGATGCCTTGAATCTTGTGCGGGCCGGGCTTTCCGCCGGAGAGCACTGGACTCTCCGCCGGCTCTACGGCAATGGCCTTGAAGGATGGTTTCTTGGGCTTGATAAATTCGCAGACTCCGGTGATGGTGCCGCCGGTGCCGATGCCGGAGACTAAAAAGTCAACGCGGCCGTCGGTGTCGGCCCAAATCTCGGGGCCGGTGGTCTCGAAGTGAATCTTGGGATTGGCCGGGTTATCAAACTGCTGCAACATGTAACTGTTCGGAGTCTTGGCCAGCAACTCCTCGGCTTTAAGAATGGCGCCCTTCATCCCCCGCGGACCCGGTGTGAGGACGAGTTCCGCGCCAAAAGCCAGCAGCAGAACGCGACGCTCCAGGCTCATCGTCTCCGGCATCGTGAGGATAAGTTTGTAGCCTTTCACCGCAGCCACAAACGCGAGGCCGATTCCGGTGTTGCCGCTGGTCGGCTCGATCAGGACCGTCTTCCCAGGCTGAATTTTTCCGGCGCGCTCTGCATCGCTGATCATGCTGGCGCCGATGCGGTCCTTCACGCTGCCCACCGGATTCTGGCTTTCCAGCTTGGCCACGACCTCGGCCACGCAACCTTCAGTGACCTTGTTGAGCCGCACCAGTGGGGTGTGGCCGATCAGTTCGATGATGTCTTTCGCGATCTTCATGATGATTTCGTGCTCCTTGGCGGCCTCGCTGTCAGTCCGGACTACGGGAAGTAAAGTCTAGTTCTCCGGTAGCCTATCACGGCGCTGGAGGCAAAGAAAATCGGCTGCTGGGCCGAGCCGGTCAGGAGGTAGCAGTGGCTGCGGCGGCTTTCGGCCGAACTGCCTGCTCGATAAGGGCGCCCAGGCGGAACGTGATCGCCTCTACGACTTGAAGGTCATCTTTGGTGAAGGCGTCCTGAGGGGCGCGGTAGAGGGCGAGTACAGCAGCAACCCCCGCAGGCCCTTCGAGTGGGACGGCTAGAGCAGAACGGAGCGAGGTATTTTCGGGGGGGTGTTGGAGATAGCCGGGTTCGACCGATGGATTGCCGTTCAAAATCGGCTTGTGATTCTGGGCGACCCAGCCCGACAAGCCTTCGCCGAGAGGAATTTGCAAAGACGAGAACACGCGAGAGTTCTCGCCGCCGACAAACTCCGGAGTCAGGACATTGCCCTTGCGAAGGTAAACGGCTATCGAGTCGTGAGGTACGAGGCGCTTCAGACGTGCGGCGAGCAGAGAAAGAGTGTCATCGACGGTTAGAGACGAGTGGAGGGCACGGTTGAGATCAGCGAGACTCTGCGCCTGTAGACGAGCTGCTGCGAGACGGTCTGTGGATTCGGCGGTAGAGACCACACTCTGTGGTGATTCGGCGCTGCGAGCAAACCCCGCGTCGGGAGCGAGTCCGCGCTCGACTTTAATGTCGGTGGAAAGTTTCGGCGGAGCTTGCAGAGGTTGGAGGCGCGCGAGTTTCTCCCACTCGACGTAGCGGCGCTGCAGGATCGTAACGACTTGCGGATCGAAGGCGGCATTGGCTTCGGACGCGACCTTGGCCATGGCTTCATGAAGCGGCAGGGCCTTGCGGTACTGGCGGTCGGAGGCGAGCGCGTCGAGGCAGTCGACGGCGGAGAGGATGCGGGCGCCGATGGGAATGGCTTCTCCGGCAAGGCCGTTGGGATAACCACTGCCGTCCCATTTTTCGTGGTGCGCGCGCACGATCGGCACAACGGGATAGGGGAAGTCGACCTGCTCGAGAATCTCTGCTCCCACGATGGGATGGATCTTCATCTTCTCGAATTCTTCAGGAGTAAGTCTGCCGGGCTTCGAGATGATGTGCTCGGGAACGGCGAGCTTGCCGATGTCGTGGAGGACGGAAGCGGCGCGCAGAGCTTCGGTTTCGTCCTCGCTCAGGTGGAGTTCCTTTGCCAATTCCATGGCATAGACGCGCACGCGCTGGAGATGCTCGCCGGTGGTTTGATCTTTCGCCTCGATGGCCAGGGCCAGAGCCTCGATGGTGCGGAGGTGAAGATTCGACACCTGCTCCGCATGCTTTTTCTCGGTTTCGAGCTTGCCCAGGTAGAGGCGGTAGGAGCGATACATCAGGTAAATCGGCGGCAGGACCAGCAACGATGACTGCCAGCCGATGTTGCGGTTGAGGAAGCTGACCAGTCCGGCGACGGCGGCGCCCACCATGTAATAAGGAAAAGACCAGAGATAAGATTCGGTCCAGACCTTGGAGAAAGGCTTGTCTTCAGTCAAGCCAATGATGGTGGAGGTGGCCAGCGTATTGACTGCGAAGTGCGTGACTGCGGCCACAACCAATGCCAGAGGCCCGGGTCCGTGGAGCACATGAACGCAGACGAGATGATAGGCAGCGTAGGCGGTGGCGCCCGATACCGTCACTTGCGAAAGATTGAATGCTAGCTGGACTGGCCGCAGGCGCCTGGCTGGCTTCCAGAAAAATTGACCCACGGTGCTGACCAGGCCGATTAGCAAAGTCTCCGGCAGACTCATTTCCAGAATGCCCAGAAGCGTAAACAAGAAGTTAACTGACAGCGTTCCGCCGGGGAGACTCACTTTCAGCGGAGACGCGAGGAGGGCTGCGACCATGTAACAAACGAACTTGAGCGCGTCGCTGGACTGCCAATGGGTAAGTCCAAGGGCGAACGCGCCTAACGCCGCCAGGGCCATGCTGGCGATAAACACACGTGCGCCAAGTTCGCGAGGCGAGGACATAAGAAGGTTCTTACAATTCTGCTAGGAAGTTGGGCGAGGATCATCCGAAAAGCGAAGTTACCTGGTTACCATCGTGCTCGGGACAGAGTGTCCCACGGGCGCGGGCGTGGGACAAGATGTCATCCACGAGAAAGCGGTTGAACAGCTAAGCCCTTGATAGATAGGGATTCCAGATCTCCCACTTTGGACCTGCGGGTGCACCATTAGGGCAACGTAGGCTGTGGACTGTGCGCGGGGGCGCGCAGATTAAGTGGGGTTCCGATGAAAAGATTTGCTGTTGTCCTACTGCTGCTAGCGGGGTCGCTGAGCTATGCCAACGACTCCAAACTGTCGCCAGATCTGAAGTCATCCACCGCGTCAACGGTGCGAGTTGTGGTGCAGTACAACCAGGCCCCGGGACTTCTCGACCTGAACTTGTTGGGAACCTTGGGATCGATTCTGAACTCCTTGCCGCTGGTGAATGGCGTGGTAGCGGATTTGCCGCTCGTAAATGTTCTTACGCTCTCGAATCAGGCAGACGTGAAATACATCAGTCTCGACCGAGTGCTGGCACCGAACCTAAGCAATGCGGCACCAGCGATCAACGCCTTTGCCGCGTGGCAATCTGGTTACACGGGAGCGGGCATTGGAGTGGCGCTACTCGACAGTGGAGTCAGCAGCCATCCGGATATGAATGGCGGATTTCTGGGGTTGTCCCGAGTGGTGTGGAACCAGAGCTTTGTATCCGGCAACCCAAGCGCCGCCGATCAGTACGGACACGGCACCCACGTAGCGGGCTTGATCGCCGGGGATGGCGCAAGTTCGACAGGATCGAAGTATTCGCGCACATTTGAAGGTATTGCGCCTGGAGCACAGCTGGTGAATCTGCGTGTCCTCGATCAGAACGGCGAAGGGAACGACAGCACCGTGATCGCGGCTATCAACACGGCGATCACCCTGAAGCCGCTGTTCAATATCCGAGTAATGAATCTCTCGCTGGGTCGCGAGGTGTACGAAACTTACAAGCTCGACCCGCTTTGCCAAGCGGTAGAAGCGGCGTGGAAGAACGGAATCGTGGTTGTGGTGTCGGCGGGAAATAACGGGCGAACCTTGGCGAGCGATGGCTACGGAACGGTTACCTCTCCGGGCAACGATCCTTATGTGATCACGGTGGGCGCGATGAAGCCGATGGGAACTCCGACGCGGCTGGACGATCTGATCGCAAGCTACAGCTCGAAAGGGCCGACGGCGGGGGACGCAGTGGTCAAGCCGGATGTAGTGGCACCAGGAAATTTGCTGGTGTCGCTGGAATCGCCAAACTCGACGTTGTACAACGAAGTTCCGGCCAACCAAGTGCCGTACAGCTACTACGTGAACGGAGGAAGCAACGCGTCGTCCTCCAGCTACTTCACTTTGAGTGGGACCAGCATGGCAGCGGGAGTGGTGAGCGGAGCGGTGGCCGACATACTGCAGAAGAGTCCGAGCCTCACACCTGATCAGGTAAAGGCGCGGCTGATGAAAACGGCATGGAAGTCGCTGCCTTTGTATAGTAGCTATACCGACCCGGTTTCAGGAATCACGTACAACTCCCAATACGATGTTTTCACGGTGGGCGCGGGTTATGTGGATCTGGAAGCGGCCTTGGCCAATACCGACCTGGCCAGGGGGACCGCGATGTCTCCCATCGCGACCTTTAATACCAGCACGGACAGCGTGTATTTGAAAGATGATCCTTCGGCGGTGTGGAACACATCGGCGACGTGGTCGAATGCGGCGGTGTGGGGAACCTCGCAATTCGTGGTGGGGAGTGGGGCTGTAACCGCGAGTGAAACATCGACGTCCACGGTTTCGGGTACTAATGCGTTATGGGGCGGAAATGCATTGTGGGGTGGCAATGCGCTCTGGGGTGGAAACGCCTTGTGGGGCGGAAATGCGTTGTGGGGCGGAAACGCACTGTGGGGTGGCAATGCCCTCTGGGGCGGTAGCTTTCCGGGCGGGGAGAATTAGGCCAGGCAACGTTGCAAGAGTCCGGGTTCTGCGTGCAAGCTGATATCTGTGCCAGAGCTACCGGACATTACCGCCTACATCGGCGCGCTTGAATCACGGATCATCGGCCAGCCGCTAGAAAAAGTGCGGCTGGCCAGCGCCTTTCTGCTGCGAACCGTGGATCCGCCGCTCTCCAGCGTGGAGGGCCAGACCGTCCGTGAATTGCGGCGAGTTGGCAAGCGCATTGCGATCGGACTAGACGCCAATCTCTGGCTGGTATTGCACCTAATGATTGCCGGGCGGTTGCATTGGCGTGCACCTGGAGCAAAGCTGGCTGGCCGTCAAAGTCTGGCAGCCTTCGATTTTCCCAATGGTTCTCTAATTCTTACCGAGGCTGGCGCCAAGCGCCGCGCATCGTTACACATACTCAAGAGTGAAGAGAGCTTGCGTACCTTCGACGCCGGAGGAATGGACATCTTCTCCAGCAATGTCGAATCGTTTCGCGCGAAACTCACCGCCGAAAACCACACTCTCAAGAGAGCGCTAACCGATCCGCGTCTTGTAAGTGGTGTCGGCAACGCATACTCCGATGAGATCCTGCATGCAGCGCAGCTGTCCCCCATCGCTCTCACGCAGAAACTGAATCCGCAGGAGTGGGAAAGACTGTTTGCTGCGGCTCGACACGTACTTGGGTTCTGGATGGAGAGCCTCGGCGCCGATGTGAAGACCCAGTTCCCGGAAAAGGTGACGGCGTTTCGCGAAGGTATGGCAGTGCATGGACGGTACGGCAAGCCCTGCCCTCGATGTGGCGACAACGTTTTGCGAATCCGTTATGCAGATAAGGAAACGAACTACTGCGCCCGCTGTCAGACCGTCGGCAAAGTTCTTGCGGATCGGAGCTTATCCCGGCTATTGGGATCGGATTGGCCTCGCACTTTGGAAGAACTGGAAGCGCTGAAGCGCCGTTGAAGGCGGCGAATCGAGCCTCCATAGATGCATGCGCAGGCCTCGCTACCCACTTCAACAAAATGAGCCTCTTCCAGTAAACTGCTTGCCAACGAGGATTCCTTTCTTGCAGAAATTCAGGACGTTTCTGGGCCGTATTGTCTTCCTATTTTTCTTGAGCTCACTTGCCGGGTCGGCGATTGCGCAGACGGTTTCCACCGACCTGATCAATGGTCTGAAGTGGCGCTTGATCGGACCGTTCCGTGGTGGACGGGTTGTGGCCGTGGCCGGTGTTGCGGGCGATTCCACTACGTTTTATTTTGGCGCGGTCAATGGCGGCATCTGGAAGACTACCGACGCAGGAACTGTTTGGGCGCCAATCTTCGACAACCAGTCTGTAGCCTCAATCGGCGCGATTGCCGTGGCGCCGTCCAATCCCAGTACCATCTACGCCGGAACCGGGGAGTCCGACATTCGTTCGAATTTATCTTCAGGCAACGGTGTCTACAAATCGAATGATGCGGGCTCGACCTGGACGCACATAGGCCTGGAGGACACACGCCAGGTCAGCCGGATCGTGATTGATCCACACGATGCGAACATCGTGTACGTCGGTGCGCTCGGCCATGCTTACGGGCCGAATGAACAACGTGGTGTGTATAAATCCGTGGACGGCGGAGCGCACTGGACGAAGGTCCTCGACCAGGGCGCCGAGATTGGCATTTCCGATCTTGCGATCTGTTCGGGCAACTCGCAACTCCTGTTTGCCGGCACATGGAATACGCATCGACCGCCGTGGAGCACCTACGCACCCATCGATGGACCCGGGGGCGGACTTTACCGATCAGGCAACGCGGGTAAGACCTGGTCTCGTGTGAGCGGGAATGGATTGCCGGACGGCGACTGGGGACGCGTAGGGGTCGACGTTGCGGCGGATGGTAAGCGCGTATACGCGTTGATTCAAGCGAAAAAATCCGGGCTCTATCGCTCGGACGACGGAGGCGATAGCTGGACTCTGCAGAATGCCGATCCTCGTCTTACGAGTCGCGCGTGGTATTTCAGCAGCATCACTATCGACGCACACAATCCTGACGTGATCTATATCCCGAACGTCGCTCTCTACCGGTCCGAGGACGGAGGGAAAACAATTTCGATTGTTCGCGGTGCGCCGGGTGGAGACGATTATCACCAGATTTGGATCGATCCCAGGAATTCCGCCAGCATGGTTCTGGGAACGGATCAGGGAACAACAATCAGTCTTGACCGCGGCCTAACCTGGAGCACGTGGTACAACCAGCCCACGGCGCAGCTCTACCACGTGATTACAGACAACCAGTTCCCTTACGTCGTCTACGGCACGCAACAAGATAGCGGAAGCGCTGCCGTCCCAAGCCGCACTGACCATGGCCAGATCACTGCACGCGATTGGTTTCCTGCGGGCGGAAGCGAGAGCGGGTACATAGCACCCGATCCCAAGGATCCGAACATCATTTATCTGAGTAGCACTTACGGTGGCGTCGATCGCTTCGATAAACGCACGGGCTTGAGCCAGGATGTTACTCCGTGGCCCTCCATCGCATTCGGTTCCGAGATCGACCAGCGCAAATATAGAGATCCCTGGACTCCGGTCCTGCTCTTTTCGCCCGCCGATTCGACCACGCTCTATTTCGGAAGCCAATACGTAATGAAAACCGTCGACGGAGGTCTGCACTGGGAAACCATCAGCCCGGATCTCACCGGATCCACGCAAGAGCCGGGAGTCAAAGCGCAGGGACCGACGACCGTTGAGAACGCGAAACAACGAGGTTACGGTGTGGTGTTCACGATTGCGCCATCGGCTCTCAACCGCGAGCTGATCTGGGCGGGAAGCGATACGGGACTAATCCACATTACCCGAGACGGCGGGAAAACCTGGAAAGATGTGACGCCGAAGGGCTTGACGGCCTGGAGCAAAATCTCGCTCATCGAGGCTTCACGCTTTGATCCCGCAGTTGCTTATGCAGCCGTGGACCGAAGCCGGCTGGATGACCGCACACCTTATCTCTATCGCACGCGCGACTATGGGTCGAGCTGGCAACTCATTACCGATGGCATTGTCGCGAACTCTTTCTTGCGCAGCGTTCGCGAAGACACTGAGAAAAGGAATCTGCTGTTCGCCGGAACCGAACTCGGAGTTTACATATCCTTCGACGGCGGTGACCACTGGCAATCCTTGCAGCTCAATCTGCCAACTACTTCTGTCCGCGATCTCACCATTCACGGCGACGATCTGATTGTCGCTACCCACGGCCGTTCCTTCTGGATTCTCGATAACATCACGCCTCTACGTCAGAGGGTCGAAGCCGGGAAGGCCGATCCGTTCTGGCTTTACCATCCGGCCGAGGCATATCGCATTGATAATGACTCGTTCGTGGGCACGCCACTTCCACCGGAGGAGCCGACAGCCGAAAATCCTCCTGCGGGAGCCACGATCGATTACTTTCTCAAGTCTTCAGCCCGTAACGTGACGCTGGAGATCTTCGACGCGCAGCAGAAGATCGTCCGCAAATTTTCATCAGAGGACATGCACGCTGAAAAACATGCCTCTCTTCCCATCGCTGAGCGCTGGTTCCCCAAGCCTGAAGTCCTCGAGAAAAGTCCTGGGATTCACCGCTTTGTGTGGAATCTTATGTGGGGAAGTTCCGGCGGCCCTAGCGTGGATGAAGACTCCGAATACCGCAGTCCTAGCGGTCCCAAGGTTGTGCCTGGCATTTACACCGTCAGACTCACCGTGGATGGCCAGACACAGAATCAGGCTCTGAAAGTCGTGATGGATCCGCGCTCACCCGCCACTCCCGACATCCTTGAGCAGCAGATGGAACTGGGGCAGAAGATGTTCACCGAGACTCTAGCGGCGCGGCGTGCGCTCGCTGAGATCGGTTCAGTCCAGAAGCAACTGTCTGAGGTTGAGGAGAAGCTGGGCGAAACGACAGCGCTGAAGGCAGCTCTCGCGGCGGCTCAATCGGACTTGGCAAACATTCTTGCGAAGAGAGACACAGATGCCGAGGCCGGGCTGCAAAGTGCCTACACGGACTTGGCCTCGGCCCTGCATGTGGTCGAAGGCGGGGATCGCGCCGTGCCTTCTCAAGCGATTGCTCTGTATGGCAAATCGAGTCAGGGGATTAAAGCCGGCATCGTAAAGTGGACTTCCTTCAAACAAACGAAACTGCCGTTGCTCAATCAGAAATTGCGCCAAGCAAATCTCGCTCCGGTCGCCATCTCGGAAATTGAGCATGAAGTCGAGTTCCTGATGACTCGCTGAAGTCGCGCCAACCCTGACTTTTTTCCCAAGATTCCTCTTGACAGAATGAACCGCGAGCTGTAACTTAACACTGTTAACTTAACGGCGTTAAGTTAAGGATCGGGGTTATGGGAGTCAAGGAAAGACGCGAGCGCGAAAAGTCGGAGACCCGCGACAAGATCCTCGATGCGGCGCGCGAACTGTTCGTGACCGAGGGCTACGAAGGTGTCTCGATGCGCAGGGTGGCGGAGAAGATCGAGTACTCGCCCACCGCTATTTACGTGTATTTCGCCGATAAGCAGGAGCTGTTCCACGAGCTGTGTCAGCAGGATTATGCGCGCCTGGCGGAAGTCTTTCAGAGTTCGGAGATGTCCACGGATCCGATCGAGCGGCTCAGGCAAACCGGCAGAACCTACACCGAGTTCGGCGTCCGCTATCCCAATCACTACAAGTTCATGTTCATGACGACCCATCCCCCGCACGAGCCTGATGAGGAAGACCGCGAGGTCATGGGCAATCCGGAGGTAGACGCCTACGCCTTCTTGAAGTGGGCGGTGCAGCAGGCGATCGACGCGGGGCGGTTTCGCGAGGAGCTTCAGGATGCGGAGCTGATTTCGCAAACGCTCTGGGCGTCCGTACACGGAGTAATTTCCCTGAACATTGCCAAGTGTTCGGATCCCTGGGTCGACTGGCGTCCGCTCGAGCAACGCGCCGAGATGATGCTCGATGTAACTCTGCGTGGCTTGGTGCGTAACCCGGGCGAGGTGAAATGACATGCCTCCTCTGGCGCAGCGAAACCTCTTTCACGACAAGGTCCGGCTCGCCGTCACGCTGACGGGGATTGTGTTTGCAGTGGTGCTGATCGTGGTCGAGCTGGGATTGTTTGTCGGCTTCACGGTGACGACATCGGGCCTGATTGACCACTCTGGCGCCGACTTGTGGATCACATCGAAGAACGTGCCCTACGTGGAGCAAGGAGTCGCTTTCAGCGAGCGCAAGCTGAATCAGGCTCGCGCCGTGCCCGGCGTCGCCGACGCGCAGAAGCTTGTCGCCCACTGGACGCAGTGGAAGCGGCACGACGGCGGCGAAGACTCGGTGCAGATTGTCGGCTTCGACGTGGACGACCCGATGGAACGTCCTTGGAATTTGGTTGATGGCAAGGTGGAGGACTTGAAGTCCCCGGACGCGATCATCCTCGACGAACTCTATAAGAAGAAACTTGGCGTCACGGGAGTGGGCGAGGTCTTTGAGATCAACGGCCATCGTGCGCGGGTGGTCGGTTTCACGCGCGGCATCCGGTCGTTCACGACTTCTCCTTACGTTTTCACGACTTTCAAGAATGCTCAGACCTATACCGGACTGCGCGAGGACCAAACTTATTTCATCCTGGTGAAGCTGGCGCCAGGGGCCAATCTTGACCAAGTGCGGCGTGAACTGCTGAATCGAGTGAAAGACGTCGAAGTGTTCACGACAAATGAGTTCAGCCATATGACACGCTTCTACTGGATGTTCACGACCGGGGCGGGTGTGGCCGTGCTGATCGCCGCTGTGCTCGGCCTGGTGGTTGGATTTGTCGTGGTGGCCCAGACCATCTATGCCACGACCATGGACCATATCCGCGAGTTCGGCACGCTGAAGGCGATGGGCGCGCCTAACAGCTACGTCTACAAAGTCATCATGAAGCAGGCCGCGATTAGCGCGGTAATCGGATACGTCCTGGGAATGATCGTCAGCGTCTTCGTGGTACGCGCCAGCCAGGAAGGCGGCGCGGCGATTCTGATGCCCATGCCGATGGCAGTGGGAATGTTTTTTCTGACGCTGGCGATGTGTATTGGCGCCGCGCTGGTTTCCATCAATAAGGTGACGCGGATCGATCCGGCCATGGTGTTCAAGGGCTGATCTGCGATTTGGCTAAGGAGCGCATCGGATGGCAACGCAACCTGCAATCGAAGTTCGCCAGCTTACCAAGACTTACGCGGAGGGGAATACGGGAACGCTCGCCCTGCGCGGGGTTGACCTCGATGTTCACGCGGGAGAGCTCCTTATGCTGATGGGGCCTTCGGGAAGCGGCAAGACCACGCTGCTTTCGATCATGGGCTGCATCTTGACGGCGAGTTCGGGAACAGTGCGGATTGCGGGAAAAGAGATTACTCAACTGACGGAAAAGCAGCTGCCCGCCATCCGACTCGAGCACATCGGATTCGTGTTCCAAGGATTCAATCTGTTCCCCACATTAACCGCGGGCGAGAACGTGGAACTGATGCTCGATCTGAAAGGCGTGGCCGCAAAATCTGCAAAAAAGCGCGCGGCCGAATTACTGGATCAGGTTGGCCTGGGCGGCAAGTACGCGAGCTTTCCAGCCGACTTGAGCGGCGGACAGAAGCAGCGAATCGCGATTGCGCGCGCCCTGGCGGGAGATCCGGGAATCATCCTCGCCGATGAGCCAACTGCGGCCCTCGATTCCCACACCGGCAAGAACGTGATGGAAATGATGAGCCAGCTGGCGCACAAGCGCAATCGCGCGGTGGTAATCGTTACGCACGATTCGCGCCTGCTGAGTTTTGCCGACCGCATCGTGAAAATCGAAGATGGGGCAATTGCCGGACCCGATGCGCTGCGCCGGGAGCCGGTTCCAGCGGGGATGCTCGGCCGGAGCTTTTCGCAATTACCGATAAACGTGGCCTGATCGCAGGCCCCAACCGAATCTGTGGAGTCGTTGTTATGGCAAATATTTCTACCGAAAGTCTCGCGAAAAACAGAACCGTAATCTTCATTGGCGTGGCTGTTTTCCTATTGACGGTGTCTCTGGTGTTCGCCTCGCGGCGTGCTCATGAAAACGCGGCCATGGTTGGTGCGACGCCGACCAGCCACGGCCCCGTTCTGATTGCTGGCCCCGGTCGTGTGGAACCAAACTCGGAAGACATCAAGATTGGCTCCGAGTTGAGCGGACGGCTGAAAACTGTTTACGTCGAAGAAGGAGACATGATCCATCGCGGCCAGGTTCTTGCCGAACTGGAAAACGCCGACTACTTTGCTGAGGTCGAGTCAGCCAAGGCCAGCGTGGTGGCCAAAGAAGCAACCTTGCGCAAGGTGATCAACGGCGCTCGACGCCAGGAACGTAATGAAGCCTGGTCTTCGGTCGACGAGGCCAAGGCCGTGATGGAGAACGCCCAATCCGAATCGCATCGCCGGCAGGAACTTTTCGCCGCGGGAGTGATTTCGCGAGAAGAGTTGGATCGCTACGCCAGTGAAGCCGATGTCGCCAAGGCAAAGTATCAGGCTGCGGTCGAGCAACACTCATTAGTCGACGACCACGCCCGCGAAGAAGACCGCTCCCTGGCTGAGGCCGACTTGCAGCTGGGGAAGGCGCAGCTCGAGGAAGCTCAAGCACGGTACGAGAAGACATTCATTCGTTCGCCCATTGATGGCACCGTTCTGCGTAAGCATCATCGGAGTGGAGAGAGTGTTTCGAATTCTTCCACCGTCCCCGACCCGGTCTTGACCATCGGCGACCGGAAAGTCCTGCGTGTGCGTGTGGATGTGGATGAAACCGACGTCAGCAAAGTCCGCGTGGGACAAAAAGCCTACGTTACCGCGGATGCTTTCGGGAAACAGAAGTTCTGGGGACATGTCGTGCGCGTGGGCCAGCAATTGGGACCAAAGAATATTCGCACCGACGAGCCGACGGAAAGAGTGGACACGAAAATTCTCGAAACGCTGGTCGAACTTGACCCGGGCGCGGAACTGCCCGACGGTCTGCGCGTAGACGCCTTCATCGTCCCCAACGCGGGCGAAGTGGCTCAGATTGAAGCAGGGCAGCTCTAGGTGCTGGTTGGCGCGCCAGGAAGCAACATCCGCACCGCATTTAAGAAATTGGCGGAAGCGAGTGGGGGTCGAACCCACCGGTGACGGGGTGACCCGCCGCCCGCCGGTTTTGAAGACCGGGACGATCACCGGACCGCATGCGCTTCCGCGGGACCGCCGCGGATTTTCGCAAATCCGAACAGAGCCTAGCATGCCGGAGAGAGATACGGAAATCCGGTCAATCCGCATTGATCTTGGATCGCGAGGCCGCTCCGTTCTTCTACTTCGGTTGAGGCACGATTCGCAGGTACGGTTTGGGTGACTTCCAGCCTCCGGGATACTTCTGTTGCGCCTCCTCGTTCGATACCGAAGGGAGAATGATAACTTCGTCTCCCTGCTTCCAATTCACCGGCGTGGCAACTTTGTGTTTGGCAGTGAGCTGCATGGAATCGAGCACGCGGAGGATTTCGTCGAAGTTGCGGCCTGTGCTCATGGGATAGCTGAGTTGGAGTTTAATCTTCTTGTCGGGACCAACCACGAACACCGTGCGCACAGTGGCGTTATCGGCCGCAGTTCGGCCTTCGGAAGTGTTCCCGCTTTCCGCCGGCAGCATGCCGTAGAGCTTCGCGATCTTGAGTTCGGGGTCGCCAATCATCGGATAACTCACCTTGGCGCCCTGCGTCTCCTCAATGTCAGCGGCCCATTTGCCGTGACTGCTGACGGGATCGACACTTAGCCCGATAATTTTTGTGTTGCGCTGGGCGAATTCAGGTTGCAGCCGCGCCATATATCCGAGTTCCGTGGTGCACACCGGCGTGAAATCCTTCGGATGGGAAAACAAAACTGCCCATCCATCGCCGATCCACTCATGGAAGTTGAGCGGGCCCTGCGTGGTCTCGGCGGTAAAATTCGGCGCAATGTCGTTGATGCGAGGGATTCTGGTGGTTTCCGTTGCGGTCTCCGTGGTCATGTGTTTTCTCCTAAGTGAGGGTTCAATTGGCTCGACGGTTCGGAAGCAGCCAACCTGCGTTGGGATGGATGTCGGATAAAAACGAAACCCACCCATTTCGCCGGGTGGGTTGGAAGAAATCCTGTTCACTCCCTACCCACACGGCAACGGACACGTACAACAGCACATGGCGCCGTTAGTGGATGGGTACAACATCCAAGTAGCATAAAAGTCCGCACGGGCGGTGTCAACCGGAGGCGGGCCATGGCTGCCGATCGCCACAACTTTTCTGCATCGCACAACGGACGCGAGCATCTGTGTCCTTGCAACGTGTGAAATCAAACTTTTTCGTTTCCGAGGACGGTAGATGAGTCCCTCTCCAAGGCGTCTGGCAATGGCTCAGTGGGATGTCTTTTCTTCCCGGCCGCTGCAGGGTAACTCGCTGGCGGTGTTTCTCGATGGGCGCGGATTGACGGACACCGAGATGCAGTTAATTGCAAAGGAAATGAACCTCTCCGAGACCACCTTCATCCTGCCCCGCGATCCCGCCACCGAACGGGAGCGGGGCATTCGCGTGCGCATCTTCACCGTGCAGGAAGAGCTGCCGTTCGCTGGTCATCCCACTCTCGGTACTGCATTTGCGTTGCGCAGCCAAAGCGGCGCAGAACGGGTTGTGCTCGAACTGAACGCTGGCAAAGTGCCGGTGGAGTTTGAGGATAATCCGGGAGAATCCCCGTTCGGCGAGATGACTCAACTCGATCCCACCTTCGGAATCCAACACGAGCGCGAGGCCGTCGCGCGAGCGACTGGTTTGAGCGTTCACGATTTCGACGACTCGTTGCCCATAGAGACAGTGTCGACTGGCGTTCCCTTCACCGTGGCCCCGCTGAAATCGCTTGCTTTCATTCGCGACTCGTTGAAAATCGATCAGAGCCGCGCTGCCGAATACCTGGCCAAGACCGCAGGCAAGTTTTTTTATTTCGTCACCCGCGAAACTGTAGATCGTGAGGCTCGTCTGCATGCCCGCATGCTCTTCTACGACGGCGAAGATCCGGCCACCGGCTCAGCCGCTGGTTGTTCCGCAGCGTGGATGGTGGCGCATGGCGTGGCGAAATCCGACGAGCGAGTGCAGATTGAACAAGGCGTAGAAATGAATCGCCCCAGCCGGATTTTTGTACGTGCTTCACGCAGCGATAACCGTGTAGTTAACGTACGCGTCGGCGGACACTCGATTGAAATTATGCGCGGCGAAGTTTTCCTCTAATCGATCAGCCGCAAGCATCACAGAATCATGCCTTTCACAGCGTCCTAGAATTTTCAATGGCCAGAGTATGCCATTTGCTTCCACGGTACTTTACAGTGCGCGTTACTTACCGTTAGCATCACTTCGCTTCTCAATCCTTCGCGAATAGAGAAATTTCCGCGAGATGCGGCTTACGACCGGCTCTTTCGGAGACGAGTGGTGAATGAAACCTAAGCGCACGATCCTGTGTGTTGACGACAACGAACAGTCGCTTTCGTATCGCAAAATTATGCTTGAGACCCGGGGTTACCGTGTCGCCAGTTATTCACGGGGCGAAGATGCGCTGGAACGCTTCAAGCAAGGCGGCATCGATCTTGTCGTTACCGACATGGCCATGCCCGGCATGGACGGCCCGCAACTGATTGCCGCGATCAAGACTTTGTCGCCACATGTGCCAGCGATCCTGATATCGAGCAAAGTGCGCATCTACGATCACGATTCGCAAGCTGACGTGTTCCTGGCGAGAGGCATGTACGCGCCTGCCGATCTACTGGAGCGGATCCGGCTGCTTCTGGTACGCAAGCGTGGCCCCAAGCGTATGCAACAGCGCTCCGCTCCACTTCCGCGCCAAGTCGGAGTCGCCTGAGCATTCCTACGCTATATCGGCGAGCCCTTCACTGAATCCTATCGTGTAAGATCAAGGCTGGCATGGGCGCATTCATTGAAGCCATTGATCTACATAAAACTTATCGCGTGGGGAAGATCGATGTGCCCGCGCTCCGCGGCGTTTCCTTCGCCGTGGAAAAGGGTGAATTTGTCACGGTGGTCGGGCCTTCCGGCAGCGGCAAATCCACTGTGTTCTACCTGCTTGGCGGCCTGACCCGCGCCGATTCCGGCAAAGTGGTGATGGACGGTGACGACTTCGCCACGCTCTCCGATGCGGAGCGCACTCGCATGCGCAAGCGCAAGATCGGCTTCGTATTTCAGAAATTCAACCTGCTACCCACACTCGATGCCCGTTCGAACATCGCCATCGCGCAGGAGATTTCCGGCAATGGCGACCGCGACCCCGCATTCTTCCTTCGCATTTGTGATTTGTTGGGCATCACCAAGCGCCTGAACCATCGACCCTCCGAGCTGTCCGGGGGCGAGCAACAGCGGGTGGCCCTGGCTCGCGCGCTGGTCAACAAGCCGGCGGTGGTGCTCGCCGACGAACCCACGGGAAATCTGGACACAGAGAACTCGGACATCGTTTTGAAAATGTTGCGCCAGTCCAATCAGGAGTTCGGCCAGACCGTGCTGATGATCACTCACAATCCCGAAGCTGCCAAGTTCGGAGACCGCATCATTCACATGCGCGACGGGCACGTTGTGCGGCCGGAAGAAGATCCGCAATGGGCGCCACACTGAGGTTGTATCGGGGCAGTATCCGGATCGAGAACACACACGAACTGCCACACCGAGGAATTTCAGCCAATCGCGTCCGTTGAACGGCGTGTCGAATGCCACTGCATCGTAATGTCAAAGCCGCTGTGATGATGCTGGGAGAACATTGCCGCGGGCTGGCTGCTTGGTTATAATCAAGCTCGTCGAGCGGGAGTAGCTCAGTGGTAGAGCGCGACCTTGCCAAGGTCGATGTCGCGGGTTCGACCCCCGTCTCCCGCTCCATACATTTTGAAAATCACGTCCCCTCCCCAGTTGGACTTTTTTCACCCGGAACGCTAACGTAGTCATTAGGGGCGCGGTACCCAAGTGGTAAGGGAGAGGTCTGCAAAACCTTTATGCGTCGGTTCGATTCCGACCCGCGCCTCCAATCTTCCCTCGTATTTCTCTTCCCGCTCAAGCGCGGCCGACCAAGTCCTTAGGGTTTATCTGACGTCATTTCCTTAAGATTTAGACAAGATTCCTTCGTTCGTCGCGCTGATCGGACGAATATCTAACGAAGTAACGGCTGCTGTTCATGGGATTCTTCCGCAGCGACAGCGATCCGCTTCGATTTGCGATAGACGTTGAAGACCGCCATCGTCCAGAAAGGAACCAAATCAACTCCGGGGACGAGTTTGGCGAGAAACGACGGCAGAAACTCCCAGTGCCAGCCCAGAAGGTGGACCAGCAGGGCTCCGACACCGAAATCGAGTATGTCCTCAGCGGGCGAGAGGGCGCCTTCGAAGAATGCGGGGAAAACGACGATCTGGAGCGCATCGGCAACGATGGCCAGCACCATCGCCGCTCGAAACTGCGAACCGGGCGAGATTCTAACATCGTCGTGAGTCATACAGAGCCAATCTAAAGACCTGACGCACTTATTCTAAACCTCTTCACACAGGAGCGGTATCGCAGCCAACAAAACGAAAGCGCCCCAGACTCAATGAGTCGCGGGACGCTTCGCTGAACAGCCCTCCCCCAAGTGCTGCTCAACCCCAACTTAATCTCGGTCCCAAACTTCGTGAATGGCTCCTCCGTGCCACCTGGCGGCACTTGTGGGGTAGTTTTTCCCATGATGGGGTGTTTTGTGTCTTTTGTGATCCCCGTCACTGCAACGGGCGTCCGCCTGCGTAAATTCATTAAGAATGGCTTCGCCAATCAAGAACGATCGCATCGCGTGGCTGCAAGGCCCTGCGGCGAAGTGTGAAGCGATTCCTGCGGAACGCAAACACCCTTGGCGGCTGGTTCTGTTGGGGGCGCCTGGGGTAGGCAAGGGAACGCAGGCCGAACTCCTGGCGGAGAGTCTGGGCGCTTGCCACCTCTCAACCGGCGACGTTTTTCGAGCGGCCGCGAAGTGCAACGAGTGCGATCAATCGCCGGCGATGAAGGCTGCCCTGGAATATATGCGCCGTGGCGATCTGGTGCCGGACTCTACCGTCTGGGAGATGGTGCGCGAGCGGGGCGATTGCATCCTTCATTGCGGCGGTTTCATTCTCGACGGCTTTCCGCGCACCCTGGGACAAGCCGAGTCTCTAAAACAGCTGATGGAGCAGGAGAAGTTATCGCTGAGCGCGGTACTGAACTATGAATTGCCGGTAAACGAAATCGTGGAGCGGCTGAGCGGTCGCCGCACTTGCGAACAATGCAAATCAGTTTTCCATGCAACCGAAAGGCCCCCAAAAGTTGCAAATGTGTGCGATCGCTGCGGCAGCCGTCTCTTCCAGCGGGAAGACGACCGGCCAGAGTCGATTACCGTGCGTCTGGAAGCATACGAGCGAAGTACAGCCCCCCTCATCCAGTTCTACAAAGATCTTGGCCTGCTTGTTTCGATCGTTGCGAAAGGATCTCCTGACGAAATCGCCGCCCACACGATGAGTCAGTTGAACGACCGTGCCGGGCAGTGATTCGAGCGCGAACCTCCTCCGAATCTGACGTTAGATAGGCTAAGCCTCCTTCATTCAATCTTCAGGTCGAACAGATAACAGGATTGTGGTAAAACCAGCCTGTGAAACTGCTCGTCGTCGAGGATGAACCTCGCATGCTCGAACTGCTACGCCGCGGCCTCACCGAAGAGGGCCATAACGTAGTATGTGCCGAGGACGGTAGCGAAGGCTGGGAACTCGCCCGGGCCTATGAATTCGACGCGGTCGTGCTCGACATCATGCTGCCCAAGATGAACGGATTCGAGCTGGCCAGGAAGCTTCGTCAAGAGCGAATCGCGATCCCAGTGGTGATGCTCACAGCGAAGGACTCGGTCCCTGACATCGTGCGCGGGCTGGACGCGGGTGCCGATGACTATCTCACGAAGCCTTTCAGCTTCAGTGAGCTGTTGGCGCGTTTGCGCGCGGTACAGCGACGCGCCACATCCCGCTCGCACAACCGGCTGCAAGTTGGCGACCTCATTCTCGAACCGGAGTCGCGCGAAGTTTCACGCGCCGGGGTCTCGATCTCGCTGACGCGCACCGAATACAGCTTGCTCGAGCGCCTGATGTACCGCGCCGGCAAAGTGGTGCCGCGGCGCGCGTTGATCGAATCTGTGTGGGGCTTCCATCGGGAAATTGAAGAAAACACGCTCGATGCTTTCGTGCGGCTCTTGCGCCAAAAAGTCGACCGCGAAGGCATGCCCAAGCTGATCGTTACCGTCCGCGGTGTAGGCTACATGATTCGCGAGGAGTCCTCAGCGTGAAACGCCTTTCGATCGGCTTGCGCCTTGCGCTGTGGTATCTGGCGATCTTCCTGCTCGCCGAATTTATCTTTGGCGCAGGTATGTGGCTTATTCTCAGGAAGAATCTCTATGACATTGCCGATGCCGCGCTGGAAGGCCAGGCAGCTGATCTTGAACAGTTCCTGAAAGAACGGAGCGATTTATCGATCTCAGAGCTGCAGGCGCAGATCACGGCAGACTACAAAATAGAACGCTCCGAAGACTATCTACAGATCAGCGATGCTGCTGGTCACCCGATTTATCGTTCGCGGTTTTTGGACGAACATCCGCTTCCGCCGATCTCTTTCGATCAGTTAACGAAGCCGTTGTATCAGAATCGCAAGCTGGGCGAATTACCTTTTCGCATACTGAGCGAGAAGATGGAAGTTGGCGGCCGCGTCTTCGTCGCACAAATTGGGAGCACTCTGGACGAGGAGATGGAGACTCTTGAGGCCTTTCAGAAATACCTGTTTATGTTCGCGCCCATTCTTCTGTTGGCGGCTTCAGTGGTTGGCTATTGGTTGAGCCGAAAAGCCCTCGCTCCCGTCGATGCTCTCACCCGGACCGCGCACACCATCTCCGGTCACAACCTCAGCAGTCGCCTTGAGCAATTGCATACCGGAGATGAGTTGCAGCGTTTGTCCGACACATTGAACCAAATGCTGGCCCGGATCGAATCCGCCTTCTTACGCGTCACGGAGTTTACGGCTGATGCGTCTCACGAATTGCGCACACCCATCGCGCTCATTCACACCGAAGCAGAGCTTGCTTTGCGGCGGTCTCGAGGTGAGTCCGAATACCGCGAGGCCCTCCGGCACATCCTTCTGGAAGCCGACCGCACGGCGAAGCTTATCGACGAGCTTCTGGCGCTGGCGCGCGCGGATTCCGGAAGCGAGAGCTTGGCCATTCATCCCATCGACGTACTCACCACTGTGCGCGAATCTGCATCGAAGTGGAATCAAGTTGCCTCTCTGCATGATTTGCAATTTGAGGAGCACTCCGCCGCGCAGCCGCTGATCGTGATGGGTGACGAAAATGCTCTGCGGCGCGTGGTCGATATCCTGCTTGATAACGCCTTCAAA
Organism: Candidatus Sulfotelmatobacter sp.; assembly: GCA_035272245.1. Lineage (GTDB taxonomy): Bacteria > Acidobacteriota > Terriglobia > Terriglobales > Acidobacteriaceae > Sulfotelmatobacter. Next base: position 1,218 of record DATEQW010000107.1, on the reverse strand, counting down.
TACACGCCTTCTCCAGGCAAAATAACTCTTTCCGCTGACCAACAGAATGGGCGCGTCGTCGTAAGCGTGCAAGACACGGGAATCGGAATTGCTTCCGAAGATCAGGCAAGAATCTTCGAGCGTTTTTACCGCGTCGACAAAGCTCGCAGCCGCGCTCTCGGCGGCGCCGGCCTAGGCCTGGCCATTGCGCATTGGATCGTCCAAGTGCACAAGGGATCGATCACCGTGAAGAGTGATCCGGGAAATGGCTCCGTCTTCCGCGTGGAGATTCCAGTCGCAAATCGTGTCACCCACGTCGACTCAGGCTCAAAATAAATCAGAAAGGCGGAAGATATCCGCATGAATCTCCGCGTCAAATGTCCTCTGTGCACTTCCGCATTCCTCGGGCTTGCCTTCACTCTTTTTCTTCTCCCCTGGCTAAGCGGCGAGAACGATGCAACTCAAGATGCTGCGGGAAATTACGTACGCGAGGAGATGCAACGGCAGCACATACCAGGCCTGGCGCTTCTGGTATCGCGTGGCGGGAAGATCGTCCGTGCCGAAGGCTTCGGCATGGCAAATGTCGAACTACAAGTTCCGGTAAAGCCGGAAACGGTGTTCCAGTCAGGATCTGTCGGCAAACAATTCACTGCCACAGCGGTCATGATGCTGGTCGAGGAGGGCAAGGTACACCTTGACGATCCTCTGACCAAGTATTTCCCAGATGCTCCATCTCGTTGGCAACAAGTGACGGTGAGCGAATTGCTGAGCCATACCGGCGGCTTTGGCGACTATCCCGATACATTCAACTTCCGCAAAGACTGGACCGAGGCCGAATTGCTGAAGCTGGTCGAGAACATTCCCTTGGCTTATGCTCCCGGGACAAAATGGGAGTACAGCAACCTGGGATACCTTACGCTTGGAATTTTGATCCACCGCGTTGCCGGGGAATTCTACGGAGACTTTCTGCAACAGCGTATTTTCCAGCCACTGGGGATGCAGACGACGCGCATCATCAGCGAAGCCGATATCGTACCCAATCGCGCTTCTGGTTATCGACTGGTAAAGGGCGAATTGAGGAACCAGGAATGGGTTGCACCCGCGATCAACACCACTGCGGATGGCAGCTTATATTTTTCCATCCTCGATTTGGCGAAATGGGATGCAGCCTTGTATACGGAGAAACTCCTGAAGGCTTCCAGCCTCGACCAGATGTGGACACCGGCAAAATTGAACAAC
>DATEQW010000106.1:0-11627 GCA_035272245.1 Candidatus Sulfotelmatobacter sp. | reverse complement strand
GCGGCTGCGGAAAAAATCTGCCAGGCATCATTCTTTTTGCCGAGGCGGATATAAACTTCCGCCAGGCGAACGCGCATGCTGGTGTTTTCCGGATCCATTTCCAGAATTTTCTGGAAGATGCGGACGGCATTATCGAGCTCGTTGGATTTCAGGAACTCTTCGGCAACCTGCAGATATTGCGCGCGGGCGTCATTGAACAGGCCCTGCTGGGTATAGAGTTCGGCCAGCTTCAGCACGCTCTCCAGGGAAGGCTTGAGCTTGCTGATCTTCTTGTACATCGCGATGGCCTTGACCGTGAAACCTTGCGCGGCATAGGCATCGCCTACGGTCTTGAAGCATTCGGTGGCTTTATCGGCTTCGCCGAGACGGGAGTAAAGGTCGCCGATGGTGTTGGTGACGGTGAGGTCCTTAGGATCGGCCTTGGTGACTTTTTCGTACTCAGCGATGGCATTTTGAATCTTGCCCTGCTGGACATACTTCTCCGCAGCGCTGAGGACTTTTTGTTTGTTGAACCCGAAACCGAACGCCATAAGGTTACGAACTCCAGCCCCTGGTCTGCACCAAGACTGCCTGAAACGAAAAACTTCTGTACCGCGAACCTGATGACGGCTCCTGGGAAGTGTTACCCGGGGAAACGTCACGTGGCCAAACTCCATTTTTGGAGATGGCCGGTTGGACAACAGCAATTGTACGGCTGGACGGTGTGAATCGCATGGTTACCAAGGGTTACCAAAAGGGAGTGTACGAAAGGGTTACGAAGGGAATCAGGGGGTGGAACGGCCGGGGAGGGCCAGAATCGCTCTGTAACAGGGCCCGCCTCTAGTACAAATGCGGTATGTGGCGGGCATGAGCAAGCGTGTAATCTTCCCGCTGCGAAGTTAACGTGGAATTTTTCGGGCGGAGGGCAAGCGCATCTATGACTTGGATTAAGACCGTACCGCTATCCGAGGTCGATGAGAAGCTGCGGCAGGCGATGGAGGGGCAGCGGGCATTGTATCCCGTGGAGTATGCCACGCCGGTGCATCCGGATGAGTCGGGCGGATCGACGATTGTAGGCTCGCATACGCTGATTCCGGAGGCACTCTATCATGCGTTCGGAACCTTTGGGGCGCTGATGTCGCCGGAGCTACCGCTGAGCCGGCGGCAGCATGAAATGATCGCGACTATGGTCTCGGTGACGAACCGCTGCAGGTATTGAATCGAATCGCACGCAGAGTTTCTGCGTAGGGTGACGCTGGATAAAGAATTGGTCGAGGCGCTGGAAAGTGATTACACAACCGCGCCCATCACGCCGCAGGAGCGGGTGATGGTGGATTATGTGGTCAAGCTGACCAAAGACGCGACGCGCGTTTGGAAGGATGACATGGAGGGGCTGCGGGCGGTAGGATTTGACGATCGCGGGATATTGCAGATCACGCTGATTGCTTCGTGGTTTAACTATATTAATCGGGTGGCGGATGCGCTGGGGGTGGGGAGAGAGTAGGACCCTACTTTACTGCCTTTGTCCTACAGGCACGTCTTGTCTGGCTGATTCCCGGCCACGGCATCGTCCTCTCCGCGGCCAAGCATGGTGAGCGATATTGAACATCGCCCTTTTGGTTCTGGTGTTCCTATAAAAGCCAGGCGAAGTGGATCTTGAACTGGCAACTATGACAATGCAAAAACGCACCTTCGACAACTAAACTAGCCTAAGATCGTGGTGAACAGGGATGAGCTTGATACCCTTCGGTTTCAGGACTTTTCGTTCTGACGATCAGGACGAATTCTGCATCCGAGATTCGGAAATAATTTATGAAAAAAAAGGTTTACAAGTTCCACTCCTCAATTCTTTTGGCAACTGCCGGCATAGTAATGACGCTGGGGCTTGCCGCATGCAACAAGAATCAACCCGCGGATAACAGCGCGCAAAATCAAGCGGCGCAGCCGGATCAAACGCAGCCGGATCCTGCCGCTGCCGCGAACTTGGCCCCGGCCAGCGATGTCCAGCCAGCCAGCAGCGCGCCCGCGCCAGCTACTACGGGCAGCACGAGCGAGCGGAGCGAACCGAGGCGGGACTATTCACAGGATCGGGATCGCGAGTATTCCAACGAAGACTACGATTCCGAAGATCAAGATACCGATTACGGAGAAGCGGCGCTGCAGGCGCCCGATCCGCCGCCACCCCTGCCGGAATACTCGCAGCCGGATTGCCCCGGAGATGGCTATCTATGGACACCCGGGTATTGGAGTTACGGTTCCGAAGGCTATTACTGGGTGCCGGGCGCCTGGACACGGCCGCCGGAAGTGGGCTACTTGTGGACGCCCGGCTATTGGGGATTTGTTGGCGGGCGATATCGCTACCACTCCGGGTACTGGGGGCGGCACATCGGCTACTACGGCGGCGTTAATTATGGCTTTGGATACGTCGGGGCCGGGTACCAGGGTGGATATTGGAATGGAGATCGTTTCGACTACAACCGCTCCGTGAACAACGTCAACATCAGCAACGTGCAGGTCTACAACCGCACGGTGACGAATACGGTGATCATCAACAACACCACGGTGAACGTGACTAACAGCCGAGCTAGTTACAACGGGCCAGGAGGGATAACGCGGGCGCCGCTACCTGCGGAAGTCGCCGCCACGCGGGAGCAGCGCATTCCGCCTATGACCACGCAAGTGCAGGTGCGGCAGCAGGCAGCGCAGAATCGTCAGCAGTTTGCTTCCGTTAATAAAGGACGTCCGGCCCTGATGGCGGAGGCGAAACCGATCCCGGCAGGCAAGCCAGCGGCTCCCGTGATCCCGGCGAGGAGCGCGCCGGCACGGAGCGCGCAGCCCAATCGTCCACAGCCAGCTGGTTCTCCGGCGCCAGCGGGACGTCCGGCTCCCCAGCCGGGGGCTCGTCCATCGGCGCCAAGTGCCCAGCCGAACCGCGCTCCTGCGCCGCCCGCGCGCGCGGCTACGCCGCCGGCGAGGCCAGCCCAACCGCACGGAAATGCAGCTCAACCCGCGCGACCTGCCAATCAGCCTGCGCGGCCGGCGAATGCGAAACCTTCTGCCGCGCCGGAACGCAAGGCGCAGCCAGCACCGGCGGCTCATCCGCAGCCGGCAAAGCCAGCAGCGCCAGCTCCGAAACCCGAAGCGAAGCCTGCGGCTCATCCTCCGGCCCAACAGGCGCAACATCCGCCAGCAAAGCCGCAAACTCCTGCGGATAAGAAGAAGGCGGAGGAAGAGAAGAAGAAACGGCAGTAGACTGGAAGTCAGAAAGCGAAGCGCGTTCGACGAGACGGCCGTTCACAAGAGCGGCCGTTTTTTGTGTTTAGGAGTGGCGCTGGTGGGAAGCCCGACGCCGTGGTGTATATAAACGGTGTTGCTTCCGAAACCCGAGTGCGATGGGTTCACTCATGGCTGAATCTTTAGCAGAACTTTTCTCGACCCAGTTCCAGGCGCACAGCAGTAAACGCGCCTACGGGCAGCGGCGTGGGTACCGCATGGAGTGGTTCACGTACGGGCAGGTTCTGGAGATGGCGCTTTGGTTCTGCCGGGAGTTGGAGTTGCGCGGGATCGGCAGGGCTGAGCGGGTCATGCTGTGGGGGGAGAATTGCGCGGAGTGGGTTGCGGCGTTTTTTGGATGTGCGATGTCCAGTGTGATAGTGGTTCCGATGGACGATGGGGCGGCGGTGGATTTTGCCGCGCGGGTTGCGGGGCAGGTTGAGGCGAAGCTTTGGGTTTGCTCGCGAAGACACGCGGCCGATTTGGGTGCGGTAGGCGTGGCTCCTGTGGTGGTACTCGAGGAAGTCAAAATCCCCGCCCTGTCCCTCCAAAAGACGGCGGGACAAGGACGGGGCACCCTTGGACCGGATGTCGCCATCGGGCGTGACGATACGTTGCAGATTGTTTTCACTTCGGGGACGACGGCTGAGCCGAAGGGAGTAGTCATCACGCATGGGAATGTGCTGGCCAACATTGCGCCGCTGGAGCGGGAGATGCGGCGCTATTTGAAGTACGAGCGGTGGGTGCATCCAGTGCGGTTTTTGAATTTGCTGCCGCTGAGCCATGTGTTCGGGCAATTCCTGGGGATGTTCCTGCCGCCGCTGTTGGGCGGGACGGTGATTTTTCAAGAAGAGCTGAAGCCTTCGGAGATTGTGAGCACGATCCGGCGGGAGCGGGTGTCGGTGCTGGTGAGCGTGCCCAGAGTCTTGCAGTCGCTGAAGCAGAAGATCGAGCGCGATCTGGAAGATGGCGGGAGAATCAAAAGCTTTCGACGGCGGTTTCGAACTTCGGAAGGGAAACATTTTCTGCGGCGCTGGTGGATTTTCCGGGATATTCACCGGCAGTTTGGCTGGAAGTTCTGGGCCTTCATTTCCGGAGGCGCGGCGCTGGACGCGGAAACGGAGGAGTTCTGGGGGAGGCTGGGCTACGCGGCGATCCAGGGATATGGGCTGACGGAGACGACGTCGCTGATCAGTGTGAACCATCCATTCAAACTGGGGAAGGGATCGATCGGGAAGGTGCTGCCGGGGCGGGAAATAAAGCTGGCGAGCGATGGGGAGATTCTGATTCGCGGGGGCGGAGTGGCCGCGGGATATTGGGGAGCGAGGCATTCCGAGACGGCCGCTGACCAGGTGGATGCTGCTGCGGTTACGGATAAAGACGGGTGGTATCGCACCGGCGACGTGGGCGCGCTCGATGAGGCCGGGAATCTTTACTTCAAAGGGCGCAAGAAGGAAGTCATCGTGACGCCCGCTGGACTGAATATTTATCCAGAGGATTTGGAGGCCGCGCTGCGGCGGCAGCCGGAGGTGAAAGATTGTGTGGTGGTGGGAATTGAGCGGGCGGGAAATGCGGAACCGTGCGCAGTGATGATTCTGCGAGACGATGCGCGCGCGCAGGAAGTGGTGGAACGCGCAAATCAATCCCTGGCAGAATTTCAGCGGATGCGGATGTGGGTGCAGTGGCCGCAGGAAGATTTTCCGCGAACCAGCACGCAGAAGCCACGGCGGAACGTGATCGCAGAATTTGCGGCGAGACAGATTTTGCGGGGCGGGGAGAAAGATGTGACGAGTGATAGTCCTGTGATTGAGTTGATTGGGCGGATCACGGGACGGAGAGCAGTCCGGGCCAGGCGCGAGTCTGATCTTTCGTCCGACTTAGGGCTGAGTTCGCTGGACCGGGTGGAGTTGATCAGCGCGCTGGAGGATCGCTATCAAGTGGATCTGAGCGAGACTCGTTTTAGTGCGGCGCGAACCGTGGGCGATGTGGAAAGGATGTTGAGTGGAGAAGCGCGTCCGCGGGCCGAATATCACTATCCAGACTGGGTGTTGCGCTGGCCGGTAACCTGGGTGCGATGGCTGGCACAGTGCTTATTGATGATGCCGGCGGTGATGGTGTTGGGCTGGCCGCGGATTGAAGGGCGAGAAAATTTGCGAGGAGTGAACGGGCCGCTCCTGGTGGTCTGCAATCATATCGACGACGTGGACGTCGGTTTCGTGCAGACGGCGCTGCCGCCCCGATTGCGGCATCGGATTGCAACGGCGACCGGAGGCGAGGCGTTGGAGATGCTACGATCCCCTGCGGTGGACAGAACTTTCTCTGGGAAAATATATGATCGGATTCAGTGGTTGCTGGGAGTTTCGCTGCTGAATCTGTTTCCGCTGCCGCGCGAAGCTGGGTTCCGCCAGAGCTTTGCTTATGCGGGTCAGGCCGTGGACCGTGGATACAGCGTGTTGGTGTTTCCCGAGGGGCGGCATACGGTGGATGGAAAGATGAATCCGTTTCGCGCGGGAATTGGACTGCTGACGAAGAATCTGGACATTCCAGTACTGCCGATGCGAATTTCGGGATTGTTTGAAATCAAGCAGGCGGGTAAGAAGTTTGCGCGGCCGTGGAAGATCAGCGTGCGCATTGGGCAGACGATACGATTTGCGGTTGACAGCGATCCTGCGGAGATCGCGAGGCAGCTGCAAAGCGCTGTGGAAGCTTTGTAGTCGCGGAAGGATACGACCTCAAGCGGCAAGTTTTATTCTTCGTCCATATTCGTTTCTTGCTGATGAGGGTCCGAGTCGATCTTTACTTCTGGCAGATTTGCGCCGCCGAGGGCGCGGTTGAGAGCGGAAAGATCCGTTGTGCGGAGCGCTTCCCAGTGTTTCATCACGTCGGACGCCTCGTGATCGATCGTCGCAGCAGCTTCTGATTGTGAAGTCGTCGGTTCGGCATCCACCTGCCACACTTGACCATATAAGATCGCAATCTGCCCGTTGACTCGGGATAGCGTGATTTCGTTGGAGGGCGGAGCGGCGAAACCAGCGGGCGTTCCCAGAACCGCTGCCAGCTTGTTTTGGAATGCCTGAACTGAATCACGAACCGGTCCGGTCGATTGCTCGCTGAGCTTTTGTAGCGGCTCGCGAATCGATCCTGCCTGCAGTACAGCTTGGGAGGTCTCGCTCAACAACGACGCCAGCCGGGTTTCGAACTGAAATTTTTTCTCGAGGGCGGCGGCTGAGGTCTTTACGCGAGGATCCATCTTCACGGCAAAGGAAGCGGTATAGCTTTTGCCGTCTGCGGTGAGTCTTACGGTGTACGTTCCCGGCAAAGCAGTCGGACCGAGCGGCAGGCGAGGCGTGTCGCCGGGAATCGCGGAGATCGGGTATTCATGGCGCGTCGCCTCCGGTATGGGATAGTGCAGATCCCAAACCCAGCGGTGCATGCCGGCATCGGAAGGCAGAGAACGGACTGGACGCAGCCAGTAGAGCGGAATGAGTTGCTTCTTCAATTCCTCTTCCGTAACCGGTGGCTTGTCGGTGCTGGAGAATTTGCGAATGAGTTCGCCGCGAGCGTCGAGAATTTCGAGCGTGACGGGAGCAGAGGTGCTGTCTGCGAGATAGTAATCGATCACTGCGCCGTCGGGCGGATTGGCAGCAAAAGGTTCGTCAGGCGGAAGCGGCGTGTCAGTGTAGGTATCGCGCTGGATGCGGAAAGCGGGCGCGGGAGTGAACAGATGCGCCTCCGCGGCCGGTAAGTTTGCGACTTCCCGTAGCGGAGCGATGTCGTCAAGAATCCAGAAAGAGCGGCCGTGCGTGGCGACGATGAGATCATCGTCGTGAATCCAGAGATCGCGCATGGAGGTGTGCGGCAAATTCAGTTGCAGAGATTGCCAGTGATCGCCATCGTCGAACGAAACCCATACGGAATTTTCTGTGCCGGCAAACAGCAGGCCTTTGCGAACCGGATCTTCGCGCACCGTGTCGACCGGGCCGAAGTCAGGAAGGCCGGCCGTGATCAGGCGCCAAGTCTTGCCGCCATCGTGAGTGCGGTAGATATATGGATGCTCGTCGTTGATGCGGAACCGGCTCACGGACGCATACGCCGTGTCGTCATCGAAGTGCGAGGCGCTGATCTGCGTGACCTTGCTCCAGGGGGTCAGCTCTTTGGGAGTGATGTCATTCCACTTCTTGCCACTGTCGCGAGTCTGCCAGATGAGGCCGTCGTCGGTCCCAGCCCACAGAGTGTTGATGTTTTTGAACGATGGCGCGAGAGCATAAATGACTCCGCGCTGTTTGTCGGCGCCTTTGGGGACGAGAGTGCCGACGCTCGCGGGAACTCCTGGATTTTCGCGAGTGAGATCGGGGCTGATGGTCTGCCAGGAGTTGCCGCCGTCGGTGGTCTTGGAGAGAACGTTGCTGGCGTAATAAAGGATGTGCGGATCGATGGGCGAGAACATCGTGGGCTCGGTGCGGTCGGTGCGAAATTTCGTGTCGCGAAGCGGGATCGGCGTAATGTCCTGGACCTGTCCGGTTGACCAGTGAAACTTTGAAACTTCGCTACGCCCGCCGCCATAAATAATGTCAGGATCCAGCGGATCGGGGGCCACATAGCCGTATTCGATCACGCCGACGGGATGCCATTCGCGGTAGGTGATGGCGCCATCGTTGCCGCGGCTGGAAATGCAGACGGAACCGCTCTCCTGCTGGCCGCCGCAAACACGGTAGGGAAAAGTCGGCGTCACGGACACGTGATAAATCTGCGCTGTGGGTTGGTTGTACCAGGAACTCCAGGAAGCTCCGCCATTGACCGTGACGAGGGCTCCTTGATCGCTGACGAGAAGAATAATATTGGGATCGTTGGGATTGATCCAGAGATTCTGATAGTCATCACCGCCGGGAGCGCCGCGGAAACCGAACCAGGTTTTGCCGCCGTCGATGGACTTCATGGTGACGGTGCTGGCGCTGTAGACGATATCTGGATTCCTGGAATCTACGCGGGGAATGGCAAGGTCTCCGCCGCCGATACGGCCAGCGGGGCGTGGGTCGTCAGTTATTTTGGCCCAGCGTTCTCCGGCGTCGTCAGAGCGATAAACGGCGAGTGCGCCCGAGGCCATTCCGAGCGTGGCATAGAGACGGCGTGGATCACTGGGAGCGATCGCAACATAAATTTGCGACAGATCTTTCGGTAGGCCGTTGGTTAAGGGATGCCAGGTGTTCCCGCCATCGGTGGACTTGAATAATCCGCCACCGGTGCCGTTGACCTCGTTGTTGTCTTCCCACGGACCTTCGCGGACTTCCCACATCGACGCGTAGATGACGTCGGGATTCGAAGGATCGATTTCTACATCGGAGGCGCCGGTGTTCGCGTCTTTGTAAATAATTTTCTGCCACGACTGGCCACCATCGGTCGAACGGAACAGGCCGCGCTCTTCATTTGGCCCGTAGGGATGGCCGAGCACAGCTGCAAAAACACGGTTGGGGTCGTGTGGGTCGACGGCAAGCGCGGGGATTTGCTGACCGTCGCGCAGACCCAGGTGAGTCCAGGTTTTTCCAGCGTCGGTGGATTTGTAAATTCCGTTGCCGACGGAGAGGTCGGGACGATGCAGGCCCTCGCCACTGGCGACATAAATAATGTTGGGATTCGAGGGAGCGAGGGCGATTGCGCCGATTGATTGCGTGGACTCGTGATCGAAGATGGGATTCCAGGTGCGGCCGTAGTCATCGGATTTCCAAACTCCTCCGTTGACCTGGCCCATGTAGAACACATTTGGTTGGCTGGGAACACCGGTGGCGGCACGCGTGCGGCCGCCGCGGAATGGGCCGATCATTCGCCAATGCAGCTCTTGATAGGTGTTCTCAGGAATCTGCTGCGCGCTGCTCGATGCGATCGGCAGGAAAACCGAAACGCAAATGAGCAGACGAAGGACTACTTGCGGTATGGTCACTTGGGCCCCCTCAGACACCAAAAGCCAAACCTGACAGATTAAACTAAAAATTGCAGTGATGGGGAAGAGGCGGACTGTTTATTTTCATTTTCGAGAAACTTTTCGGTGCATTGATTTTATTTTTGTTGCGAATGTCTAAACAAACGCTGATGCGAAACAAATTGTTTCGTTATTAGCCGATCTCAGCAAGGCTTTGATTCAGGTCGCCACCCTTTGGCGCCGGCGTTCCTCCCGGCTGACTGGCGACCCAGGCGCCGACGCGGTTCGCGGTTTCGTTGATTGCATCAAGGGATATGCCCCGCAGATATCCATGCACCAAGGCCGCGGTGAACGCGTCCCCGGCGCCGACGGTGTCGGCGACCTTGACGCTGAAGCCGGGATGCTCCGAGCATTCGTCTGCGGATACGAGCAAGCTGCCGTTGGTGCCGCGAGTGATGCAGACGAGCTTGAGATCATAAGAAGCAAGCAAGCGGCGCGCCGAATCTTCTTCTCCCCGATGCTCCAGCTCAACTAATCGCATCACTCTGGGCAGTTCCTCATGGTTCAGTTTGACGATGGTTGCGAGCTTCATCGATTCCGCCACCACCTGTGCGGTAAAGAAAGTCTGTCGAAGATTGATGTCGCAAACTCGCAGGGCCCTCGCGCGAGTACCGAGCAGAAAACTGCGCACGGTGGTGCAACTCTGTTCCGACCGCTGTGCCAGAGTGCCGAAGCAAACCGCATCGGCCCGTTGCGCCAACTGTTGCCACTGCAGAGTCCAATCGAAAAAATCCCACGCCACGGACTTAGCGATTTTAAACTGTGCCTGACCGGCATCATCCACTTCGACCTTCACGGTCCCGGTAGGATGATCCGAGTCCCGCTGAATAAACTCGGTCGAGAGCCCAAGCTCTCCGAGACGATGGATTGCTTCAAGGCCCAGGGAATCCTCGCCCAAGCGGCTGGCCGGGATTCCGTTGTCACCGAGTAGAGAGGTGATGTAGGCGAAGTTGGCTGGAGCGCCACCCAATTGCTTTCCGGCGGGGAACATATCCCAGAGCAATTCGCCTAGACCGACGATCGTGTTTTTCGTGTTCGACATGGAAATTTCACCGGCGCGGGTGAAGGTTGCAGGAACGAGTTAAGTGGCAGAGAATCGGTTCGCACACATTGCAGTCGCGGCATAGGACTGATCGACGCAAAAACATTGGACGTCAAGGGGCACAATAACAATGAACCATCTAATTCCTATCAAAGGCTGGGCAAAAGTCCTGGCGCTGGTTCTGGCGCTGGCTTCACAGGATAGCGCAAGTTGGCCCTTTGGGGCGTGGCAGCGCGTTTCCGAAATGCCGGTGATTTCACCACAGGGGGACGGGTGGGAGTCGGCAGGCACGTTCAATCCTTCAGTGGTTCTGCGCGATGGAAAAATCGTTATGCTTTACCGGGCGCAGGATAAGGGCGGCACTTCGCGGCTGGGATACGCGGATAGCGCGGATGGGGTGCACTTTACGCGGCGCAGCGAGCCGGTGTTTTCGCCGGAGAAAGACTATGAAAAAGATGGCGGCGTGGAAGATCCACGCTTGGTTGAGTTCGGCGACACCTACTATCTCACCTATACCGGCTACAACAAGAAAGACGCGCAACTTTGCCTTGCGACTTCAAAAGATCTCGTGCACTGGGATCGAAGAGGCGTGATTCTTCCTGCTTACAAAGGACGTTGGAACATTCGCTGGACGAAATCTGGAGCGATTGTGCCGGAAAAGATTGCCGGCAAGTACTGGATGTATTTTCTGGGAACGGCGAAGGACAACAATGATCAGGTTGGGCTGGCCTCTTCCACGGATTTGTTGCACTGGACGGAAGATACTGATGCGCCGGTGCTGCCGGTGCGCGCGGGAATGTTTGATGCTCGAGTCGCGGAGCCCGGGCCGGCGCCAATCGTTACGCCGAAAGGAATCGTCCTTATCTACAACGGCGCTGACGACAAGCTTGTGTACCGCACCGGTCTTGCTATGTTCGACCGGAATGACCCGCGCAGGCTGATCGCGCGGACGGATACGGCAGTTTTTGCGCCAGAGAAGCCGTGGGAAAAGGTGGGACAAGTGCCCAACGTGGTGTTCGTCGAAGGCATGGTGCAGCGAGGAAAGCGGTATCTGTTTTACTATGGCGGCGCGGATACAAACGTCGGAGTGGCGGAAGCGCCAGTTATTCCGTAGCAGTGCTGGTTGGAGGGCTGTGAGGGCGAGACCGTACGGCTACGCTAGTTTTGGAAAGGTCGGGCATGAGAAAAATTACACTGCGGCTGATTGCTCTGCTGGCCGGAGCTTGCTTAGCAGCATCAATGGCTGTGGCACAGGCCTCCTCTGGTCTTGCGGATGGAAGTCATCCTTGGTGGCAGCACGCTGTCTTTTATGAAATTTATCCGCGGAGCTTTGCCGACAGCAATAATGATGGTGTCGGC
>DATEQW010000105.1:0-23582 GCA_035272245.1 Candidatus Sulfotelmatobacter sp. | reverse complement strand
AGCGGGATTTGCTGGAGAACGCCGAGTTCTTGATCAATGAAGGTGGCGAGAACCTGCTCGATCAAGGGAAGGTGAAATATGTGGGCGTGGATGTGGGCGAGAAGACTACCTTTTGGTTGCACGTGGTAGCGCATGGTCGTCCGGGACACGCATCGCGGCCTATCGCTGATTCCGCGCCGAATCGTCTGGTGCACGCGCTCGATCGCATTCTCGCGTATCGCACGCCGTTGAAGGTTCTGCCAGTGGTGGAAGAGTTTCTCCGTGAGATGGCCTCCTACGAGCCGCCAGAGGAGGCGCACGAGTACCGCAGCATTCGCAAAGCGATCGAAGATAAGAAATTTCAGCAGGAGGTAGAGAAGGATGAATCGCTGAACTTTCTGCTGCGCGATACCATTTCGCTGACTATGATGGGCGGCTCGGAACAAACGAATGTAATTCCGCCGGAGGCCTGGGCGAATCTGGATGTTCGGATTCTGCCGGGTGGAGATCCCAAGGTATTGCTCGCTCAGATCCGGCGAGTGGTGGATGATCCGAATGTTACGGTCGAACCGCTGAACGCGGAGTTCCGTGAGGCCAACTACTCACTAACGAATACGGCTCTGTACGATGCCATCCGCAAAGTTTCGGCAAAGTACTTTCCAGGGACGCCTGTGGTGCCGCATATCACGAGTGGCTACACGGAGAACCAGCGCTATCGGCCGCTGGGTATCAACGCATACGGGTTCAATCCCTACACGGCCACGGAAGAGGAAGGCAACACTGAGCATGGAAATGATGAACGGATTCGCGTCGAGGAAGTGCGTCGCGGGCCGAGGATTTTGTTTGACGTGGTAACCGCGGTGGCGGAGAAGTGAGAGTCGGCAGATGCTCATTACGTCCCGCCACAATGCCTTTCATATTGTTCGATGATGAAATGGTCCGTCATACCGGCGATGTAATCGCAGACTACGCGGGGCAGGGATTCTTGCTGGGCCTTCTCCTGGTAGAAGTGAGGCAGAGCTGACGGAGTCTTCATCCAGAATGCGAATAGTTCCGAGACGATGCGCTCGGCATCGTCTTTTTCTCCTGCTAGCGACGGGCTGTAATAGAGATTTTCGTAAAGAAAATCCTTGATCTGCTTTCGTTCGACTTCCACTTCATGGCCGAAAGCGGCCAGCCGATTCTTGTGCGCGCGCACGTCGGTCAGGGTTGTGATGTTGGCCTGCTTCAGGCGCGCTTGCGTGCTGGTGATGAGATCGCTGGCTAAGCGGTTGAAAACGCGCTTGAGGGCTTCATTGAATTGCAGCTTGTCGGGCGCATCGGGATAAATCTGCTCAACCTCGCCGAAGAAGCGTTCGAAGACAGGGACACCTTCGCGGATTTGTTCGAGTGTCAGCAGATGAGCTTCGTAGCCGTCGTCGAGGTCGGCGGTGTTGTAGCCGATCTCGTCGGTCAGGTCGACGAGTTGGGCTTCAAGCGGAGGGCGCTGATCGAGCAGATACTCCCCAAGTTCCGGATGCTTCGCCGCATCGTAATCGCGCGAGTGTTTGATGATGCCCTCTCGCACTTCGAACGTAAGATTCAGGCCGCGAAAAGCGGCGTAGCGTTGTTCGAAATCTTCCACGATGCGCAAGGCGTGTAGATTGTGATCGAAGAAGAGGCCGTGCTCGCGCATGGCGGCGTCGAGGGCCTTTTCGCCAGCGTGGCCGAATGGAGGGTGGCCGAGGTCGTGCACCAGCGCAAGAGCTTCCGCCAAATCAACATTCAACGCAAGCGCGCCCGCCACGGTGCGTGTGATCTGCGCTACTTCAATGGTGTGAGTAAGACGGTTGCGGAAGTGGTCGGAATAACGACGGGTGAAAACCTGCGTCTTCGCTTCGAGGCGGCGAAAGGCGCGCGCGTGGATGACGCGGTCGCGGTCCCTCTGGTAGTCATTGCGATACGGATGAGGCGGTTCCGGAAAGCGGCGTCCGCGGGAATGTTCCACCTGCACCGCGTAGCCGGCCAACATGCTGGGAGTTTAACAGACTTGCGCGTAACGAGTATCTAGTTGCGAGTACCGAGTAAGAACATCGAGCGATCTTCCGAGCTCGGCACGGGGTACTCGGCACTCTCTACTGCTTACCCGAATCTTCCTTGGCCAGACGAACTCTGGCGGCGTCGAGCTTGGTTTGCGTAGCCACAAGCAGGTCGCTGTCGACTTCCGCCGGCACGGTTTTATTCCATTCTTCGACTGCGCGCTCCCAGTGAGCCGCGGCCAGCCTTAAACGGCCAGTCTTCTGAAAGAGGTCACCCAGATGATCCTGCACGGTTGGGTCCGAGCCCATGCGCAAGGACGCTTTATTAAGATTCTCTTCGGCAAGATCGTACTTGCCCAGTTTGAAGTAGACCCAACCCAGGGAATCCAGATAGGCGCCATTGGTGGGGTCGAGGCTCACGGCCAACTTGATGTAATTGAGCGACTCCTCGAGTTGCACGCCGCGATCGGCATTCATGTAACCGAGATAGTTGAGTGTGACGGCGCTCTGCGGATTGGCAGCGAGCACTTTCTTGAATTCCGCCTCCGCTTCGTCATACTTCTTTTCGTGCTCGTAGGTGTCGCCACGGAGGAAGTGCACGTACTCCTTATCTTCCGCCTTTGTCGAAAGTGTCTCGGCCTTGTTGAGGGCCTCCTCGGCGTCGCTGTAACGCTTCAGGCGCGTATACATGATTGCGAGCCGGACATAGACTTCGCGATCTTCGGGGTTACCTTTCAACAGCGAGCGCACGTCGGCGAGAGGCTTCTCCGGATCGCCGGTGTCAGCGAGTTGGGCGTCGAGCACCATGCGAAGATCGTGGTCGTCAGGCATTTTCTGCACTGCCTCTTTGGCGGCAGCGGTAGCCTGCGACCACTGCTTGGCCTCGCGATAAGTATCGATAATGTCCTGGTAGCCAGTCTTGACATTGTCGTCACCGCCGACGGTCAGCATCTTGCGGAAGGTTTCAATGGCGGCGGGATAATTTTCCTGGTCGCGGTAGACCATTCCAAGGCGCTCAATAAAGATTCCGCGATTGTTGCGGTCGCCCTGAGAATAACTGCCATCAGCCTTCTCGGTTTTCTTGAGCAGATCCTGCAAGATCTTTATGGCTTCGTCGTAGCGCGCCTGAGCCTCATAAACGACTGCGATGTTGTAAGGAACTTCGAGCGCATCGGGAACCATGGCTTCGGCTTTTTTCAAATCATCCAGGGCTTGGTCGTATTTCCCCTGGCGTCGATAAATCTCTGACATCCGAAGGTAGGTCTGCGCATCCTCAGGATTAGCGTCGGCAATCACTTTGTACTGATCGAGCGCGGCATCGATCTGGCCATCGTTCAAAAGATTTTCCGCCAGACCGCGGATGGCGTCGAGATTGTCGCGATCCAACTGGATGGCATGTTTGTAGGCGTCGATGGCGCTCTTGTAATCCTTGCGCTGTTCGTAGGTGGCACCTAGGGCGGCATACAGCTTAGCGGAGCGCCCCGTATCGGGCACGGCACTGAGCACCTGCAAGGCATGAGACGTATCGCCTTCGTCGCTGTAGAGCAGGGCTAGGGTGGTGACAGCTTCTTCGGAATCAGGATCAAGCTGCACTGCGGTCTTGAGCTCGCTTTCCGCCTTCTGCGAATCGTTATCGAGACGGTAGAGGCGGCCGAGCAGAAGATGGTCGTCCACGTTGTTCGGCTCGATCTTGACGATCTGCTCGTACTGCTCGATGGCCAATTTCAGCACGTTCTCGGAGCCGCTGCCGTTCCCCGGCATATCGCCGAGCGAGCGAAGATAAATCCGGCCGAGCAACTTATGAGCCTCGAGATTGTTGGGATCGCGCTTGATGATGTCCTGAGCTTCGAGCACCGCATCACGGATCCGTCCAGTCTTCACGTATAGCTCGGCAAGACCTGAGGTCAGGAATTCGGACGAAGGGTCAGCCTCGATGGCAAGGCGGTACTCTTCCATTGCCTTGTTGGCGAGTTCACTGCGGCCGTAGGCCGTGACCTGTTCTTCGTATAAGTGCGCCAGCGCGTAATGGTAATAGGCAGCAGCGTGGTCCACTTTGTGGGGTACGGTCTGAGCGGGTTTGGAGTCGGCCGCTTTAGAGTTCGCCGGCTTGGAGTCGGCCGGCACCGACGGGCTGTTTTGCGCGGACGCGACCGCCGCGAAGAAAAACAACACTAAAGCTGCGCGAAAAATTCGATTCATGCTCGACCTGACGACGCTGGAGTTGATTCCGAGAGAACTGTTCGTATTAGACCTGAGCGCACTGCCCGAACCATAGCCATTGGATGCAAGACCGCCGAGGCTGGGTGCCCTAATTCTAACCCGTTCGGCCGCCGATTGGGAAAAACTCTGCGAAGCATGCGAGGCGCGATAAAGCCGGAAGTACAGGGACTGTGGGAGACTCGCTCGTGCCCATTGTCAAGTTTGGTAAAGGAAACGAATTGTTGTCGATTGAAAGCCTGTTAGTGGCGGAAGTGGCGTACCCCCGTGAATAGCATGGCGAGGCCCAGACGGTCGGCGGCTGCGATCACTTCGGGATCGCGCTGCGAGCCTCCCGGCTGAATGATGGCGGTAGCGCCGGCCTTGGCAATTTCTTCGACGCCGTCGGGAAAAGGGAAAAATGCGTCGGAGGCGGCGACCGTTCCCTGTAGCGGCAACTGCGCTTTCATGGCGCCGATCTTGGCGGAATCAACGCGACTCATCTGGCCGGCTCCGACGCCGACGGTCTGTCCATCGCGCGCGTACACAATCGCATTCGACTTGACGTGCTTGCAGACCTTCCACGCAAATAGCATTGCCCGAGTTTCTTCCGGCGTAGGAGCGCGCTGGGTGACGACCTTCAAATCGATATCTTGCAATGGCCGGACATCGGCATCCTGCAACAGGATCCCGCCGGAGACATTTTTTAGAGTCCATTTCTGCGAGGCGGGCGCGACTTGAACCAGGCGGAGATTTTTCTTGACGGCGAATCGCGCTTTCGCCTCGCCATCGAAGGCTGGAGCAGCGATGACTTCGAGGAAAAGCTTGTGCATCTCTTCGGCAGCGTCACCGTCGATGGGACGGTTCACTCCAATCACGCCGCCGAAGGCGGAGACGGGGTCGCACTCGAGAGCCCGCTTGTAGGCTTCGGCGAGAGTCTTGCCGGTCGCGGTGCCGGCCGGATTGGTATGCTTGATAATGGCGCAGACAGGTTCATCGAATTCCTGCGCGAGATCCCAGGCAGCTTGCAGGTCGACGATGTTGTTGTAAGACAGTTCCTTGCCCTGTAGTTGACGGGCATTGGCTACTCCCACGCCGGAGCCGTCCGAATACATTGCGGCTTTCTGGTGTGGATTCTCGCCGTAGCGCAGGTCGAGCGTTTTTTGGAATGAAAGGCGTAGCGTTTGCGGGAAAGATTCGTTTTCGGAGAGCTGAAAGCTTTTGATGTCGGGGATGCGTTCGAGAGTGGAAGCGATGGCGGAGTCGTAGGCAGCAGTCATCGCGAAGGCCTTTTGCGCCAAGCGCCACTTGGTTTCGAGCGAAAGCACAACGTTGGAACGGGCCAGTTCTTCGGCGATGGCTGGATAGTCGGAGGGCGAGGTGACAACGGCAACATCGCGAAAATTCTTAGCAGCCGAGCGGATCATGGAAGGGCCGCCGATATCGATATTCTCGATCAGCTCTTCGAAGGCCACACCCGGCTTGGCTGCGGTTTTCTCGAAGGCGTAGAGATTCACGACCACCATATCGATCGGTTGAATGCCATGCTCGGCGACAGCGGCCCTGTGCACTGCATTTTCGCGACGATGCAAGATTCCTCCATGCACTTTCGGATGTAGCGTCTTCACTCGTCCGTCGAGCATTTCAGGAAAGCCTGTGAGTTCGGAGATATCTTTGACGGCGATGCCGGAGTCGCGGAGCCGCTTGGCCGTGCCACCAGTGGAGATAAGCTCGATGCTGAGACCGGTTAACTTTCGCGCAAACTCGACGAGGCCAGTCTTGTCGGTGACGCTCAGAATTGCACGCTGGATCTGGGAACTGCTGGAGAACATGATCGACCTCGAATTACGATGAGCGACCGAAAATTCTATCAGCAATTCGTGATTATGCTTTCGCCTTAGCCTTCAGCTTGACGTGGCCGTCGGTAAGTTCGACGGAGAATTCAACGCCTTCGCAGTGGTACTGCTTGCGGATCTGTTCGGTTTTTTTCTGCACGAAAGTGGCGAAGGAATCGAGGTTGCCGGAGACGCTCTCTCCGGCTTTTTTCTTGGCCGCGACCAGCGTGTTGTACAGGCGCTCGACCTGTTCGCTCTCGGTTTGATCGACACTATGCAAGGTGAATGGCTGCGACGCTGCTGGCGCAGCGGCAGCACCCGCGCCCCCGTGGCTTAATCCATAGACCTGATGTTGGGGCTTGTGCTCTTCTTCGGCAACACGTACTCCCTGCACGCCAAGGAGGGCATCCTGCGGGCGGCGATAGCCTTCCTCGCGGACGCGAGATTTCTTGCGCCACAGGTCGCTGTAAACCGCATAGCGCTGTGCCATCTCGTTGTAGCGATAGCGCTGGGAAAAACTCATGCGTCCGCCGTCGGAAAATTTACGCAGCAGCGAGAGCACCTTCCACTCGATGTCAGTGGGCGGCCGCTTGGTCGGATTGCTGAAGTAGACCTCGTACTCGATCTTCAGCCGGCGTAGCTGGGTCTCAAGGACGCCTAATTCTTCATCGGTAGTCAAGGGAGATCTCCAAGTCAACAGTTTAGTTAAGAGGCGCCATTGCGGCGAGGTACCCTGTGGTCACCGGAGGTCATGGTACGAAAGTAAGCTGCCAGCTGTGCTATCGGCCTTCAGCAAAGACGGATCGGGGCATACGTGAAAGAGTGTGGGGAGCTCCGGAGTTGCTTCTTAGGGATTGAACTAATGGCTGAAAGCTGAGAGCTGAAACCTGACAGCTAGGAGTGACGGCTTACTTCGAATTCGACGCCATCTTCTTCACCATGGCCAGAACCAGCTTGCGGTCGCTCTCGTTAAGATTAGTGGCGTAGCGACGGACCTGGCTGAGGAAGCGGACTTCGTCATCAGAAAGTTGCGGCAGTCCCTTGGCGCCGTTGCTGTGGCCTGACTCCGAGAAGAATTGAGAAAGCGCAATCTCCATGGCGCCGGCAATCTTCGATAAAGTGTCGAGCGAAGGGATGGTGTGGCCGTTCTCTACGCGCGAAAGATAGCAGCGGAGCAGGCCGGTGCGCTTCTCAATGTCTCCCTGAGACATGCCTTTCTGCAGCCGGTAGTTTCGTATGGTTTCGCCGATGTTAATGGTTGGAAGCATTGCAGGATGCGACATAGTAACCAGATCGGCATCTTCTGGCAAGTGGAAATTAGTGCCATATCCGAAGCGGCTGAGAATCACGGCTTCACAAGACCGGGCGGGGCTATGCTTGCACAGCGTAAAAGAAATCAAATATCGCCAAACGGCGTAGCCGAAGTGTTCGGAGCGCGGCGCACGGACGCTACTGTTTCGATTTTTCCGCGAGAAAGCGATGGTACCTTGCCCAGCAGTTTGTCCTCGCGCTTGAACCTCTCCAAGTTTGCAGTCACAAGACCAACTCCATGTAGGTTGCGCCAGCAATTGGGTTTTGGCAGTACGGAGGAATCTCTGTGAATCCCAGCTTGCGGTAGGTGGCAACCGCATCTTTCATGGCCGGCTCGACCGTATCAAGACGGATGCGACTATATCCGGTCCGTCGCGCCTCAGCGATGATGCGCTCGGCCAAGGCGCGTCCCAGGCCCTGGCCTCGAAACTGTGGACGCAGGTAGAGCCGCTTCATCTCGCAGATGCCGGGTTCTAATTTACGCATCGCTACGCAACCCGCGAGCTGGCTTTGATAATTGGCCAAGAGCAGGCGGCCCTCCGGCGGAGCATATTTCCCTGGAAGTTCTGCGAGTTCTTTATCAAAATTCTGAAAGCAGAGGCTGAAGCCAAGGGACTGCGCGTACTCGAGGAACAATTCGCGGGCTTGCGCAATCTGAGCAGGCGTCTCGGCTGAAAAAATCGAAACACTTCTCATCGCCGAGGGCGCAGAGAACGCCGAGGAAATTGCCGGCCCAGGATCTCGATCCGATTCCATTTCCATTTCTCTCCGCGATCTCGGCGCACTCGGCGGTAAGCTTCGTGCTATCCCATCAACATGCCGCCATTTACATTCAGCACGTGGCCCGTAATGTAGGAGGCCTCGTCAGAGGCGAGAAACGCGACGGCGCTCGCAACATCGGCGGGTGATCCGACGCGACCCAGAGGAATCTGTTTGGCGGCATTCTGCTTGAACTCTTCGCCGAGCGCCTCGGTCATAGCAGTTTCGATGAAGCCCGGGGCGACGGCGTTGCAAGTAATGTTACGCGATCCCAGCTCGCGCGCGACGGCCATGGTCAATCCGATCAGGCCGGCCTTCGATGCCGAGTAGTTCGCCTGCCCCGCCTGCCCCATCTGGCCAAAGACGCTGGCGATATTGATGATCCGCCCCCAGCGCTGTTTCAGCATGGAACTGGTGACTTGCTGAATGCAGAGATATGCGGAAGTGAGATTGGTTTGCAGCACCGCATCCCAGTCGGCGCGCTTCATGCGCATGACCAACTGGTCGCGAGTGATACCGGCGTTGTTGACAAGGATGTCGACCTTGCCGAACTGGGTTACCGCGCCCTTGATCGCAGCCTTGACCTGCTCCCCGTCGGTAACGTCGAGAGCAAAGCTGGCAGCCTTTCCGCCCGCAGTAACGATTTCGTTCACCAGTTCGTTCAACTTGTCGTGATTACGCGCGGCGACGGCAACCGCCGCACCGGCTGTGGCGAGCTTCAGTGCGCAGGCGCGTCCAATACCTTGCGACGCGCCAGTGACGAAGGCCACCCGCCCTGAAAGGGACATGAGATTCTCCTGAGTTTGCTATGAGGCTCTATTAGAAGTCTTTACGCTGGAACGTGCGATTATACCTGCCGCAGCTCTATTCGGCGTGCGCGAGGGGCCAGATCAGTACATCCAACTTTCGGGCGAACAGCAAGTGCGGCGTGGTGTCAGGCAGCGAGATTCCGCCCGCGGCGGCGACGGTATTCGTCTCCAATTCTGCTTCGGCAGGTTGCAACGGCCATTGTGCGTGGTGAATTTCTCCGCGATAGAGGAGGCCGCGATGAGTCACATAAAGGCAATAGCGTTCGGTCAACCAATGCTCGATTGAGCCTGGAGTGGCCAGCCTTATTTCGCTGGTCGGGCGATACCTTCCGCGAAATTCGGCCTGAGAGCGATAGCGGCGGGAAAAGTAGTGGATGATGCCGCCGCGTTCTTGTGTGGTCATGTCGGCATTAAAATAAGGCAAGTGATAGAAAGCACGCGCCGCCAACACCGCAATCAAGTTTCCTGCCTCGAGACTTAAAAAATAAACTCCCGCTTTGCCACCGTAGGTGACATAGGTGCGAACGTTCAGTTCCGGAAAGCGTGATAGGCCCGGCACGGCCGGAAGCCCGCGACGGCGAATCCCGCTCATGTGAAAGGGCACGACTCCAACCCAGCATTGGCCATCGAAGGTGTCTAGGGTCAATTGCGCCGGGACAAGAGGGCGCATCGCTTCAGTTGGAACTGGCCAGTGGGCAAAGAGCAAATCGTGCCAGGTCTGCTGCATGATCCACGGACTTGAAGGCAACGGCCACAGCCGATGCGCGACGACCTCGAGTAGAGGATGCACTGATTAGTGTAAGGCGAGATATGGACGCGCAGATGCTTTGTTGAGCAGTTTATTGAAATTATTCACCGTACAGATATCCACAGCAATTGGCCAATATTGTTCTCAAATGGATTGCGCATTGTGCATTCGCCGATTAACATTCGAACACTCCCATGACCCCGACCTTGACCAATGAAGTGATCGCCATGCCCGAGCCATCCAACGAGAACTCGTCCCCCGACACGAAGTCGTCAGGGCATCGTTCAACCCAGCGAGCATCTGCGGTGGAAGGCTCAGCTCCAGTGGAAAAGGCGCTGCCGGAGCCGGCTACTGCAGTCTTCGCCGTGTATGGCGTTGAGCCGGAGATTCAGGCCTATGCCATGGCCAAGTATTCCCGCTCATCGCTGTCGATGAAGGAGTCTTTGCGCGAGATCAACACCCAGAAGGCGGAGAAATTTCTCAACACTTTCTACTTCCAGTATGGACACCGCTCAATCGCCGACCTGGCTCACATTGCATTGGCAGTCGAACGACTGTCGATTCTGGCAGCCATCGAACTAGCCGACGAGCAGCGCTGGGACGGTCAGGAGCGATCCACCCGCTATCAGGACTTCAAGAAGAGTGGCTATTACATACCCGAGTTCGGGACCGACGACGAAGCCCGCGAGCTCTATTGCGAAACGCTGGACTTTCTCTTTGCCGAGTACGAAGCGCTCTCGGCGCACATGACGCAGCACCTGATCAGCATCACTCCCAAACCTGCGGACATGAAGCAGGAGGCATATGAACGGACGCTGAAGGCGCGAGCCTTCGACATTACGCGTTATCTTCTGCCGCTGGCCACGAACACTTCCCTGGGCGAGATTGTCAACGCGCGCACGCTGGAGACCCAGGTGGCGCACCTGCTTTCACACACGCACAAAGAAGTGCGGGTTCTGGGTGAGTCTCTGAAGAAAGCGGCAACGTCGGCAGCCTACAACGTGAATGCCGAATCTTTGCGCAACTTGGTAGAAGAGATTCGAAAGCTGAGTGCGGAACTGGGCGCGCGGGCCGAGCAGGAATTGCTGCATGAGGTCCGAGTCGCACCTACGCTGGTCAAATATGCCGACCCGAATCCCTATGAGATGGAAACGCGCCGCGAGTTGCGGCAGGCCGCGCGCGAGCTGATGAAGAGCGAGCAGCTGGCTCCGTCGAAGGCAATCGTGGATCTGCTCGACGAAGAGCCGCTCGAAGTAGAAATCGCGACCACCTTACTCTACGAACACTGCCACTTTTCCTACCGGCAAGTGCGGCAGGCGTTGCAGGTTTCGGGCGAGAGGTATCGGCGCGAGATCATCGACCTCGGCCTGCGGCATCGCGGTAAGTATGACGAAATGCTGCGCGGCTTCCGCGCCGGACAGCAGTTCCGCTTCGACATCCTCATGGACACGGGCGGCTTCCGCGACATGCATCGTCATCGCCGCTGCATCCAGGTCATGCAAGGATTCACCACCCAGCACGGCTACGAGATGCTGCTCGACGTGGAGGATGCCGGCATGCGTTTCCGCTTCGAAGCCGCCATGCGCCGAGTACAAACAGCAATTGAGAAACTGGCCACGCGCAACACGCCCGAGGCGGAGGAAAATTCGCAGTACGCGATTCCCCTCGCCTACCGCAAGCGCGCGCTGTTCAAAATGGACTTCGCCGAGGCTGTATACATCTCGGAGTTGCGCACGACACCCGCCGGCCACGTTTCTTATCGCAATGTGGCTTACGCGATGTATGAAGCTGTGGCGCGGAAATATCCGGCGCTGGCTAAGTATTTTCGCGTGCATGATGTGACCGCGCCGGTGGATTTGCTGCAGAGATAGGGGCGATCCGGAGTTCCGGTTTGGGACAGTGAAGATGTTAATTATCTAGATTCGCCTTTTATTCGCTTCGATCTGTATGTATAATCCGGCCAGATTCGATTTGATTTAGTTCTGCACTCTTAAAGGAGCCACACTCCCATGGCGGATGAACGAGGCAAAGCAATTGAATTAGCGTTCGCGCAGATTGAAAAGCAATTTGGCAAAGGTTCGATCATGCGGTTGGGGTCGAAGGAAGCGATAGTTCCTATTTCGGTAATCCCGACCGGATCAATTTCATTCGACGCAGCGCTCGGTGTGGGTGGTTTTCCGCGCGGACGCGTGGTGGAAGTGTTTGGGCCGGAGTCTTCCGGCAAAACCACCATCACGTTGCAGGTGATTGCCGAGGCGCAGAAAACCGGCGGCATGGCTGCGTTTGTGGATGCCGAACACGCGCTCGATCCCGCTTACGCGAAGAAGTTAGGCGTTGACGTAGACAACCTGCTGGTTTCGCAACCGGACTATGGCGAACAGGCGCTCGAGATCACCGAGGCGCTGGTGCGATCGAATGCCATCGATGTTCTGGTGGTCGATTCAGTTGCCGCGCTGGTGCCCAAGGCTGAACTCGATGGCGAAATGGGAGACAGCCACATGGGTCTGCAGGCACGGCTGATGTCCCAAGCGCTGCGCAAACTGACGGGAACCGTGTCCAAGTCGCGCACGTGCCTGATCTTCATTAACCAGATCCGCGAAAAAATTGGCGTAATGTTTGGCAATCCGGAAACGACGACGGGGGGGCGCGCGCTGAAGTTTTATTCCTCGGTGCGCGTGGATATTCGCCGCATCGCTGCCATCAAAGATGGCGACGTGGTTACCGGCTCGCGTACCCGCGTGAAAGTCGTGAAAAATAAAGTCGCCGCGCCGTTCCGTGAAGCCGAGTTTGACATTCTTTACGGCGAGGGCATCTCGCGCGAGGGTGACCTGCTTGATATCGCGGTGACTAACAATATTCTGGAAAAATCTGGATCGTGGTTCAGCTACAAAGGCGAGCGCATCGGCCAAGGCCGTGAGAATGCCCGCCAGTTCCTCAAAGACAACAAAGACACCATGGCCAAGCTCGACACAGAAGTGCGTAAGGCGCTGGGATTGATCGCGGCGCCACCGCCGCATCCGGCGGCCGCTCCGACGCAGGCGCCTGCATCCACTAGCGCACGTGTCACGACCATGCCAAGCGCACCTCCGGAACCTGCCAAGGTGCCTATCGCGGCGAAGCGATAAACAACCACGTTGAGGCGCGGTGCTCAACCGCACCGTGCCTCAATCCTGCCGACTTCCAATTGCCATCCCTGCGTCCGCCCGAATAGAATCCCTTATTACCCAGCACGGCGGCTTCCTGCGAGGACCATTGAGCAAAGTCAGCGCCCTTTATCCTGGTTCGTTTGATCCGCCCACTAACGGGCACCTCGACTTGATTGAGCGAGGGGCGAAGATTTTCGAAGCACTAGTGGTTGGCATTCTCAGAAACTCGGAAAAGAGCCCGATGTTCAGTTTGGCGGAACGACTGGAGATGCTGAAAGCGCTCACCGCGCATTTAAAGAATGTCCGGATCGAAGCCTTTCATGGATTGATGGTCGAGTACGCCAAATCGATTAACGCGACCTGCGTGTTGCGCGGCATCCGGGCCGTGAGCGACTATGAATATGAGTTACAGATGGCACTGATGAACCGCAAGCTAGAACCCACGCTGGAGACGGTATTCATGATGCCCGCCGACAAATATTCTTATGTAAGCTCGCGTTTGGTGCGCGAAGTGGCGCAGATCGGCGGCCCAGTGAAGGGTCTCGTCCCGGAGGTGGTTGAGCAGAAGCTGCGCGAAAAACTTGAGCCCGCTTACAAGTTCCACGACGAGATGCAGGCGGCGACGGCTCGCTCGTCGAGCGGAAAAGAAAAAAAGAAGAGGAAAAAGAAAGTATGACGACCGCGACCAGCGAAGCCCTAAAACTCACCGAGCGAATCAACCGCATTGAACCCTCAGCCACGATGGCAGTGGTGGCCGAGGCGGACAAACTACGCGCGCAGGGCATCGACGTTGTCGATTTCGGCGCCGGCGAGCCGCATTTCGCTACGCCGCAACACATCAAAGACGCAGCCATCGCGGCGATTCAAGGGAATTTCACGAAGTACACGGCTGTGCCGGGCACGCCCGAGTTGCGCGACGCCATTGTGCATCGTCACGCGGTGGATTTTGATTCCGATTACCGCCGCGAAGAGGCCATCGCCTCGACGGGGGGCAAGAATGCGCTGTTCAACGCCATTCAAGTGCTCGTCGATCACGGCGACGAAGTGATTTTGCCGGTGCCCTACTGGGTCTCATTCAAGGACATCGTGCGCTATGCTGGCGGCCAATGTGTATTGCTGCAATCGGACGAGTCGCAAGGCTTCCGAGTGACCGCGGAGATGGTCGCGAGGCTGATCACGCCGCGGACCAAGGTCATCATTCTGAATTCGCCGTCGAATCCGTCCGGGGCGGTGATGAGTGCGGCGGATCTGACGGCGGTCGTTCGGCTGGCGCACGAGCGCGGAATCTGGGTGCTCTCTGACGAGTGTTATGTTTACTTGAATTACACAGGCAAGAATTTCTCCGTAGGATCACTGCGCGAATATAAGGAGCGCCTCGTAGTACTGGGGTCACTTTCCAAGACCTATGCCATGACGGGATGGCGGCTGGGCTACGCGCTCGCTCCGGCTGCGGTCGTTAGCGCGATGTCGAAGTTGCAGAGCCAGTCCACATCGAATCCTACGTCGATTGTGCAGAAAGCGGCAGTGGCCGCGCTCAAGGGACCACAGGAGTGCGTCGAGCAGATGCGGCGCGAATATATTCAGCTCCGTGACCATGTTGTGAAGGGCTTGCGCTCGATTCCCGACGTGACCTGTACGCTGCCGGAGGGGGCATTCTATGCTTATCCGAACATTTCGGCGTTTTTGGGGCGCGGTGGGGTGAAATCGGCGTCCGACGTGGCGGGAAGGCTGCTGAGGGAAGCGCATGTGGCTACGGTGCCGGGAGAAGGATTCGGAACGGCCGATCACATCCGCGTTTCCTACGCTACTTCGAAGGCAGAACTCGATCGTGGACTCGAACGCATGCGGAAGTTTTTCGCTGCTCTGTAGTCGGCTTCAGATGGATGCAGGATTGAAGCTTAAGCTCGGCCAAGGCCGTCCGTTCGCGAACGGCCTTTTCATCTGAATAATGTTTATATGAGCAATCTGTATCCATTGCTGATGCTGCCAGCATTCGATCCACGACCCTGGGGCACGCACGACCTGTCGCCTGTTTATCCCAATCGCCGGTTCGAGGAGAAAATTGGCGAAGCGTGGCTTACTGGCGATGATTGCAAAGTGGCTAACGGACCGCTCACTGGGCAGACGCTTGCGGAAGTCAGCAGGAAATGTCAGCGCGCATTAGTTGGCGACGCGGCGCGCGATACTTCGCGTTTTCCTTTGCTCCTTAAGTTTCTCTTTCCTCACGAGAAGCTTTCGGTCCAGGTTCATCCTGACGACGCGCAAGCTCTCCGCGTCAATCAGCCTTGGGGCAAAACTGAGTGCTGGTACGTGGCACATGCCAAGCCCGGCGCGCAGATCGGATTGGGGCTGAAAGCCGGTGTCACCATCGCCCAATTGGAGGCAGCGATCCATGAGAAGCACGCGGAAGATTTGCTGAACTGGGTCAATGTCTACACCGGGGACATGATTTATGTTTCGGGGGGAACGGTGCACACGCTGGGGCCTGGATCGGTCATCGTGGAGACGCAGCAACAGTCAGACACGACCTACCGTTTGTATGATTATGGACGGCCGCGCGAGCTGCACCTGAAGGATGGCTTGGCGGCGGTAAGGCTCAATGTTGCTGCCGGAAAAGTAGTGAGACCGGCTCCAGCAGAAATTCGCGGAAGCAAGAATCGGCAGGTTCAGTTAATAGCCGCTCCCTACTTCGTGGTGGATATGTTTGAGATGAAAGATCTGCAGGAACTGAGCACGCGCGACGAATTGGGCAAGAGTTCTGCGCAGATCCTAGTAGCGGTGGAAGGATGCGGCGTGGTCGAGGCTGCCGGAGCGGAGCCGGTGACTCTGGCGAAGGGCGATGCCGTAGTGGTTCCAGCGTCGGTGGACAAATTTACTGTGCGGCCGCAATGGACGTTGGAATTTCTGAAAGCGCGTGTGCCGGGAGTGGCGCTGCCCGAACCCGAAACACGAATGTAGTGATCGACAATCTGAGAACGTGGCTAAGAACTCACATTTCTATCCCGTAATCCTTGCTGGGGGGCGCGGCACGCGCTTCTGGCCTCTGAGCCGCAAGAAGCGTGCGAAACAGTTGCTGGCGCTTGACAGCAAGCAAACGATGATCCAGCAGACGGTGGCGCGGCTGCTTCCGCTCGCGCCATCCAAACGAGTCTGGATTATCACCAACGAGGATCTTCGTCCAGCGATTTTGAAACAGCTTCCGAAGGTGGCGAAATCGCAAGTTCTGGCCGAACCTCTAGGACGCAATACCGCGCCGGCGATTGGCCTCGCTGCTTTTCTGTTGTTGTGCGAAGATTCCGATGCCGTCATTGGCATGTTTCCCTCTGATCACGTGATCGCGGATGAAAAGAGTTATCGCGCGACCATCGAGCGTGGATTGGAGATTGCAGCCGCTGGGGAAAACATTGTGGTCCTCGGCATCCGGCCCCACCGGGCGGAAACGGGCTACGGATACATCGAAGCGGATAGCGCCTTCGACGGCGATGTTTTGCGCGTGCGCCGGTTCACTGAGAAACCCGACGCGGAGAAGGCGGCTGCGTTTGTGGCTGCAGGAAATTATTTCTGGAACAGCGGCATGTTTCTATGGAGTGCTCAAACTCTGGCCAACGCACTCCGCGAGCATCTTCCAAGGACTGCACCAATGCTGGAAGAGATCGCCTCGGCGTTCGGCACGCGCAAGTTTGCCTCGACTTTCCGCAGGCTATACCCGGAATGCGAAGACATCAGCGTGGATTACGCCGTGCTCGAAAGACGCTCGGCCAAGGGGGAGAAGGCCGCAAACATTTTCTGCCTTCCCGCGGATTTTGGCTGGAACGATCTCGGCTCCTGGACTGCGCTGTACGAACATCACACCACAAAGTCCGGTTTGCTCGAAGGAAACATCATCCGCTCTGCGGGCGAGTTCGTGCTGAACGCTTCCGGCAATTACGTACATGCGCCCAACAAGTTTGTTGCCACCGTAGGAGTGCACGATCTGGTGGTGGTGGATACACCGGACGCTTTGCTAATTACCACGCGGCAGCACGCGCAGGATGTCGGCAAAGTGGTAAAGCATCTGGATCAGAAGAAGCTGCACAGACTGACATAGTTTCCAGTTTCTGGTTTCCCGCTAGACGCTTTTCAGCATCTTTCAGTGGAAGCATGAGACTAGAGACCGGAAACTCATAACTCATGGCTCAAGAAATCAAGTTCGGAACTGACGGTTGGCGCGGCATCATTGCTGATGACTTCACGTTCGACAACGTCCGCCGAGTTGCGGGCGCGATTGCTTCCTACGTTTTGAAGTACGAGGACGGCGCGCACGGAGTGTTTATCGGCTACGACACTCGGTTTGCGTCGCAAAGCGCGGCGCAAGTAGCTGCCGAGGTAATTGCCGCAGCGGGCATTCCGGTACACCTGGCCAACGATTACACGCCGACGCCGGCTGTGTCTTATGCTGTGAAAACCCAAGCCGCTGCTGGCGGGGTGATGATCACCTCCAGCCACAACCCGTGGAACTGGAACGGAGTGAAATTCAAGGGGAAGTTTGGCGGATCCGCAACTCCTGCCATCATGAAGAGAGTAGAAGAAGAACTGCGCGCCGGAGCGATGCCAAAGGGTGCAAAAGCGGCGATCGAAGAGGTTGACCTCAGGACGCCCTATGTCGCGGCGGTTTGCCGTTTTGCTGATATGGATTTAATTGGCAAAGCTAAGTTCAAGATTGCAATCGACTCGATGTATGGCTCCGGCCGCGGAATTCTCTCTGACATCTTCCGCAGTCGAGGAGTTGAATACGTCGCGATACGCCAGGAACTGAATCCTCTGTTTCCAGGCATCAATCCCGAGCCGATCGAGCCGCACATCGCTCTGCTGCAGCAAACGGTTGTGAAAGAGAAGTGCGACGCCGGACTGGCCACGGATGGCGACGCCGACCGCATTGGAGCGGTCGCGGAAGACGGCAGCTTCGTGGACTCGCACAAAATCTTCTGCGTTCTTCTGCGCTGGCTATTGGAGCGAAAGAAGTGGTCCGGCGACGTAACCCGCGCCTTCAATACGACGCGCATGCTCGACCGCATTGCCGCAAAATACGGTCGTAAAATTTACGAAACGCAGATCGGGTTCAAATATGCGGCTGATCTGATGATGGAGCACGACATTCTGATCGGTGGGGAAGAATCCGGCGGCATCGGCTACTCGCGCTTTCTGCCGGAACGTGATGGGATACTGAACAGCCTGCTGCTAGCCAATGTGATGGCGGAAGAAGGCAAGCCGCTCGGCCAACTGGTGGCAGACCTGCAACGCGAGTTCGGGCCACACTATTACGGACGGCGCGATCTGCACATTGCAGAAGAGATCAAACAGAGCGCGATCCAGCGGGCACGGGCAGAGAGCACCCAGAGCCTGGGACGCTATCGCGTGGTGAAAAAAGAGAACCTTGATGGCATCAAGCTTTTTCTCGACGCGCCGACGCATGGCAACGGAGCAGACGCGTGGATTCTGTTCCGTGCGTCGGGCACGGAGCCACTACTCCGTGCTTACGCGGAGGCGGCGTCGCCAGAGTTGGTGACTGAAATTCTCACAGCCGCGGAAGGTTTTGTCAGGAATGGCGCTTAGCCGGCCCATGCATGACCCCACGATTTCACATTTAACGCGGAAGTAATGCGATACTTCTAAGTGAGCATGACTTTCGCTGGAAGCACACCCCCGATTCCAGAGGACTCGCCCGAGGCCCGGCGTTATAACCGGATCCGCCGCTGGCTCGGCATCGCCGACTTTGTAATCGGTTCCGCTTTTCTGGTTGTTCTGCTGATCACTGGCTGGTCCGGTTGGTTGCGCGATCTCGCATTGCGCCGTGGATTCCAGAACTATACGCTCGCGGTTTTCCTCTATTTATTCTTCTTGCTTCTGATCAGCAAGGTTCTTGGCCTGGGTCTTGATTACTACGGATTCCGTCTCGAAAGGAAATTCCAGCTCTCCACGCAAAGAGCTCGTTCGTGGCTGTGGGATGAAGTCAAAGAGTTTCTGGTGGGATTGGTGCTGGCAGGAATCGTGGTGGAGTTATTGTATTTTATGATTCGGCAGTCCCCGCAGCATTGGTGGCTGATCACTTGGGCCTTGTTCATGGGGTTATTCGTCTTGTTGGCCCAGCTGGCGCCCGTAGTCCTGTTCCCAATTTTCTATAAATTCGAGCCATTGGACAATGAGGACCTGCGGCGCCGACTAGTTCAATTGGGCGAGCGCGCCGGCACACGCGTGCGTGGAGTCTATCGCTGGAAACTTTCAGAAAAAAGCAAGAAGGCGAATGCGGCTCTAACAGGACTCGGCAACACGCGGCGGATCATCCTGGCAGATACGCTATTGGATAACTATGCTCCTGAAGAAATCGAAGCGGTGCTCGCACATGAACTCGGCCATCACGTCCACAAGCACATCCTGAAGAGCATTCTGGTGCAGGCAGGAATCACTCTGGTCGGCTTCTGGATAGCGAACTTTGTGCTGCACTTCGCGGTCGATCATCACATGTTTGAGGAAGTCTCCGATTTCGCCAACCTGCCTTTGCTGGCGATGACAGCAACTGTGATTTCCCTTCTCCTGATGCCGGCGCTGAATGCCTACTCGCGATACAACGAGCGACAGGCCGATCGTTATGTATTTGAATCGATCGCCAGCGTCGAGCCGTTTATTTCGTCGATGAACAAGCTGGCGCAGCAAAACCTGGCAGAGCGCACCCCGTCGAAGTGGATTGAGCTGCTATTTCACTCGCACCCAGCAATTTCCAGACGCGTGGCGGCGGCGGAAGAATGGGATCGAACGCAGGGCGCAGGTTCGCAGGCATAAACCAAATGTTTGGGAGTAAGCGGAGTTACCGCTCGCGCAGAATCCTCGTGACGCGCTGCAAATCTTCTTCCGTGTCCACACCCACCGAATCGTAAGGCGTTTCTCCGACATAGATGGGAATTCCGTTTTCCAGGAAACGCAACTGCTCCAGCCGTTCGCTCTTCTCCAGCGTCAATTCCGGCTGGCTCACAAAAAAATCGAGCGCGGACTTCCGGTAAGCATAAAGGCCAAGGTGCTTGAAGTAGCGCGGCTCGCCGCCGTCGCGGTCGAAAGGAATGGTGGCGCGGGAGAAATAGAGTGCGCTGCCGTCTGACGCCGTCACAACCTTGACCGCACTTGGATTGCGGATATCTTCGGGTGGACAGAGAGTCTTCAGAGTTCCTACTTGAACGGACGAGTCCTTCATCACCTCCAACAGAGTGGCAATCTGTTCTGGACGCGTAAGCGGTTCGTCACCTTGCACGTTGAGATAAACATCGGCCGCGACAGAGTTTGAGACTTCATGCACCCGCTCAGTTCCACTGCGATGACCGGGCGACGTCATCTGCGCATACCAGCCATGGTCGTGGCAGGCTTCGAAGATCTCTTCGGAATCCGTAGCGATGATGACGTCAGAAAGAAGCGGCGATGAGCGAACCGCTTCGTAAACCCAGCCAACCAGCGGCTTGCCCGCAATCTCGCGGAGCATTTTGCGCGGCAAGCGGGTTGAGGCGAGTCGAGCAGGAATCACGGCAACGGTTTTCATGCAAGCTTAGTTTCCAGTTTTTTAAGGGCACTGGCAAGTTTGGCCTGGGCACTTGGAAATCGAGTTCGCGGGACCGCTTGGGGTTTGACACGGTTTTGCAAGCACTCTTAGAATCAAAAGATTGGACGTGACGAGCCACTCCAGCCGTCGGGTCCGAGGCAACGAGATTCCACGAAGCTGCGGCTAATCACTCTCATTGCGTTTCCCCAAACTGATGGCGGCGTAGCTCAGGTGGTTAGAGCGACGGTCTCATAATCCGTAGGTCCGTGGTTCGAGTCCACGCGCCGCCACCAATCATTCTGAAACCACTACGACACTCGGCGGGGCGCGTCCTTCCAAGCCTGCCTGCTGCTTCAAGTGTGTTTTCGCCATCGATTTGCCTCCAAATGTCCCGAATTCGTCACATGGAAGTGTTACCGAAGTTTTCGGCACAGCCGCCAAGTCATTGTTAGAGGGCCGGTTAGCTATTTATCCTTGAGCCTGGGATCTCGCACGCTGGCGGCCGCAGCGGAGCGATGACCTGCACACAAATGTCCGCCAGCACAAACTCGTGGCGAGGACTGCCCATCGGTGCCCAAGTCTTCGTTGGCCTTGTGATCGCCGCCGGTACCGCGTGCCTGCTCCAGGCCGCCATCCACCAGAACAGCAAGAACATAGCGGAATTCATCTGTTATATGGGAATCGCGATTCTGGCATCGCGATTACGCGTCAGTCTGCCTGGCATTACCGGAACGCTTTCGGTGAACTTCCTGTTCATTTTAGTGGCGATTGCCGAGCTGGGATATGCGGAGGCGCTCACTTTGGGCGCGGTTGCCATGGTGGCTCAAAGTTTGTACCCGGGCCGGCCTACCGCGATTCAGTTAACTTTCAACGTTTGTGCGGGGTCTCTCTCAACAGCCCTTGCCTATCTCGTCTATCACAACCCGCTGTGCAACGAACTGATCGAGAGCCGTCCGCTGCTGTTGTGCCTGGCGGCTTCCGTATACTTCATCATCAATGCGGGATCCATCGCCGCAGTAATTTCATTCAGCGAAGGCAAGCCGCTGCAAACCATTTTGGTGGATTGCTACTTCTGGTCGTTCCCTTACTATCTGGTCGGAGCTGGAATCGCTGGCGCGATTTCCTGGTTCAATCATGCGTTCAACTGGGAAACTTCACTGCTGTTCGTCCCGGCCATTTATCTGATCTACCGTTCCTATCGGTTGTACCTAGGCAAGCTGGAAGACGAAAAACGGCATGTCGAAGAGATGGCGAATCTGCATTTGCGAACTATTGAGGCCTTGGCCTTGGCCATTGAAGCCAAGGATCAGACCACACACGATCACCTGCAGCGGGTTCGCATCTACGCGATCGAGGTTGCCAAGGAATTGGGCATGAAGGGCACCGAGTTGGAGGCGCTGCACGCTGCCGCGCTGCTACACGATATCGGCAAGCTCGCCGTGCCGGAACATATCATCTCGAAACCTGGGCGGTTGACTCCGGAAGAGTTCGAGAAGATGAAAATTCACACCGTGGTGGGCGCCGAAATTCTGGAGCGGGTTCGCTTCCCTTACCCCGTCGTTCCGATTGTCCGCGCGCACCACGAAAAGTGGGATGGATCCGGATATCCTTTCGGATTAAAAGGTACAGAGATCCCCATCGGCGCAAGAATTCTTTCCGCCGTCGATTTTCTGGACGCCTTGGCGTCAGACAGGCAGTATCGCCGGGCGATGGCGTTAGACGATGTGATGCAGCGACTCGCGGCGGAGGCCGGGAAGTCCTTTGATCCGAAAGTGGTAGACGTCCTGAAACGGCGTTACAAGTCCCTGGAGAATCTGGCGAAGGCGAAATCGGCGGAAGATGGCAGCGCATCACTCTCCGCCGAAATCAAGATCCTGCGAGGGCCGGCGCCAGCTGCGGGATTTGAGAGTGCGGGCGTTTCGGATGCACCCGGACGGGAAGCGACCTTCTTGTCATCGATCGCGGCGGCGCGACAGGAGGCCCAGAGTCTGTTTGAGTTGAGCCAGGACCTGGGAGCGTCGTTAAGTTTGGGTGAAACGCTTTCCGTCTTTTCCGTGAAACTTAAACCGATGGTACCCTATGACGCCATCGCCATTTATATCCGGCGGGGGGACGAGTTGATTCCGGAATATGTGAACGGAGACAACTATCGCCTGTTTGCCTCATTACGGATTCCGGTGGGTGACGGACTCTCCGGCTGGGTGGCGCAGAACAAGAAGCCGATTGTGAACGGAAATCCGTCGGTGGAACCAGGCTATCTAAACGATCCCGCGAAGTTCAGCACACTGCGTTCCGCCCTGGCTTTGCCCCTGGAGGGAGTCACGGGCGTGATCGGAGTTCTCGCTCTCTACCGCGCTGAAAAAGACGCGTTCACGTCCGACCACTTGCGAATTCTTCTGGCGGTCAGCGGCAAGATGGCTTTGGCCATAGAAAACGCGCTGAAATATCAGCAGGCGGAAAATTCGGCCACCACCGACTATCTCACTGGCTTGCCGAATGCCCGGTCTCTGTTCCTGCAACTCGACCGGGAACTGGCCCGGTGCAAACGCGACAATGCTTCCCTCACGTTGATGGTTTGTGACATGAACGGCTTTAAGAAAATCAACGACCGCTTTGGGCACCTGGAGGGCAACCGAGTCTTACGGTTGTTCGCGCAGGCGCTGAAAGACAGCTGCCGCGAGTACGACTATGTCGCCCGCATGGGCGGAGACGAATTTGTAGTGATTGCACCGGGTCTCGCCGCCGACGTAGCCGCCAAGAAGGTGGAGCAGATTCGTCCCCTCGCGCAACAGGCGGGTTTCGATGTTTGCGGAGAGGACATCTTGTCGCTGAGCGTTGGACTGGCCGTCTCTCCGGACGATGGCAACGACGCCGAACAACTGCTGACCGAGGCGGATCGCCGCATGTACATAGAGAAACAGAAACAGCCCGTGCAGAAAGATCAGCGCTTGCACACCCGCATGAAATGCCGGCTCACCATTGAACTGCATCCTCATGGAGGTGCCGGGCCGGTGTTCGGGAATCTCATCGACATCAGCCTGGGAGGCTGTTATGTGGAGACCAGCGCCATCCTGACACCGGGATCCAACGTTAGAGTGGTCTTCTCGATCGACAAAGGAGATTTGACAGCGGAAGGCACCGTCGCCCGAATCCATCCTGGATCGGGAGTCGCGGTGCAATTCAAAGAGATGAGCCGCGAGTCGCGGGAAAAAATGTACCG
>DATEQW010000104.1:0-38706 GCA_035272245.1 Candidatus Sulfotelmatobacter sp. | reverse complement strand
GGCGCGATCATGACGATGATCTGTCATGGACTGAGCACAGGCGCCCTTTTCGTCCTGGTCGGCGGCTTGCAGGAACGGATCCACACCCGCGATCTGGATCGCATGGGCGGACTCTGGACGGTAGCGCCGCGCTTGAGCGCTTCGGCGCTCTTCTTCAGCCTGGCCTCGCTCGGACTGCCGGGCCTGGGCGATTTCGTAGGCGAATTTCTTGTGTTGCTCGGATCTTATAGAGTCAGCGTCGCACTAACGGTAGTCGCGACTCTCGGAATTCTCGCGTCCACTTTCTACGCGTTGCGCATGATGCAGCGCGCTTTCTTCGGCGCGAACACGAATTCGTGGCAGCTACCCGATCTTAAGCTGCGCGAAGGGCTCATCGTTGGCGTAATGGTCCTCGGCCTGCTGTGGCTTGGACTCTACCCCCAACCGGTACTCAACACCTTCGCGCCCGCGATGGACAGCCTACAACGCGAGGCTCAGATAACCTCCGCGGCGCTGAGGGGACAGCCATGAACGCCACAGCCATTAACACCAATGATGCGCTCGCCCTCCTTCCACTCTTTTTGCTCGCAGGGACAGCGGTTGTGGTCATGCTGGGCATCGCGGTGAAACGGAGTCACGAGCTAACGGCCGGGCTGACGCTCGCGGGCCTCGCCGCTTCTTTCCTTTCGGTCTTCACGGCTGCTCCGCTGGTTCCGCGGCAGGTAACCTCGCTCTTATTGATCGACGGGTATGCTTTGTTCTTCCTGGGGCTGATCATCGCCTCGGCCGCCGCCGTGGCCGTGCTGTCCTACCAGTATTTCGCGAAACACGACGGCCAGCGCGAGGAACTTTATCTGCTGTTGGTTCTGGCGACCCTGGGTTGCGGGGTCCTGGTGACGAGCATCCATTTTGTATCGTTTCTCCTCGGCCTCGAGATTCTGAGCATCTCCCTGTACGGCATGGTTGCGTATTTCACGGACCGAGGTCAGACACTCGAAGCCGGTATCAAGTACCTGATCCTTGCCTCGGCCTCGGCGGCGTTCCTTCTCTTCGGCCTGGCTCTCATCTATGCCGACACCGGCACACTGTCGTTCTCGAGCCTCCGGAATCTTCCGCTGGATAGGTCCAGTCTCGCGCTGGTGTTGCCCGGTATCGCACTCACCGTCACCGGGATCGGGTTCAAACTCGGCGTGGTTCCCTTCCATCTCTGGATACCGGACGTGTATGAGGGTGCCCCGGCGCCAGTCGCGGCTTTCGTCGCGACCACATCCAAGACCGCGGTGGTCGCGTTGCTGCTACGTTATCTCGCAGTCGGGACTCAGCAGTCTCGAGCGTTGTTCTTCCTGCTCTCGGTCATCGCAGTCGCGTCGATGTGTGCGGGCAATCTCCTCGCTTTGCGACAAAACAACGTCAAGCGCGTTCTGGCCTACTCATCGATCGCACACTTTGGATACATCCTGGTGGCGTTTCTCGCCGGCACAACCATGGGGGCTAGTGCCGTAGCCTTCTATCTGGTGGCGTATACGGTGACCATACTCGCGGCTTTCGGCATCGTCACGGTCCTCTCGACTTCGGAGGCCGATGCCGCCGACCTCGAAGATTACCGCGGTCTCTTCTGGCGGAGGCCCGTTCTCGCGAGCATCTTCACCGCCGTGCTGTTTTCGCTCGCCGGCATCCCGGCTACCATGGGTTTCATCGGCAAGTTCTATATTCTTGCCTCCGGCGCGAATGCTTCCGCCTGGCCGCTGATGCTTGTCCTCGTTCTCACCAGCGTCATCGGCCTGTTCTACTACCTGCGCATCGTGGTTACGCTTTTTTCAGCATCGCCGGAACGTCAGTTTTCGATGCAGAGAGTCGGGCGCGGCAGCGCTTTTGTCCTTGGTGGACTCGCAGTTCTGCTCATATGGTTTGGCGTGTACCCCGCGCCATTGCTCAACCTCATCCGAGCGACGATAGGCGGGCTCAACTGATGTCGTGTTCCGCCTACGATTCAGCCTTGAGAAAAAGCACTCCCAGCGGAGGCAAGGTGAGTTCGAGTGAGTAAGGGCGGCCATGAGCAGATCGCTTTGCCGCGTGAACTCCTCCGAGGTTTCCCATTCCGCTGCCTCCGTAGTCGGTGGCGTCGCTGTTCAGCAACTCTCTCCAGAATCCGCCCGAAGGAACTCCCAGGCGATAGGCCAGTCGCGGCACCGGCGTAAAATTGCACACCACCACGATCCCGCCTTCCGAAGACTTCCCTTTTCGCAGAAGGGAAATTGTGCTGTTCTCGCTGTCGTTGCAGTCAATCCACTCGAAACCGGCCGCGTCCGTATCGAGCTCGTACAGAGCCTGATATTGCCGATAAACCCCGTTTAGCTGCTCGACCCATCGCTGTAACCCGCTGTGCATCGGGTGTTGCAGCAAATGCCACTCCAGGCTGCTGTCATGCGCCCACTCCCGCACTTGCCCAAACTCTCCCCCCATGAACAGTAACTTCTTCCCCGGCTGTGCGTACATGTACCCGTACAGCAACCGCAGGTTGGCAAATTTCTGCCATTCATCGCCGGGCATCTTTCCAATCGGCGACCCCTTGCCGTAGACGACTTCATCGTGCGACAGGGGTAGCACAAAATTTTCCGTGAACCCGTACAGCGTCCGAAAAGTCAGCTTGTTGTGGTGGTATTTGCGGTGGATGGGGTCGAGCTTAAAGTACTCCAGCGTGTCATGCATCCATCCCATGTCCCACTTGAAGCCGAAGCCCAGCCCGCCTACATAGAGCGGTCGCGACACCATCGGCCACGACGTTGACTCTTCGGCAAAGGTCTCGATATCAGGCTGTTCGGCGTACGCTTCCTGATTGCACTGCCGCAAGAAATCAATGGCCTCCAGATTCTCCCGGCCGCCGTACTGGTTGGGAAGCCATTCCCCCTGCCTGCGTGAATAATCCAGATAGAGCATGGACGCCACCGCGTCCACCCGTAAACCATCCGCATGATACTTATCCAGCCAGAACATCGCGCTTGATACCAGGAAGCTGCGGACTTCGTTGCGACCGTAGTTGAACAGGTAAGTCTTCCAATCCGGCTGAAACCCCTTGCGGGGATCCGCGTGCTCGAACAGGTGCGTGCCATCGAAATATGCCAGCCCGTGCGCGTCGGATGGAAAGTGAGAAGGCACCCAGTCGAGGATGACGCCGATTCCGTGCCGATGCAGATAGTCCACCAGATACATGAAATCCTGCGGCGTGCCATACCGTGCCGTAGGCGCAAAGTACCCGGTCGTCTCATATCCCCACGAGCCGTAAAACGGATGCTCCATCACCGGCAACAGTTCCACGTGCGTGAAGTTCATCCGATTCACATAGTCGGCGAGGCGGGGCGCCAGTTCGCGGTAGGAGAGTGAGCGATTGTTCTCCTCCGGCACCCGCATCCACGATCCGAGGTGCAGTTCGTAGATTGACAGGGGCGCGGACAGAGAGTTCCTCGCCTTCCGCCTTTGCATCCACTCGTTATCCGACCACTCATACTCCAAGTCCCAAACCACCGACGCTGTGCGGGGTGGCTCCTCGTGCCGCACGCCGAAGGGATCCGCCTTGTCGATCACATATCCGCTCTGCTCGGATCGGATGCGAAACTTGTACAAGTCTCCTTTCTTTGCTTCCGGGACGAACCCCTCCCAAATTCCCGAGTTCCCGCGAGGTTCTAGAGGGTGCGCGTGTTCGTCCCACTGATTGAAGCTGCCGATTACACTGACTTCTCGCGCATTCGGCGCCCATACGCTGAAGCAGGTACCGCGCTCGCCGCCCGCTTCCATCGGATGGGCGCCCAGCTTGTCATAAGAGCGGAAGTGGCGTCCTTCGTTGAAGAGAAACAGATCCTGTGGGCTGAGCAGGCTGACATCAGAACGTGAGCCGGGCATCGGACTATCGGCCGTCTTTGTCATCGTTGTAGCCAGTACAGTAGCCGCGCATAGGCAGTTGGCAATCAGACAGTCCCCTTGCCCACGAACCAAACAAAACTAGGCAATCGCAGCCGCGGCCTTGCGCACTGCCAGCGACAGCATCACCCGCGTAACGCCGCTAATGATCATGCTCACACCGACGAGAGTGCCGATCGCCCAGGCGGAACTCGACGGCCATTGCCGGTAGATCATCAGCCCCAATAGCAAAGTAATGATCCCGTCCACCAGCACCCAGCTTGATCCTCCCAATGAGCGCATCTGGAAAAACAAAATGATGTCCAGGACACCTTCAATCAGGAAGAGCGATGCCAGCAATAACGTGAGCGACGCCACACCTAGTACGGGGTGCATGATCAGGTAGACGCCGAAAAACAGATACGCCAACCCGACCAGCACCTTCCAGATCATGCTGCCGGCTCCATGAGCACGAAAGGCGAGCATCAGGTGGACTACGCCTGCCAAAAGGATGAGCCACGCGATCACCACGCTGACCGCCACCGCAGCAAAGAAAGGCGAAGCTACCGCCAGCATCCCGAAAATAATCAGCAAAACACCCCACACAATGGAGAGGGTCGAAGCCTGCCGCACGATGTCGGATGCAGTGTTCTGTGCCATGGGATCTCCTTAGGAAGGCTGGCCTTCCTGATCTTCTTTCTTTTTCGCGGATTCCTTCACGCACTTGGACAAGAACGTGAGCAGATCGGTCGCGGAGCGAAATCTCAACTCTCGCCCGGTATCCACCTCTTCCACCCAGCCGTCAACCTGATTGTTCTCAAAGTCGAAATCTGGTGCGATTCGTAACACAAATGCGCGTCGCATGCTTGGTCTCCTTGAGCCTTCACGAAGCGTCCACCGGATGGAGCTAAGTACGCTTCCACGGTACCGCGCGTCTTGGTGGGTATGGTGATCTTTCGGTGGTTTCTTGGTAAAGAAACGGGGCCCGCGCTTGATCCGGTTGTATAAAGGGTTTGCTGAAAATCGATGAAGGAATTCCATCCATTCCGTTTGGATACGGTCAACCAGTGCCTGTGGCGGCGTACCGACACAGAAGCGGAAGGTGACGAGCGTATCTCATTAACCCCCAAAGCCTTTGCCTTGCTCAGTTATATGGTGGAGCACCCCGGACGCCTGATCACTCAAGACGAACTCCTGGAAGCCTTGTGGCCAAATACGTTCGTCCAGCCGGAAGTCCTCAAAAGCCACATTCTGGACGTTCGCAACGCCCTCGAGGACAGCGCCAAGCGTCCTCGCTTCATCGAAACCTTGCGTCGGCGCGGCTACCAGTTCATCGCCCCTGTCCAGGAAGAGAGGTTCGAAGCCAAGCCATGGCCAGAGTCGCCCACGATAAACCTGGTTGGCCGCGATGCCGCCCTAGCCGAATTGAAAAGCCTCCTCACAACCAGCTCACGGAAGCAACGGCAACTGGTCTTTATTACCGGCGAGCCCGGTATTGGAAAGACTGCCCTCGCCGATGAATTCCAGAGGCAAGCTGCTGCGGTCACGCCAAACCTCCGCGTCGCTCGCGGTCAATGCGTTGAAGGCTACGGAGGCAAGGAAGCGTACTACCCCATGCTGGAAGCGTTGGGACAGTTGTGCGCTGGACCCGATGCGGATGCAGTAGTGCAGATCCTGGCCGCCCAAGCCCCCACCTGGTTGGTGCAGTTTCCATCGCTGATCAAGCGCGACCAGCGCGCCACGTTGCAACGGGAAATCATGGGCGCAACTCGGGAACGCATGCTGCGCGAAATCAGCGAGGCGATCGAGACCATCGCGACGGAAAAGCCGCTATTGCTGGTGCTCGAGGACTTGCACTGGTCAGACACCTCGACCATGGACCTCATCTCCTGCATAGCACGGCGCCGCAATGCCACCAAGCTGATGGTGATTGGCACTTACCGCCCCGTAGACGTGGTACTGGCAAACCATCCCATGAAGACGGTTAAACAGGACCTGCTGATTCATCGCTTATGCCACGAGCTCGCTTTACGACCGCTCGAAGAACCTGAGGTCGCTCGATATCTGGCGCTCGAGTCTCGCGGCTTCGCCGTGCCGGAGGGATTGGCCGGGCTGATCTATAGGCACACCGAAGGCAATCCTTTATTCATGGTTGCCGCAATCTCGCACCTGTGCGATCGTGGTCTGATCGCTCTCGTGAATGGCGCCTGGCAAATGAAACTGTCGCTCGAGAAGATCGATCTGCAAGCGCCCGACAGTTTGCGCCAGATGATCGAACTCCAGGTAGAGCGCCTTGGTCCAGACGAACAGCGTGTGTTTGAGATCGCGAGTGTTCTCAGGAAATTTTCCTTGTCGGTCACGCTTGGAGCCGCCGTGTCCAACCTCCATTCCGACACGGTTGAAGAATTGCTGGAGGGGTTGGCGCGGCGGCATCAAATCATCCGACCCGCCGGTTTCAAGGATTACAAAACTGGCCCTTCTCCTTGCTATGAATTTGTGCATGTGCTGTACCGCGAGGTCATGTACAGCCGAATTGGCCACGCGCGCCGGAGAAAGCTGCACCAGAGTGTAGGCGCAAGCGTCGAGATGCTCCACGTTTCGAGCGAGGCGGAGGTCGCTACCGAGTTGGCGTACCAGTTCGAACAGGGTGGCGACTGGCCTCGTGCCGTAAAGTACCTCGTCTCGGCAGCGGAGACGGCGGGCAGACGCTTTGAGCCGCTGCAGGCGGCGGAGATTCTCGAGCGCGCTCTCGAGCACATTGGGAAACTGCCTGAAACCGACCGGGCAAGACTTGAGATCGAAGTACTGGAGAAGCTCTCCACCATCTACGTGGCCTCAGGCGACGCCCGCGTCGAGCAGACGTTCGCAGCCTTGGTTACAAGGGCCTCGCACTACGGTCTGATTGATGCACAGGCTCGTGCGCTGCTGGCGTGGGCATTTTTCCTGTCCTGGGTGAGCTCCGAACGTGCTTTGGCATTGCTCGAACAGGCCCTTTCCCTTAGCGAGTTCCAG
Organism: Candidatus Sulfotelmatobacter sp.; assembly: GCA_035272245.1. Classification (GTDB taxonomy): domain Bacteria; phylum Acidobacteriota; class Terriglobia; order Terriglobales; family Acidobacteriaceae; genus Sulfotelmatobacter. The sequence goes on along the minus strand of DATEQW010000104.1, from coordinate 31,821 downwards.
CAGGATCCGTTGTTGCGAACGACAACCCGCGTCCGATGTTTTGCGCTCCGGATCTGGGCCACAGGCTGGAAATCACAGCATGTGGACGAATTTCGGCAGCCGCTCGATGAGATTCTCAGGGCTGCTCCGCGAAGCATTTTGCCGCATTATCTGGTCGACCGGGGTTTCATCCAGTGGATATCCTCTGCATATAGCGATGCGCGCAGGAGCCTCCTCGAGAGTCGCGCGATCGTGTTCCAAACCATCGCTGAGAATCCATACCTCGACACCGCTTACCTGTTGGGTCAGTGTGTGCTCTGCATGAACCTACTCTTCCTGGGAAACTGGGGAGAGGCCCTGCGAGAGATTGAAGACACCATCACCATGGTGGAGAAGAATGCCCAATCGACCTGGGGGCAAGCCCTGCGGCTCTATAAGGCCTGGGTCTACTTGCAGGCCCAGGACTTCTTGGGAACCCTGACGACTTGCGATTCCGCACTTCCATTGGTCCAAGATCCGGAGCCTCATCCCCATCCTGATCATCCTGCACCGTATCCCTTTGAGTTCTGGATGTGCCTTGTGCTCCGTGGCATGGCAGAGACGGCGCTCGGAAATCATCAGAGCGCTCTCCGGCACCTCACCGTCGCAGAAATCGATATGCAGCGGCAGGTCATCATGTTGGGCTGGTATTGGCACGTGCCGCTCGAACTAGCCTTTGCTGAGGCGTGGCTCGCAAATGGAGATTTGCAGCAAGCTAAAGCGCATGCAGAAAAACTCCTGGATATCGCCCTGGCCAACCCAGAGCGCACTTGGCAGGCATTAGCGTGGGAAGTGAGTACGCGAATCGCAATTGCCCAGGGGGATCTGCAACGAGCTCGAGAGCTCATAGCCAAGGCGTTGTCTGCCATAAACGGCTTCGACGTTCCCCTGGCCGCTTGGAGAGTTCATGCCACCACCGCCGAGCTTCACCAAAACTCCGGCAACCGAAAATCGGCTGAGGATCACCTAAGACTCAGCCGCGAAACGCTCCTGAAGCTGGCGAATTCCCTTCCCTCGGAGTCTCCGCTCCGCGAAACATTTCTTTCGTCGACCCGGATTCGCAAGACATTGGGATCGAAAACTGAACAGCGCCCAGTACCCGGACGCTAGAACTCAAGCTTCAGACCATACTGCATAATTCGCGGATTCGCCGTCAGGGCGCTAATCACGCCGAACGTGCTGGGGGACGACACATCGCTCGACGGATTTGCGAAGTTCGACCGATTCAGGAGGTTGAATATCTCCCACCGAAACACCAGACGGGTGCGTTCGGTAAGGGTTGTGCTTTTGAGAATCGCGATATCTGCGACGCGCTGATCGGGCCCTCGCAGAATATTGCGCCCAAGGCTGCCAAAGATCGTTCCACCGTCGGAAACAGGATATTTGCCGTCAATCAGGCCGCCGTCTGGAATAAACGGTGCCGGAACGAAAACGCTGGTGTTGAAGAATTCGTTGACACGGCTGGTGACGCTGCCTCCGCGCTGCGCATCCCCCAGCTTCGCGCCAGGCGCCAAGCTGCCCGTGGAGAAAAGTGTAGCCGGCCCAAAGAGCGTGCCGGCTGCGCTGTCGAAAATACTGAACGGGAGTCCTGATTGCAGCGTCACGATGCCCGACACAGCCCAGCCATTCCCAATCTTGCTGAGCAAAGCTTCGCGCCGACTCACGAAATCCGGAGCGTTCCAGGTATAGCTGAGCACAAACCGGTGCGTGCGATCGAAGTCAGAGACGCCTCGCTGCGCAGCCACATGGCTTTGATCGTTAAAGACCGCCTCCCCTACGACCGGCACTCCAAACAGTCCAAACGCTGCGGCGCCTAGATTGTCTGCGGCATCATCAATAGATTTTGAAAATGTATACGACGCCAGGAGTTTCAGGCCATGACTCATATCCTTATTGACGGTCGCTTGCAGCGAGTTGTAACTTGAATTTCCGCTGCTCTCGAGACGAAAGATCAAAGGGGATAGGCCCACAAAGGGAACTCGTTCGGTCGCGTTGGCCACGGAATTGGTTGTGAGCCCGTTCACTGGACTCGAAGGGCTGGCAAGCGAAGGTTGGTTGTTACTGCGTCCCACAGCCAGATGAGTACCCTTCGCTCCTGCATACGCGAGCGAGAACCAATAGGACTTGTGCTGGTACTGCACGTCAAAGCCGTATTGCTGGACCGTCGACTCCTTCCAGTTCGGATCGGTAATGGAGGGAGCCTGCAGGAAGCTGTTCGGGCCGAAAGGTGGACCAGGCAGCATGTTCGCCACAAAATTTGGGAATGAGGAATTCGGAGGTAGAGCGGGAAACGGGTTCTGCAGACTTGCTGCTGCATTCGCCCCAGCTGCCAATGAAACTGCCAGCGAGAAAGGTGGGTTGTCGACCAGAAGCGCTCCATTTCCTTCGAAGCTGATGCGATTCGCATAGATTCCGTACCCTCCTCGGACAACCCAGTCATTGGACGAAAATGGACGCCAGGCAAAACCGACACGGGGCTCGGGGTGAACCTGAGTGGGATGATAAAGAAGGCCGGAATTCGCGCGCGGGAGGCCTGTCGGCACATTACCGTGATAGTTGTCAGGCAGGACAAACCCTGAGCTGGCAGGGTCTGTGAAGCCACCGGCTGGTGGTGGAACGTAGAATTGTGGGAAAAAATTCGATTGGCGACCCTCGACTTCGCTCTGCTGTCCGTTTATCTCCGTGCGAAGTCCGACATTCACGGTAAGATCTGGGTTTACTTTCCAGTTATCCATGACGAAGAAATGCGCCGCTGTCGAACGCTCGCCGATGGCGGGAATTCCAGCGGTCACCGTGGAGAAGTAGATATTTGAATACGGAGTGTCATTGCCTCCGCTTGCAGCGGACCCGGCAGGAAGGCCGAGCAGAAAATCGGGGAACGACAAGATCGTCTCGCCACCCGCTGAGTAGTCGATTCGCGAGTTGAACTGATTGCGAAAGATCTCCACGCCGGCCCTGAATTCGTGTCTACCTCGAGACAGTGAGAGAACGTTGGAGACATAAAAGTTATTGTTCGTCGGCCGGCCTTGATCATTGAATGAGTTCCCCAATTGAAAGGCGCCCAACACTTGGATATTCGGCAGGATCCGCTCCTCCGGGTCGCTAAAACGACTTATACCCACATCCTGGTCTGTGAGCGTTCCGCCCGCTTCGCTCTGCCCTGCGAGCCGGGTGAAACCGAAACGGAACTGGTTCATGGTTCGAGCCGAGAACGCATGCGTCTCCGATACGGATAAGTTCCTGTTCCGAAAAGAGCGCAATGCCGGGAACCCCGGAACGCTGGCACCGAAGAAGGGCACTTTTTCATCCGCATTGGAGAAGAAAAATTTCGCCGAAAACCTGTCGGCTGCTCGCAAGTTGATATCGACGTTCGTATTGAACTGGTCCTCGTTGTAATGCCCAGGCAATACCGCCGCGTAATTGACGCCGCCTGCTGCCGTCTGTGGACTCGGAATGACAAATGTTCCATCGGGGTTCTTCGCATTCAAAAGGTTGAGCGCTACCGAATTAATGTTCGATCCATCCGGCGCTACCGCCACACCTCCGAATGCCCCGCTCTGACCACCGAAGATCGCTCCCAAGGAAGCCGGCGCGCGATCCAGCGGGATCGGGGGAAGACTCAAGGATCGAACGCTACTCGCCAGCGATGCCGCGTTCACATCGCGCGTCGCCTGATAGGAACCGAAGAAGAAGGCGCGCTTGTTAGACCACGGTATGGGTCCACCCAACGCTCCGCCTGGCTGCGAACGCCGGAACTCGCCTCTTGCTACGCCCGCCGCATTGGCAAAAAAGTTGTTCGCATCCAGGGCTTCGTTGCGGCCAAAGTAATAGGCTCCCCCATGCAACTCCGCCGTCCCAGACCGCGTTTCCACATTTACATCCGCTCCCGCACCCCGACCATATTGCGCGTCATACAAGGAATTCTGGACCTTGAACTCCTGAATCGTATCGGGAGCGGGAATGGCAATTCCGGCGCCGCCGAAAGGCGTCACCTCGGTGATGTTGGATCCGTAACTGTTGGCATCCACACCGTTGATCATGAAATTGTTGTCGCCACTTCGCGCACCGTTGGAGCGAATCTCCTGGCTCCCGACTCCCAACTGGGTAGCGTCGACGATGTCCGTGTTGACCCCAGCGGTGAGCCCTAGAATCTCAATGTAATTGCGGTTGACCAAGGGGAGGTCGACAATTGTTTCATGATCGATCACTCTGCCCAGCGTCGCATTTTCCGTCTGCAATCCAGGTGCGCTGGCGCTCACCGCGACTTTCTCCTTCGCACTGGCAATCGTGAGCTGCAATCTTACCCGGGTCACTTCCGTGATTTGGACCCGAACGCTGTTCACAACAAGTCGCTCGAATCCACCCGCGCGAACTGCGACTTGATAGTTTCCCGGGTCTAACAGCAGAGCCGAGAAGTCCCCTCCCGGCGCTGTTGTCACCTCGCGCTCATCCACGTGAGCCTCATTCTTAATAATGACTTCGGCTCCCGCTACCACCGCTCCACTGGGGTCGAAGACCGTCCCAGAGATCGCACCGGTGTTGGCGTTTTGCGCATGTGCAGACACGATGCAGCAGGCCAGCAGTGCGGTCATGAGTGGAAAACGAACTCCTGGGATCGAAATGCTATGCATTCGCCTATGCCTCCCGAAAAAAATGAACGACTCTGAATGGGCAGTGAGGTGCACGTTGGCGTCCACTCTCACGTTGATAAGCTGAATGTGGCCGGAAGCTGAATGTGACTGGAATCGATCGCTCCACGCAGGACTGCCATGCAGGGGGCTTTGAGGCGCCAAGGGCTCGCGGGCTAACACTACCGCCCGCAGCATAGACAGGATCCGGCCAGTTGATCGTTTAAGACACCCAATTCCATTTGCATGTACTCAGCGGCGTCAAACACCGTTTGTCTTGTTTGGCACTTGACAATCTGTGATTGACGCTGCGAACCCAGTTCCTGATCAATCCACTTCCCCAGACATCGCCCATTCAGTGACTTGGGAATTCTCCGTGCCCGAGCGGCGTTTTGGGCCGATAGTTGCTTCCCAAATCCTGCGCGCAAGTGGTTGGCTCATCATGCTCAAAATCACGGTCGTCGAAACCCCGACTGAAAGGCGGCTCGTTGTGTATGGGAAGCTCGTGGGCCCATGGATCGGGGAGTTGCGTGAAGTCTGGAAGAACCTGCTCCAGCAACTTGGCAACCGGAGGCTCGTAGTCGACCTCAATGATGTAACGCTGATCGACGACAGTGCCGATCCCCTGCTCGCCGCGATGTTGGAACAAGGCGCAGAACTCATGGCTAGCGGCGTCGCGAATCGCTGGCTGATTCAGGCGTTGAAATCGGGAAAGACCCGAGTCGCAGTCAGCCAACTGCGGCCACAATCGCCATCCCTCTCCCATACCGTAGACGCTGAGCGCAATGAGGTGACTACGATCGCCGAAGGCACCGTCACGCTCGATGAGTTGCGCGCTCACTTGAACCGGGAGAAGAGCGACTTTGCGCTGCCTTACCGCGAGTTGATCGATGCTCGCCAGGCAGTCGTGAGGTTTTCCTCTTCTGAGCTGCACGAGATTGTTAGATTGTTGCGCTCCCTTGCCCGCAGCCACCGTCTGGGCCGAACCGCGGTCGTCGTATCGACAGATGTGGCCTACGGGATCATGAGAGTGTTCCAGGTTCTGGTGGAAGATGTCTGCGAAGTGCAGCCCTTTCGCGATCTGGCAACGGCAACTCTGTGGCTGAACGGACGAGCAGGGTAAAAGTCCTCCGTCTTCAATCGGCAGCCGTCTCGGCAAGACTGGATGGCGTTTCGGAGGCGTGCGCTGAGTGGAATTGATGGTTTCGCCCTGCCCCAGCCCGTGCCCGCCAAATCACTCGCATCGATGCCACTAGAGGTACGGCAAGGTAGATGCCAACGATCCCCCCGATCTCGCCGCCGACCAGGATCGCGAAAATCGCCGCCAGCGGATGGATCGACAGGTTACGTCCCATAATCCGCGGAGAAGTGAAATAGTCCTGAATCAATCGCCAAATAGCGAGCAATGCAGCCATCCACATCCAGTGCGAGTGGTTAACAACACCAACGCCGATAATCGCGACAAACGTGGTCAACCAGCCAAACGCCGGAATGAACTCCAACAATCCCCCCAGCACTGCCAGGGCGATGGCGTGAGGAAATCTCAGAAGAAGGAGGGCCGCGGCATAGAACACGAAAGAAAGACAGCAGAGAAGAACCTGGGCTCTTATAAATCGCGTGAGCATGATGTGCAATTCGTCGGCTACCGCCCGGATAACAGGGTGCCGGTCCCCAGAAAAGAAGATCTGGATCAGGACATCAGTGATGTGGTCGCCATCGCGCAGGAAAAAAATTGCCAGGACGGGAATCAGCAGCAGCCACGCCAGCACCTGCGCAGCATTCGAAAGGTAATGATCTACGACTCGCACCAGGTCTTGAATGTCTCCTTTGTGCCTCGCCAGGAAGGCCCGGAAGCGAAATTCCTGCTCCTCGCTCCAACCGTATTTCCCTCTCAGTTCGGCCGCGATGTCACCGGTCGAAAGGCCGTCCAGCAAAACCGGCACCTCATCCAGTGCCTTAGCCGTGTTTCTGGCGACACCCGGCGCAAATGCATAGCCCAGCAGGGCGATCATCATCACGAAGGCGAGATAAACCTCCACCACCGCAGGGCCTCGCAAATTTCGGAAAAACAAGGAGTGGCGCTGCAGGAACTTGACCACCGGATCAATTAAATAGGCAAAGAATACGGCAAGGACAAAGATCAGAATGATGCGCCGCGCAGTATAGACGGCTGCGCACACCACGACAAAGAAAAGTATGGTCAGCAAGACGTCCGCGGTACGGCGATCAGGAAATGCCATCTGTTTTTGCCCGCGCGCAGAAAAATCTGCGAGATCCTTCCCCGTCACCTTCAGCGCACATTCGCTTCAACCTTAGTCGAGTGCACACGGAGTGTGTTTGCAATCACATTGGATTTCGGTTTCGTGCACGCCGGCGGCGTCAGAACAATAGTCACTGCAGTACGTCTCTGGAGCCGCCACCGCACATTCGCACGCTGAGTACGCGCACTTGTGTTGTCCTTGAGCATTCATTTGTGTAACCCCACCTTTCCTGAGTCCCGCAGAGCTGATGCAAGTCACCAGCCACTCTGCTGAGCCGGGACGCTGTCAACAACCTGACTTGAAACCTCAGTGGTTTCCTTCCGACACTTCCATAGCGCCGCTGGTTGGATAGCGTCGCCGGTTGTTCGCATTTGACGAACTCTTCGTCAAGTGACAAACAACCCAAGCCATTCCAAACGCGGAAAACCGCTTCTGATCAACAGCTTTTCGTCTTGGCACCGGGAATGCAATAACTCCTGCACAGTGGGGTGGCATCGTGCACCCGTACCTTGGCATCTAGCCGCATCTTAAGAGGAGGTATACCGTGGCTCCAGAAGCTGCGAGTGTCGCCGTCACCGAACCCGCGAAGCCCACCCTGGCTCCGGGCCGAGCGCCAGAGCCTGAGCATGTTCCGGCTCCGTCCAGGACCAACTGGCAGAAATATCTAACTCCGGTCCTGGTAGTGCTGCTGGCTGCCGCCGTTGTATTCACGATTTTTCGCAACTGGAATTCATGGGAAGGCGGCAAAGCAGAACAGGTTACCGACGATGCGTACGTACGCGGCGATGTGACACCGCTCAGTACAAAGGTTGCGGGTATCGTTCGCGAAGTCAGCGTGTCAGACTTCCAGACCGTTCATCAGGGAGACCTCCTGATTCAGCTCGACGATGACGACTACCGGGCACAGGTAGCGCAGGCGAGTGCGGGGGTGGCTGCCGCGAAGGCCGCGATCGAGAACAACCGGCGCCAGAAACAACTACAGCAAGCCAAAATCGACCGGGCACTTGCTGGCGTAGCGCAGGCCCAAGCTGAAATTTCCGCGGCGCAAGCGGGAATCGCGGCCGCGCAGGCCGACCTCGATCGCGCTCTTCCAGAACGCCGCCGCCAGGAGGGTCTCATGGAGACTAACTCCACTACCCGCCAGAAAGTTGAGCAAGTAGTAGCCGACGAAGAACGCTCCCGCGCGCAACTCGTCAGCCGTCAAGCTTCGCTCGATCAGGCCAAGGCAATGTTATCCAGCAGTCAATCGGCAGTCGATGCCGAACGCCGTGGGCTTGAGGTTTTGAATGCCCAAGAACTCCAGCTCTTCGCCGACCAGCGAGGCAAGGAGGCTGCGCTCACCGTGGCGCAGGTAAACCTGGGCTACACGAGAATTGAAGCGCCCGCGGACGGCACCGTCGGTGAACGGCAGGTCCGCCCCGGCCAGCTTGTTTCCCCCGGCACGCAAGTGATCCCGTTCGTCAACAAATTGAAATGGGTTCAGGCGAATTACCGTGAAACACAGCTGACGAACGTTAAAGTCGGTGACCCAGCAGAGATCCGTATTGACGCGTATCCCGAGAAAGTATTCCGCGGCAAAGTGATCGAGATCGCGCCGGCCAGCGGTTCGCAATTTGCTTTGCTTCCGCCCGACAACGCCACCGGAAACTACACCAAGGTCGTACAGCGCGTTCCAGTAAAGATCGGCCTTGATGATGACAGCCTGGCCCCTGAGCTGCGACCAGGTCTTTCCGTAATTGCCACAGTCCGCACGAGACCATAGCCGGAACCGTCATGGCTGCTACCACGATTACAATTCGTCCACCCGCACCGGTGGAGATTGCGCGCGCTACGGCTGCGGCAATCCCCTCAGAGATCTCGACCCGGCCCCTCTTGGGGATCATCGGGGTCCTGATCGGCGCCGGACTCGTCACTCTCACCGCTCGTATGCTTTCGCTCGGGATGGCAGATCTCAAGGGTCACGTCGGCATTGGTTACGACCAGGGTGCATGGCTCGACAGTGCTTATAACGGGGCCCTGATGTTTATCGGACCCCTTACCGTCTTCCTCGGAGGGTTGCTCGGGCCCCGGCGCGTCCTACTGTTTACAGCTGGACTGTTCACCGCGACCTGCGCTTTCCTGCCCCTCATACACAGTTACAGCCTGCTGGCCACAGCATTGATTGTCGCCGGGCTGACATCCGGCACGTTTTATCCCCTCACTCTGACTTACGCGCTTCGCATCAGCCCCCTGCGATTCCTGCCAATCACGATGGCGTTCTACGCAACCTTTATCGATGGTGCCGTCAATGTAGCACCGTCGCTCTATGGCTGGTATCGCGACCATCTTTCCTGGCACTGGATGTTCTGGAATTCAGCGCTGATTGCGCCAGTGATGCTGATCTGCATTTATTTCGGAATACCCAAAGCCCCCGCTCGACAAAAGAGCGGCCCCGCGCCCAGCTTCATCGGATTTCTGTACCTGAGTTGCGGGTTAGCACTGATGTTTATCGCCCTCCAGCAAGGCCAGAGGCTCGACTGGTGGCGCTCTGGTGTGTTCACCGGCTTGTTCTGGTCCGGTGCGTTCCTCATCTTGTGCGCTCTCATCCGGCGGCTACGCGGCCCCAACCCGCTCGTGGCTCTCCCTTATCTCTGGCGATGGAACACCGTGCTGCTGGGATCCTTACTCTTCTGGTTCCGGTTTACTCTCACCGGAACCATCATCCTCATTCCGCAGTCGCTGGCCATTCACGGCTTCGAAGCCAGCCAGATCGGTCCGGCCATAATCTGGAGCGCTGCTCCCCTGTTGCTGATTGCGTTGACGGCCGGACTTCTGATGCTCGACAAGTTGGATCCGCGACTGGTGCTGGCGGCGGGGCTTTCCTGCACCGCCTTCGCCGTCCTCTTGAACTCCGAGTACACCACCGCATGGTCGGCGGCGAACTACTATCGCACCGAACTCCTGACGGGTGTCGGACAAGCGATCTCTCTAATTGGGCTCGTCGGATGCATTATCCTGCAGGGCGTCTTCACGGGCGGGCTGGCGAAACCCCCGTGGATTCTGACCTTCTCTGCCTTCTTTCATACGATTCGCTTGTTCGGTGGACAAGCGGGCGCCATTTACATGGCCCACTTTCTCGATGAGCGCGAGAAGCTGCACTCGAACCTGCTAGGTCTGCATGTGACCTCGGGCAACTGGATTACTGACGCGAATCTTCACGGCATGGCTGCGGGTGTGTATGCAAAATCATACGGAGCGAATGCGGCGGCAGCCCGTGCTGCCGACCTGATCGGAGCGCGGTTGCGCCTCCAGGCGTATGCGCTAAGCCTCAATGACGGCTTCGTTCTTGTGGCATGGTCCTGCGTTGTGGGTCTTCTCCTGACTGCATTGCTGCGCAAGTCGCCACTGAATTACGGCGACCTCCCCACGTTTCAGCAGCCGTCGTCCGAGCACAAGGAATCGAATTCATGATCACCCGCGATTGGCTTTCACTCATCTGCTTGTCTGCCCGCAGGCAAATCTGTGTGAAGACTAAACCATTGTGCATAAGCAAATTGCTAGAGGAACGCTCTATGAAAAAGCCAAAATATGTGATTGTCCGCTGGTGCGCGGTAATGGTCTCCGCGTATGCATTGGCGTCGGCGGCCATGGGTCAAGAACGTAGGCTGACGCTCCAGGAGGCGATCGATCTCGCGCTGCGCGCAAATCATGGCCTGAAAGCCGCATCCTACCAGGTCGCCGCGGAAGAGCAGAAACGCCGCATCGCCAGGTCTAACTACTTTCCCTCGATCACCAACGAATCCAATCTTCTGCACGTCACCGATCTGCAGCGCATCGAGGTTCCGGCCGGGGCCTTCGGTTCGGGCATTCCCTCGTCGAGTGTTTTTCTCACCCAAGGCACAAAAACCTTCGAATCCAGCGGAACCATGATTGCCCAGCCGATCACGCAGATGATCAAGATCCACCAGGCCAATAAAATCGCGGAGGCGGACGTGAACCTGTCCCAGGCCTCGTTGAAAAAGGCGTCCACGGACGTAGTTTTCCGCGTGCATGAGCTCTTCTATCGTGTCCTGACTAGCCAGCTACAGAAACAAGCAGCCGAGTTACAGATCACGTCGGGTAGCGAGAACTTGAACGAGAGCACCGAACAGGTAAAGCACGGAAGTCTGCTTGACGTGGCTCGGGTTGAGAGCCGGGCAAACCTTCTCGAAGCCCAGCAGGTTCTGCTGACCACGGACATGGAGATCGCCGACGTTACGATCCAGTTGAACGATGTACTCGGACTGCCGCTGACCACGAAGCTTGTGCTCGATCCCAACGTCGACGTGGCCCTCGATTTGCCGCCGCGCGAGGAGTCACTGAAAACGGCGCTGAACGACAACCCGGAAATCAAAGAAGCGGTACAGACGCTTGCCAAGGCGCGGGCAGCACACGCTGCAGCCAAGGCCGAATACATTCCCGATGTCACCGCCTTCGCCCGGCACAGCTATCAAAACGGAGTGCCGTTTGTGGATCGGAACTTCGGTACCTTCGGTATTCATTTGAGCTATGACATCTTCGATGCCGGCAAACGCAGGGCCCTCATTCACGAACGGCACGATGAGGTAGCCGCGGCCGAAGAGAACCTCCAACGCACTAAGGACGAAGTGGAAGTCCGCATCAACATGATTTACAACCGGCTTGAAGTAGCGCGGGCCATGATGGAAGTCAGGCAGGAATACCTGGCGGCCCGTCAGGAAAACGCCCGCCTTTCCGAAGACCAATTCAAACAGGGCCTGATGCTGGTTTCCCAACGCGACGCATCGCGGGCCCAGGCCATGAAGGCTCGGGCCGGATTGCTGGATGCGAGCCTCAACTACCTGTTGGCGCGAGACGATCTGGACAGGGCCTTGGGAAATACGGGTCACTGATCGTCCACGCAGCAAGCCGTATAAGAGCATTCATGAACGACCTACGCATGGCGATCATCGCCGCAACCGGCACTGCCAGAAAGCGGGTCATTCCGGCGGTGCGCGAGCGAAACCTGTGCGCAATCGCGGCTATTCACGGACGTGATCCAGACAAACTGGCAGCACTCGCCACTCAAAACGCGATCCCTCGCTACTTCGTTGATGCCGAGAGAATGCTCGACGAAACCAAGCCCGACTTTGTCTTTGTCGCGTCTCCTCCGGTCCTGCATCGGGAGCACATCCGGCTATGTGCCGAGAGGAATATTCCGGTCCTGTGTGAGAAGCCTCTGTGCTTGTCGACTTTTGAGGCGAAAACGATCCAGTCGCTGCTGGCGCCGCATCCAATCTCTTTCCGAATCGCGCACCACCTCCGGCATCAGCCTGGAGTCGCTGCACTCCGCGAAATCATTGCCGCCAACACACTCGGCAAAGTTCGGCGTGTTGCCATGCAGTGGGGTTTTTGGCTGAACGAGAAGGCTCCGAATGCAAGCTGGAAACTTGATCCTTCGACAGCTGGACCCAACGCCTTCTACGATGCGGGAATTCACGCCATCGACCTGATGTTGCACCTCTTGCCCTGCCGGACAACGGTAACCGCCATCGGACAGCAGTCACGATTCCGAACGACGGTCGACAACGTTGCGGCGCTAATTCTTTGCGGGGGGACAATCGTCGAACTCAGCGCGTCTCAATCCACTCGATGCCCGCTCAATAGCCTGACGCTCGATTTCGAAGCGGGCACAATCTACATCCCCCATGCCCTGTCCGAACAGTCATTCACCAGAATGGAAATCACCTCGCCAACTGAGACAGTCACCCGCACATTTGAGCCCGTCAACCTGTATGGAAAGGAAGTCGAAGACTTCATCGCATTGCTCCAGGGCCAAGCCAGTGTCGGGACCACGCTCCCGGAAGCCTGTCACGCGTTGCAGATACTCGAAGCCATCACCGAGTCTTATTCATCCGGACGGACGATTGCTCTTCATGGTTGACGATTGAAAGAAAACGCACTGAGCCGGGGCGACCGTTCCGTTCGGCGACGACTAGGGAATATGAATCTCGTCGAGGACCTGTGAGCTTCCCTTGATGAGTCAGAGACGAGCCGACCGCAAATAACTCGGGGCGCTCTACCTCGTTGTCGGCACACCAGCCGTCGTGGCTTTCTGTTCTTCCGCCTTTTCCCAACTGGAGTTGGGATTGTATTCCTTCAGGGCTTTGGCGAGGTCGGCGGTGTTCTTGCCCAGGTCCTTCTGGTAGACGATGCCATCCTGATTCACGATGAAGGTCATCACCCCCGACGATCTGTATTCCGCGGGGTAGGCCAGGAAAGCGAATCCTTCTGTCATCTTGCCGTTCACGATGTAGTTCTTCGCGCCTCCTGGGCTGCCCTTTCCCTGACGCGTCAGCACGCGGTAGTAGTAACCGCGATAAGGAGTCGGAGCGCCATCTCGCCTCCTGGCATAGCCCTCCGCCACGGCTGATGCGATCAGGGGCCCGATCGGACTCTGGGGTTCGCCGGCAGCAACTCTCCAATAAAGGCCGTTGTGCTGCCCTTCATCACTCAGAATCTTCTCGGCGTACCCGTTATGCTGCGTGGCGCTGAACTCCTTTTGCGCCGCCGCGAGTTCCTGGCAAACGCGAATGGTCGACATCTCATTCCGGCCAATTCGCCGATATAGGATTTCTTTCGCTCCTGCCGCGGTATCGAAGTACCACGAACCACCTTTGCTCACCAACGGTATGGGAGTCACCCAATTTTTCGCACCGATATACAAATTCGTGGTCCCATCCGGCTCCACGACCAGCCGGTGCATTTCCCGATACACTTGCACAAAACTGGCGCGACCGCGGGCGTCCTCGATTTCGTCTCCGGACGAGATGACTTGCTTCCCCTCGGGCCCCAGGATCTCGATCATCGCCCGTTCGTCGTTGTTCTCGACCGCCGCGACCAGGGCGTTGCTGGCTTCTTCCGCCGATGAAAATGTTTTCTGGCCGGCTTGCTGTGCCGTGCAAAGAGTGGCAAAACAGGCCATCGAAAAAATCGCGGCCACAACCGATTTCAGCCGATTTGATCGGGTACAACCCGGGAAGCTTAACCTCGTTCGCTGCATATGGCTTCTCTCCATTTAAAGATCATCACGCTACAAATATCGCTAACAGAAGTTCGATCACCGGCGTCCGCCACCGCCATGGAATCCTCCACCGCCGCCGCCGTGAAAGCCTCCACCACCGAAGCTGGCGCCACCGCGTTGCGAAAAGCTTCTTTCCTGTCCGCCATGGTCGTAGCCACTGAAAGCCCCCGAGTGGACTCCGCTCTGCCCGCGAGGATCTCCAAATCCGCGAGCCGCTTGTCTGTCGCCGTCAAACGGCCTGGCGGTTGCGCCGGGGCGATTCTGAAAGTCGCCGCGTCCGCCCGGGTTGCCGTTCGACGGCCTGGCCCCTGGGCCGCCGCGGTCACCCATCGCGCCTCGATCCCCGTGAACTTCGCCTCGCCCGCCGCTAACTCTGCCCCGCTCGTCTCGATCCCGGTAAAAGCTATTCCGGTTGTAAAACGTGTTACTGCGGGAGTAATAGCGGTTGCGATCGTGAATGATGTAATGGTCATGCCAATCGCATCCCCAATGATGCCAGCCCCAACCCCAGTCGCCGAACCACCCGATTTCGAAGCCCACTCCGAACCAGAGGTAGGGTCCCTCATACCAGATTCCGGGATACGGGTACCATCCCGGCCACGCTACGATCGGGCCACCGTAAACTACCCACGGATCATATGCGGGAACGTAAACGACGTCGGGAGCCGCGGGCTCTACAATGATCGTCGAGCCTTGCGTCGTCACGGTTTGTTGCGGCGTAGTCTTCAGATTGCCGGATTCCTGCGCCCGCCCCCGCATTACCTGCACCGCATCCATCACATCCTGTTCCTGGTTGAAGTAGGCGTCGCCTAGAGACGAAGTCCAGGAGAGGTTCTTGTCCATATTTCCAAGGACGGATGGAAATCCAGTAAGTGCCTTCACGCTCGGATCCCATGGTTGCGGGTCTACGGCTTTACCCAAAGCGTCGCCCTTCAAATCAGGATGCGCCTGCAACCACCGGTCCGCTTCGACGACTTGTTCTGGATAGGTGGATGCCGCTAGAATCTGCGCCACCAGCGAATCCGGATACAGCGCAATCGGCGCCACTAGCTGCTGCAGTTGTTCTGGAGTCTGTTGTACGCGTGGCGTCGGCGATCGTGTCGTCGCTGCCGGGGCTCCGGCCTCCTGAGAAGCGCGAAGGACCTGGGGCCAAGTCGATAACATCAAAGCCAACGACAACAGAGAAACCAAAATCTGCTTGTCCATTCGAAACCTCGAAAACCGAGCGGTCTGTTCGCAAGTGTTCATGTTGTTACCCTTTTCTTCACTTCCATCTCCTCGGGTCTCCTACAGGTCCAGATAAGCATCCCTGGTGCACCGCCTGGCCTAGGCGGCTTGAATTCCCGCCAGCAGCCACTCCTTCGGCACCGACTGAAATATGAAACGCTGTTCCGGGGCCATGAAGTCGATTTGGCAGCGCGGGCAGGTGAACTCCCACAACTCCACAGGACCGCTTCTGGCCGAGTACTTCGGCCTGAATGCGATCCCGATCGCGCCGCAGCCAGGCCTTGGGCAAATTGCTCCCGCCGCGACTTCCGCAGTGAGTTCTTCCCAGTCATCGCGCATGGTGCCCTCCTTTTGAAAGCGTTCCCGCAGCCGCTCCGAGGTGCTCTGGGAAAAGGCGGCTGATGCAACGGAGCAACAGGCCCCTCCCTCGATCTTTGGAACTGAGAACAACATCATCCGTGACACCAGGAGCTGACCCAGCGAGCGGAACAGCAATCACGATTCCTTCTTCTCCCAGGCGCAGCGTCATGGAGCCGGAGCAGCGTTCACAAAGCCAGAAGTACTCCACACGAATGAACTTGGACGGGCTGGCAGCCGGCTCGCTCTCCAGGCGAAACAGACTGCCTTCTCTGAGGTAGTGAAAAGATGTCGAACATGACGGATTGCCGCACTTCGCGACCATGATCTCCCGCTGTCCCTTTGTCTGTACCGCTTGGGTGCTATGTCTAGGCAAGGAGTATGCAAATGAGTTGCCACCAAGAACTGCGATCCTATTAAGGTGATGACGCGGGAACTCGTGCCAATTGTTTAGCAAGAGTCAAAGGTCTTGGCACCAGCCCGTCAACCGGACATTTGACACGGACACGAGTTCGCATTGGCACATTTTCGGTGCTCCTCAGAATCAGAAATCGAATTCAAACTTGGCCCGAAACTGCGTTCCCACTGAATTAAACAGGGCTCCATAATTTGGAGAAGAGATATTGTCTTGCACGTCGCGGGGATTGAAATGGCTGGTTGCATTGAAGATCTTGATGCCAGCCCGTAGGGTGTGTTCGCGATGGAACACGGTCACGTGAAATGGTCTTATGAATTGAACGTCCAGGGAGGCGAACGCGGGAAAACGCTGGCTGTTGCGCTGGCCGACAAAGTTCAGTTCATCATCCACCTTCGAGTACGGGAAACCCGAATGAACATCCAGCAACGGCCAGAATTCAATCTTCAAGGGCATCCTGAATGAACCCCAGAAAAGAAGCCGGTTCGGCGCATCGTAGGGTAACGGACCGAATTGATTCGGGCGAATAACCGGATTGGGAAAATTACCGAAGAACTGACCGAACGTATTCAGCTCGCCGTGCGCGTAGGAACGAATGAAACTGGTGAAGAGCGTCGCGCGTTGGGACGGCTGCCAGCGCACAGTTACCTGGAATTCGCGGTAGCGCTGCCGCCCCGTGTTCATCAACTCAAGCTCCGCGGTGGGGCCGGCGAACTGGACGGGCTCCACGAAGAAGTCGCGGTGAGTGGAGCGCTCTTCGTAGCCGAGGCGCAGGAGCACAGCTGGGGTGATCTCGCGGTCCAGTTGAAGCGTCCAGGCGACGCTATAGGGTAGGCGCAAACCCGGCGAAGCCAGGGAATGGCTGAATGTGGTGGGATCGCCGATCACCGTCGAGCCATCGGCCGCAAAACGAGTCACCGTCTCAGCGGGGTACGCCAGAAAAGTGGACACGTTGAGAGGGATTTTGTCGTAGTACAGACCAATACCGCCGCGCAGGGCAGTTTTGTTATCACGCGTAGGCGCGATGACAAAGCCTAGTCTTGGCGCCGCCACAACGTTGCCCTTTGCGAGGCTGTCGTGTTCCACGCGCAGGCCGAGATCGAACGAAGCCCTTTGGCTGGGCGACCAGTGATCCTGAACGTACATGGCGATGTTGCTACTGCTCCCACCCAAGACCGCCGGATCGCCAAATTGGATCAGTTCGCTCGCGGTGTAGTCTTCTCGGAGAATACTCACGGGCTGGTTGGCGACCCTTCCGTCGTAATCGGAATGATCGAACGAGTAGCCAACCGACACCAGGTGTCTGCCCCAAGCCTTCAGGTCGCTCTTGTGAAATACCTGCGACCATTGATACAGCCAGCTATTCCGGTCCTGACGGTTGTACCAGGTTCCAGAGTTCTGCTCCGGAAACAGGGTCAGGCTTCCGGTCAATCCGCTCGACGGATAGACATCAAGATCGGAACGTTTCACAGAGAAAGTAGTTTCGAGAAGATCCTGTCCTAAGGTGGCGCGGTCGTGGAGCGCGAGCATGGAACCGCGCTGGTGAAAATCGGGAGTGACCGCCTGCGGATTAAACGTATTCAGCTCGGCATATTTTGCGATCTCCGGATAGAAAGCAAAAGTTGCGGAAAGATGGTGGCCTGCCGCAATGTCCCAATCCAGTTGCGTGGAAGAATCGAAGGTTTCAAACTGCTGGTCGCGCGCAAGCGCGGGCAGAGAGTTGACCGGGACACGCACAAAGCGATAATCAAACGATTGGAACACGAACAGTTTTTCTTTCACTAGCGGTCCGGCGACGGTGAAGCGCGGTGTCACTGATTCCAATCCGCGCAAGTCACCTGCGCGTACCCGCAATCGTGGAAAGAAGTTGGTGACCAAGTATTTCCAATGACCGGTCCCGCTGCGTGTTTCCACTTCCGTGATCCCACCGGCAAACTGACCATATTCCGCCGAGAATGGGTTATCCAGAACCTTGACCGAGGCAACCGCTTCAAGAGGGAGGCTGATGGCCTGCTCGCCCGTGACTGGATCCGCCGCGCTCGCGGAGTTCACCAGGGTGCCGCTCTGGCCCGATCGCGCCCCTTTGATGTTCATCAGGCCATCGGGTCCGCGTACGACCCCGGGAAGAAGGGGCAACGCATCCTGAAAGCGTTCACTGATCAGCGGAGCGGATTGCAGCGTCTTCTGGGATATCGCTTGCGCTGCAGTGTCGGACGACGAGGTGTCGACCTGCGCCTGTTCGGCCGTGACGGTCACGTTCTGCTGCACCTTGCGAACACCGGTCGTGAGGTCGATCGCCACCTCCCGATCAGCAACAATGCTCACCGTACTCGCCGCTTCTTCAAGTTGTGGATCGACCACTTTCACCGTGCAGACGCTGGGATCGAGATCGGCGAATAAGAACTGTCCGTTGTCATCCGTGGTCGCCATCCGCTCGTGCGGAGGACTGCTGTCACATCCTAAGCTCACTTGAACCTGGGCGAGATACGTGCGCTCACCGCCGGCACCGGCCGTGCCCACCGTTCCCCGCAGACGGGTGCCGCTTTCTCCGGCGGCCGCGGCTGCGGGAAGCAGGAGCGCTGCTAACATCGCGATTTGGAACCTGAAGCACATCAACTCACCTGCGCTGACCCTCTGCCGGCCTTAGGATTGCCACTTTCGTCGCCGCTACCATGTTTCCGGCGAGCAAGGGTCTCGTCCGGGTCCTCGCTCCCGCCAGGACGGTCGTATTCTGATAATCGTGATTTCCATCGGGTGCAGGACGTCGAAAGTAGTAGATCGTGGTCGCGAGAACCGGTCCTACCCTGACATCCTCATGAGGCAACTGGGAAGAGCGGAGCCATTCGAGGAGTTCAGCGGTCTCAAAGTAACGTCGAGAATCCTCTCCTAATACGAGATCCCCGTACTTTGGCGCGTAGTCACGATCATAGAGTGGGATGACTTGAATATCCTTGCGGCCATCTCGCTCGAAGTAGTAGCTCATGCTCTTCGGCTTGCTCGTCGCCAGGCGCGCGCCTGGCGGAGCACTTCGAGATACGACTTCCGCCGTTTCGCGGGCATCGAGTTCCGAGATTTCATCGGGAGAGAAATACTGGGCGCTTCTACTGGCGCCGCCCCCGAGCGCATTGAGATACAACGAGTAATAGGGATCCCAGAAATTCAGCTCCAGGCACGCGCAGCCGATTACGACGACCGTCGCCAGCCCGAACACCCTCGGCGCCACGCTTCGCCTTGAGAGCCACTCGTAGAGTTGCTGAACGGCGTAACCCCCGGCCAGGAAGAGGAAGGGCAACGCACCGAGGAAGTAACGGATCCACTTCCCGGGAAAAACAGAAAGTCCAACGAATTGAATGAGGCCAAATGAAAGGAAGAAGGTGGAAATCAACGAATCTCGACGGCGTAACAGGAGCAGGCTGCCGGCAAGGATCGCCAACAGTACGGGAATCGGAGTCTTAACCACCAGCAACCAGGTGTAGAAGTACCAAGGCAGCGTTTTTTGCGTGAGCGACGGCTGGTTGAGATAGAGCGTCCCGGCGAGGTTATAACCAGTGTGCTGAGCTCCACCCTCTCGTATCCAATGCAACATGCTTTGCACGTCAGCCGGCACAACCACGACGGGGTTGCACACCAGAAACGTAATCGCGATCAGCACAAAGAACCGCGGAAACCGTGAGCCGATGCCTCCTCTGGGATCAAGGCCGCGCCGGCCTGCCAGATACCAGGCAAGTGCATTGAGCCCAAAAAGTTGGGGAGCGTACTTGGACGCGAACGACAATCCAAAACCAATGGCACTAAGATCGAGTCGCTTTTGAAACTGGGTCTCCTTGGTTGCTTCTTTGGCTCGGAGGTAGAAGTAACACCCCAACAATGAAAAGAAGACAAGTGGAGTCTCTTCTTTCAGAAGTCGGTTGAGGGCAATCGGCAGCGGACTAAAAGCCCAAAACGATGCTGCCGCCAAGGCCCCGATACTGCCGAGAAGCGAGCGCGCCAACAGGTAGAGCACAAAAGTTGTTGCCGCACCGAGGATCACGTTCGGCAGCCGGAGCCAGGCCTCTGGAGCTCCAGTCGGCCATCCATACCTCATCGCGAGACCATTCCACTGCTCGCCCACGCTCAAACTTCCCCAGGCCAGGAGTTTCATCAGCATGGGATGTTCGCCATTCACAGCGACAAAATGACCTTGGCGGTATTCCTGGATGGCCTGCCACTTGGCCGCCTCATCTTCAGACAGGCTGTAGAACCCGATCTGATGAACGCGCAGTGCGAACGAAGCGAGAGTGAGCAGAAAGACGAGCCATAACTCCGCTTGTCGCGAGAATCGACGGTTGCTGGGTTCGCCCGCGGCCATTGCGCCTAGTCTCCTTCCACCGCTGCGGGAGGCTGCAGCAACTCGGCCACCGTATAAGATGTGCGCGTCGCCGGCGTGTGGTATTGCCAGACCTGCAGATCACCCAGCAAGCCAAAGCAGAGCAACTGCAGTCCAGCCAAGATCATCACGGCACCGAACACAACCACGGCTCCGTGCTCGTTGATGACGCTGATGTGGTAGGCGATCTTCTCGATCAGCAGCCAAAAAGCCACGGTCAACCCAACCATCATGCTCAAGCAACCGAGTCTTCCAAAAAAATGCAACGGACGCGCTTTGTATTGCAGAAGGAACCGAATGGTCATCAGATCGAACAGAACCCGGAAAGTGCGCGAGATACCATAGTGCGACTTGCCGCGCTGGCGGTTCACGTTGTGGATGGGAACCTCGCAGATCGAGGCCCCATAGGCGGAAGCGAGCGCCGGTATAAAGCGGTGCATCTCTCCGTAGAGCGGCAAGCGCTCCAGCACTTCGCGACGGTAGGCTTTGAAAGTCGTTCCAAAATCGTGGATGTCCACTGCGCTCAGCTTTGCCATCAGCCAGTTCGCGCAACGCGAGGGAAACCGGCGCAGCCAGAAGTTGTCAATCCGCTGCTTACGCCATCCACTCACGATGTCGTAACCTTTACTGAGCATGTGCAAGAAGATGGGAATGTCCGCCGGATCATGCTGCAGGTCCCCGTCCATCGCGATCACGTACTTGCCGGTTGTTTGCGCAAAGCCTGCGGCCAAAGCCGACGTTTGCCCAAAGTTGCGCCCCAGCCGCACGACCGTGACCTGGTGATCGATGGTGGCGATATCGGAGAGGAAACGGTAAGTGAGGTCGGTACTGCCGTCGTCCACGAATATCAGTTCGTAGGTTTCGCCCGTAGCCTCCATGACCGAATGCAGGCGGTCGTACATCTCCATGACATTTTCTTCTTCATTGTGAAACGGCACGACGATTGAGAACTTTGGCATCCGCAGTCTTCCTGAGAGCAGCTTCTTCGCACCGCCCGCCTGCTTTCGGACAACGAATAGTGCAGTACGCTCTCCAGACTGCAGCGAAGCCATGGAGAAATACGAAGTTATTGAGCGACTTGATCTTGCCGGAGCTTAGGTGGATCATTTGGAGTCCGAATCTTCACCTGCCAATTGGCGGAAGTTGGCAGGTGCCGAACTTCTTGTCAGATCCGGACGCCTGAACGTCGTCAAGTTCATCGCTGGGAGAACTGACATCGCCCGGTCGGCCCGCACGAACAGACTCCATACGACCATGAGAATTGGACTCGCTTGCCCTCGGCCCGACGTAACTGAGTCGGCCGGCGATTTGGCGGATTCGGAATGACAGGGCCTTGCCTTCACTCGACACGAACAACGCGACGTCGCTCGCGTTCTTGAACTCGTTGGGTTAGACTCCGTTTCGTTGCGGGGACTCGGCCTGGAGATTTCTCACCGCGTGAACAGAAGGAGAAAACATGGGAGGTTTGATTCCTTTAACCGATGCGTCTCGACGCCCTGCGCGCATCCCCGTGGTCACCGCCTTCCTCATCCTCGTCAATGCTTTCGTTTTTCTACTTGAGCTGGGGCGTGGCGACTCATTTGTGTTGCAGTGGTCGGCGATCCCTAGCCAGATCGTTTCCGGCCATCACTGGCTCACGATCCTGACCGCGATGTTCATGCACGGCAGCTGGTCGCACATCATCGGCAACATGATTTTCCTCTGGGCCTTTGCTCCGGAGATCGAAGATGCGATGGGCCCGGGAAGATATCTTGTCTTCTATCTGTCCGGCGGGCTGGTGGCGATGCTGGCGCAGATTGCAGCCAACCCCCATTCCACGGTCCCAAACCTGGGCGCGAGTGGAGCAATTGCTGCGGTAATGGGCGCATTTCTGGTCACGTATCCGCGTGATCGGATTCGCTCGCTGTTGTTTATTTTCATATTCGTGCGAGTCACATATATCCCGGCCGGTCTGCTGATTGGGGTTTGGTTTCTCAGTCAACTCGTCCACGCGGGCGCGGTGGCGCAAGTGCAGACCGGCGGCGTGGCATACCTGGCGCACGTTGGCGGCTTTATTTTCGGGTCTGTCACCGCACGTCTGTTCGAAGATCCGCGTCGAATCGCCTGGCAACAGAGCAGGGATTGATTTCTAAGGCCAACCGTTTCCGGTGCCATCGATCCACTCCAACTGGACAGCGTCCGAAGCACGATGGGAGACTTCGTTCCGGCGTCGGCCTATTTCCTGGAAGACTTCCAACGAAGCCCGTTGCCATGCAAAACTGAAAGTGGGGATTTATTGATCCAGGTGTCGCCTGCCGCGTCCTGGCCGTTTCATAAGGAGGAAACCCTGCAGTTTGTCCGAATCGTAAAAAACATTGGACGGATTGGGTTAGTCTCCGCGTCCTTGCTGCTCTGCTCTGCCCGTTCTTTTCAGCCGGCGCCCAAACTGTATCGCGCCCAGCCAGAGGACGTGCCGTCGTGGGCCGAACAGGGAAATTTTCGTTTTATCCGGCTGGACGGTGGACAAATTGAGAGCTGGAAGGCCGAGCGGACCTGGTGGGGCGACAAGTTCAGCGCCGACGACAAGGACGTGCTGGCCCACATCTACGACCGCGACTTCGAAAAAATGCTCGGCTTGCTCAAGCAAGCGGAGTTCAACTGGATCTGGGTCACTTGGAGCAACGGCTGGTCTCTTAAAGACGAGGAAGAGAGCCGCGAGAACCTGAAGAAGGTGATCGCCCGCTGCCATGAGAACGGCATCCACGTCTCGGCTTACCTGTCCGCTTCCAACATGTTCTGGAAGAGCGCCTACCGCGATGACCCGGAAACCAAGAAATACGGCCTGTGGAAGTACGGCATCCCCATGTTCTACGCCGGTCCGACCATGACCGACCTGCAGATCTCATGGAAGCGCCGGCTGGCCGACGCGCGCGAGCCGGGGTGGCGAGCCTATCTCTTGAAGAAGGCGGAGATGGCAGTGGATGCGGGAGTGGACGCGATCATGTGGGACAACATGATCGGGCACAACTCCGGCCTGGCCCAGTTGCTCGATGACACCCAGCAAATGGTGGAGCGGAAGGCACGCGAAACAGGCCGGCCCAAGGTCATGGTTGAAGCCAATATCCATATTCCGCCGGACCGGTTTGGGATGAACGACATTAACGAGGTGATCTGGGAGGAGGACGGCAAGGACACTCCGGGGGTTTGGAACGGTCAGTGGCAGGTGGGCAACGCGCGCAAAATCAAATTCCTCAACGGGGAAAAGCAGCTTTGGCAGCCCCTGAAGTATGAGAACGATCTTTACCACTGTGGCCCGCGCGAGCGCTGCATCCCTAGCCCGGCCGAGCAGAAGCTTTCCATTGCGGAGGCTTATGCGTTCGGCGCGGCCACCTCGCGCAACATCGAGGGCCGATTCCTTGCAGATCTAATCAAGGGTGATCCGAAAGCCCAGGCGGCATGGACGGCTATCGCCCAATATAACCATTTCCTGGCCGAGCATCGGGAACTGTATCACGAGGTCTTGCCAGCAGCGCGGATCGCGTTGCTCTCCTCTGAGCCGCACAACTCGCTGGCCAACGAATTTCTCAAGCAGAGCGTCTTCTTCGAGACCAAAGTGCTCGCGCACCTGGACAAGGGAGTTCCCCTGGATCAATTCAAGGTGTTGGTGATCCCCGCCGATCTTGCCAAGCTCAGCGTCGAGCAAAAGGCTCGGTTGGATGTATTCACCGCTGGCGGGGGCATCATCATCAGGGCCACCAATGCGGAGCGGCGAGTTGCGACCCGCGCCGAAGCCGCGGCCGGAGGGCTTCGCCTCAGCCTGGAGCCGCGCGGTTATGTGCTGGGCCAGTTGACTCGGAAACCAGACGGTCGGACTTTGATTCTCCACTTGCTCAACTACGATCACCAGGTTCCGGCAGAGAATGTTAAAGTCCGGCTGAATCTGAGCGGGCTGGTCGATCTGGGAGCAAACAAGGACCTGAGCCGTTGGGAGGTGAACGTCCTTTCGCCGGACGCGGCCCAGCCTCAATTCACTGGTCTCTCTCTGCACGGGAACGTCGTCGAGTTCACTCTGCGCCGGATCGAGCACTATGCCGTGGTGACTCTCACGCCAAGGCCGGCGTCGTAGTAGCAGCTGACATCCTTCTTCGACAATGACCAGATCGGCTTCCGGGAAATGACGAAGTACGGTCGTTGTGCCGTTCACCAAGCCAAGTCACGCAGCCATGAAGACGGTCACATTTTTAGGGTGTCTTCGCGAACGCGCGGAGCAATTCTTTCTACCAAAGAACCGGGTTCCGCTCCTGTGTGCTCCCGTTTCTAGGCGATGATCTGGGCCGTTTATCAGCTTCGCGTGCACTTTTCTCAAGCGGCGGCACGCATTGTTACGTCAGCACCGGTGAGTTAGATCCAGTTGTTCAATCTGCTGAATTCCCTACTCGATCGAACACTTGATTCTGAGTCAGTGGCTCTCGGGCGCAAGCCTACACCTCCAACTCGCCACGCTGCTCGGAACCGTCGAGCGATTTACCAACGCTACGCGGAGCAATCTTCCCCTTTGCTGGTTGTTTGTTATACGTTCCCCGAACCGATAGTAGTTCCGCGTGGCTTGGCGGAAACACATAATTCTGCACAAACCAAAGTGTTTCATAGTTAAGCCGACGACCGACCGCCTCTTTCCCATGTTGCTTCACAAACGCGCAGAAGTCATCGGCATCGATGACCTCAACGCGCGAGTTGTTTGCGTTAACTGTGCGGGACTTCAGCCAACCGCGATCAATCCACCTCTGCACATCGTCCGCGCGTGTGCGCAGAGCGCGCGAAAGAGAGAACTTCGTGAACCATTCGCGACACGCCGTTCCTCCCATTCCAAGGCGGTGCAACATTGCGCGAACCGACCCGGGCGGACGACGCAGAATCCTCGCAGCTTCCTCGACAGGCACCGTGGTAATAAGGTCCAACAAGCGCTGTTTTTCGGTTCTCGTCCACCCATGGTAACCGCGTTTGCCCGTTATTCCGGACTGGCGTATAAAACGCAGACAGGCATCTCGGGGATTTCCGGAAAGCTGGGCCAGCTTTGTTACGAGTATTCTTCGGCCGGCGTCACTGTCAAAGTGCGTCTTGCCAACCCGCTCTTTGTAATCTCTCACCAGCTGTCGCGCCTGCGAGGGCCAGCGAAAAGTACGGCGACTGTTCCGAGCGCTTGTGTTATCACCATCACGGCTGTCCATTGCAGACTCCATTCCACACGTCTCTGGCTTGACTGCTACGTCCGCGTAGCACCGTGCGAGCCATCAAGATACAGGCTGCTCTTCCGGTTCTCTCCGGAACGAACCTTTGTCGCTGCCGAGAACGATTTATGCGTGCGCGTGACGCATTTCAACGTTGGGGAACACTGCGCCGAGTCCCTTTCGGCAGTCGGCAACAATCAACCCCCATATCTAGTAAAGGAACCTGCGGGAGGAAAAAGGCATCACGAAATGTTTGGAAAACTAGACCATTGTTTTGTTCTCAGGCCCCAAAGTGCGCGCCAGGCTTGACTTCCATCGCAGTCGATGGCAATCTTGGGCTCATCTGGCCAACAGCAACTCGTTAGTAGAGAGGTCTTTCGCGATGGTTGGCCAAGAGCTAGGCCCAGACAGTATCCCTTTCAGTATCAAACCGCTTTCGGATGGTCCTGCCAAACGAAGCGCGCGACCGAAACGAAAAGCGTTCTCTCTAACCTCATTTGTTGTTGTGTCCCCTCGCCGAATCTGTGCCATTTTTCTGCTGGCCGTTTGTTTACGTGTGGTGGCATCAAGTTCTGTTGTCCTGGCAGATGACAGTGCGGACGCGCTGCTACAGCGAGCGCTCTATTTCTCCGATCTGTACAACTGGCGCGCTGCGCGTCCGTATTTCACGAAATCTCAACAAATGTATGAAGCAGCGGGTGACAAGAGGAACGCGCTATACGCACGGTTGGGAGCAATCAGGGCGGGAGCGGAGCCGGCTCCACTCGTAAGACTTTCCTACATGCTGGGTCAAGAACTCGCCGCGAATCCGCTCTTGCAATCTGATAAAGAGCTTCGAATGTTCTGTCTCATCGTCAAAGGTGATTTCGACGGGGAAAGCGATACGCCAGCGATGCGTCGCGATTGGACGGAGGTAGCTTCCCTGGCACAATCCCTCGGAAATACAAAGTGGCAATACCGCGCTCAAGGGCAACTGGGTTTTGCAGATTTTTATGACGGAGATCTTCCGGGTGCTCAACGCAATGTTGCTCAAGCATTGATCGCTGCGACAAAAGCCGGCGATATCGGCGGGCAGATCTTCTATTTGTCCACCACGGCGAGTGGGCTTGTGTTGCAAGGGATGAACGATCAGGCCAATCTGTACGCGATTCGGGCCATTGCAATTGCGGAGGCAAATCCCGATGCAGGATATCCAATCATCGCGCATCAGGCACGACTATCGGCTATGGTTCAAGCTGGCCAAGTCACTGCAGCACAAGAAGAGTTGAAGAAGTTGTTCGCCCGCCCTGAGGCTCAAGCGAGTGATGACCAATTATCGGAACTGAATTCAATGGGTGCGCAAATAGCCCGCTCCCGAGGAGACCTGCCGGGCGCCATTGCGTATCTCAGCGAGGCTGTCCGGCACTCAGAAATTGCCGGTGATACGCACGCACTCCCGGAATTTCAAAGCGAACTTTCGGACCTGTATCGACTCACCGGAGATCTGTCGCAAGCCGAAGTGCTTGCTCGCCGTGCGGCTGAGTCCGCGCAGGCGCTCGGATATATCCCCCTGATCCCAAAGCTGCTGAATGTCTTGGCACAGATTCAAGTGAGCCGGAAGGAGTATGCCGAGGCCGATCAGACCTACGACCGCGCCGCTACGATTCAAGATGTAATGATCGGCAACGCGGACAGTGCACTCGGAAAAACAGCTCTCATTAAAGGTGTAGGCGACTTGTATGAGAAGCATTTCGGCTTGATTGCTGAACAAGGCGACGATCCGACAAAGGCTTTCACTGTAGTCGAGCAGGCTCGCGGCCGAGTGATGACAGATCTTCTGATGTCCGGAGACAAAACCTCGCCCGAGTCTCTGGCCACGGAAAAGAATCTCGCCCGGTTGCGCCTTCAACTGACCGAAGCGCATTCAAACAAAGATATTCAAAAGCTCCGGGACCAGATTTTCCTAGCCGAGCAGTTCAGATCGGTCAGTCCCGAAGTCAGCATCCTGAAGGCACGAGAGCACGAGGTTATTACCAGTCGGCAACTGCAAGAGAGCCTTTCGAATTCGGAGGCTCTCCTGGAATATGTAGTAGATGACCCTACTTCGTACTGTTTGGTCATCACTCGCAGCAGTATCCGCATCGCCAAGCTGCCGGCGAAGGGAGCGATCTCTTCACTTGTGGTTGCCTACCTTGGCAAGCTGAAAGCGAAGGAACGGGCCGACGGCGAGGCCCGCCATTTGTACGATGTCCTGTTAGGCGGACTCCCCGAACTAAAAGGCGCAAAGCAGCTCATCATCGTTCGTGATGGCCAACTTCACATGGTCCCGTTCGACGCGCTCGTCGAGCCCTCCGGACGGTATGTTGTCGAGTCGAGAACGGTCGTCTATGCTCCGTCAGCAACGAGTTTCTTTCTGTTGCGCACGGCGGCGAAGCATAAATCATCAGCACATGGACTACTAGCGGTCGGTGGTGTTCCTTACCAGCAAAGCGGGACAAAGCTCGGGGACCTTCCGAGTTCAAGGGACGAGGCAGTGGAAGCCGCGGCGGCACTGTCAAATCCGTCGAATAAGTTGCTCCTTGGCAAAGAGGCCACGGAAACGGCATTCAAGAAGTCGGTCAATCATCGAATCATTCATCTCGCCGTACATGCCATTGCAAATACCACCAGCCCCGATCGAGCCGCTCTTGTCCTCCGCAGTGATCCGCAGCACGGGGAGGACGGGTCCCTGTACCCTTCGGAAATCGTTCAGCTCCCGTTGGATGCCGATCTAGTTGTACTGTCAGCCTGCGACACGGCTGTCGGACCGGTCGAGGGTGAAGAGGGGATTTCCACGCTCGCTCGTGCTTTCCTCTTGGCCGGCGCTCGTACCGTCGTATCGACTCTTTGGACGATTGATGACGACAGCACTCTTTATTTGATGAAGGTTTTCTATGCGGAACTGGGTCGCAAGAAGTCCGCTCCAGAATCGTTGAGAATCGCCAAAAGAAGCATGCTCAAGAAGTTTGGCCCGCGCAAGGCCGTTCCTTATTACTGGGCGGGCTTCACTCTAGAAGGACTTGCCCCACCGCCGATTGTGCAGTAATAAAGGAAGAGCATTGACTGACCAGACACAGCGCTTAGCGATTATTTCACGGGTGAAGACCCTAGTTCTCAAGCACCATTTCAATATCGGAAACATCGATTACGGGGAATGGTGTCGAGAAGTTGATCAGCAATCCCCCACCCTGGCTGCCGCGGACGAAGACGCCTTCGAAGAAGGCATCCGCGCTCTTCTCGCGAAGTTAAAATCCAGCCACACGAATTTTTATGCTACCGATGTGAATTCGACTAGGCCGCAGCATGTCATTGGCGCCACTCTGCGATCAGTGATCGATTGCGGCCATCCGCGCTGGATGTTTCTCGATGTGTTCGAAGATGGCCCTGCAGCGCGCGCTGGTGTTGCTCCCGGCCAACTGCTAGTCAGCGTGGACGGCACGCAAGCCACTCCTCCAGCATTCCCTGCTTTCCGTTTCGGTCAGGATCATCAGGTGACTACAAAATTGCCGGGCCAGCAAGAGACGAGAAACATTTCGATAACTGTTCCTCAAAGGAAAGCTCGCAAAGGACGGCCACCGTTGATCGAACCAAAGAGCGTAAGCCACCGAATGCTCACGCCGCACGTCGGGCTCTTGAAGGTTCCTTTTTTCTCTGGATCTTTTGGAGTCCGCTTCTCGAAGCTCTTGAAAGCGGCGGTGGACGATCTGAAGTCCAAGGGTTGTGACCGTCTCATTATCGATCTGCGCGGTTGTCTGGGCGGCAGCTTAGGATTCGCGAATCTTGTCAGCTATCTCTGCGCCGACCAAATTCCTATCGGGTATGACATCACCCGAAAACGGCTGCAGCGCGGATACAGCGCCACCGAACTGCCTCGCGTTCCGATGCCGCAGACCAAAGCCGGCGTGCTGCTTTGTCTGGCCCGTTTTTCTGTTCAGGATAAGTCGTTGATGCTGCTTACTCAGGGGTTGGGGCGACAACCGTTCCACGGTCGCATTGTGATGCTAGTAAATGAATTCACGAACAGCGCCGGAGAGATGGCCGCCCAGTTCGCAAAAGACACAAAGCTCGCTACTCTCGTCGGCCAAAAGACGATGGGTAATGTCCTCGGGTCTACGACGTTCAACGTAGGAGACAGCTACACGCTCTACATGCCGATAGTCGGTTGGTACAGTCCGAATGGAAACTACACCGAGGGATCAGGCGTGCAGCCAGACGTTCTTGTGGACGTTGATCCGAAAGCCCTTGCTCATGGGGACGACGCTCAACTCAACCAGGCTTTGGATGTCCTGCAGTAAGCGCGGCCTTTTCATCTATTCCGATGATTCCCTCGTAGACTTGTTCGGGAAATCGAATCACCGACGGTCTGCTAGTCCGTAAAGTTTGTGATCAAAATTGGCACATGGTGCCAGGATTCACCAGCATGGCGGTAGGACAGCAGATATTGGCCGGCAGGCATATTCGACAGGTCCAACTCAACGTCAAGCCGTAGATCGCCGTTGTTGACATCCGCATTTCTCTGAACCGTCTTTAGGACCTTGCTTTGAGCAGCCCGTTGAACACGGACATAGTACAGTCCCTCAGAGCTACCAAGCGGCAGTGTCATGCGACACGCCACAAGTCGAGCTGGTAATCGGAAGATCTGGCGGTCATTCGTGCCGTTCTCACCACGCGTCGCGGACCGCGTGATGTTGAGCGTCACCTCGAAAGGTTTCCTATCCGCGCCAGTGTCAGCTACATCCTTCTGTCCACTGCTGACACCCCTTGTCACGGCAGGCTCTGTTTCAGACGTACCCGCGACCGGCGTGGAGATTTCCCGCCCCTTGCTCAATTGCCTCCAGAGGAGTCCTGAGCTGGCGAGAACCATGCACGCCACAGCAGCATATAAAAACAGTCGCCGCTGCCGGAGTGCGCTCGAATCCACTTTGAGCCGATTGAACTCTCCGAAACATTCGCTGCACGAGCCGAGATGATCGATCCACGGATCAATTTCGGAAATAGGGACTTGATGACGCGCCACCCGTTGCAGAAACTCCGAGTCAGGACAGCCAGCTCGATCTGGGTTCGGAAATCCTTTTGCTAACTCTCGACTGAGGAGTTTTAAGAATTCTCCGTTGTCGCTTCTCTGTCGCTTCTTGCGTAGAAAGTTAATCAAGGTTCCACCATTTCGACATGGGCTTAGCTGTACGTCTCCTTGGCTCCATCGTAACCACAGTATCCTCCAGCTAGGCGGCGCTCCCGCTGCGGCGACGGAGGTAGTCTCGCAATCGAATGAGCCTCCGTCGATACCGAAATTCAACTTGGGATTCGGTGAGATCAAGGCGTCGTGCAATCTCTTTGATCGAATAACCGTACTTGATGTAATTCCACACTCGCCTTGTCCATGGATCCAAAAGCTTCAAAGTCTGCTGGACCTGTAGATCCCGGTCCAGCCTTTCGGCGGATTTCCAATCTTGAACTCGTCCAATCCTTTCAAGCTCTTCAACTGACTCCGTCAGCAGTACTCTCTGTCGGTATTGCCTTTCCTTTGCTAACGCACGTTGAAAACGGTGGTGAAATGCACCAATCAAGTACGACTCCAAATTCGAGACATGATGCAGGTTTCCAATCCGACGCATCGTTCTCAAAACGGAACGAAGAAGTTCCTCCCAGACCTCCGTTGCAATAGAGTCACAGTCAGGAGCATTCGTTTGACGCGCATACGAAAGTGCATTCGGCCACGCGATCCGCGCAGCGTCCAGAAGTTGCTCATGGCTAGCGGTGCGGTGCCGAGCTTCACCATCTGGGCCGGCAATCACCCACTCGGGGCCAAGGTTGCGACTCTCCAAGGAAAGACCTCAGAATTCAGACTCGCTTGAATCGACGAAGTGGGCTTTTGTGTTGAGGTTCTCACTAGCATGACAGCCAGTCAATATTCCATGACAAAAAAATATTTTGATGCCTTTACCCCTTGAACTGTTCCTTAATTAGTAGAGGGACGGCTTTCACCTGCACCACGTCCATCGCGCGGATTGCCAAGCCCGGTGGGGCATTGCGAGCAACGGTTGTGTTGGCATCATCGGTTTTGACACCTCTGTCACCGACACTCCGATGCCACGGGCAAAGTCTCGTAATTCATAGCGGTCGCACTCCCCGGTGGAAGCACCGAATTGTCAGAACGGCGAATTGCCCCCGACTGGACGGCTCTTGTGGAACTCCGGTTGGATTTAGAGAGATTGACCCACCATCTCAACGATAAGAGTCGAACGATGCTCGACTTGCGCCGGA
>DATEQW010000103.1:0-50994 GCA_035272245.1 Candidatus Sulfotelmatobacter sp. | reverse complement strand
GGTCCGCTGGTTTCAGCAATCCGGTTTATTTATGTGCCCTTGTCACGGCGGAGCGTACTACCGTGATGGCTCGCGCGCGTCGGGGCCACCGGAACGAGGCCTGTTCGAATATCCCTACAAAGTTGAGAACGGCCTGGTCACAATTCAGGCTGGTGAACTGCCTACGCCGGGAGCAACGATCGCATCACTCACCGGAGAGAAACCACCATGCGCCTCATGATTGGCAAAATCGGGCTCGCAAAGATTGGCGAGTGGTTCGACCGCCGGCTGCAGCTGGCCGCTCCCATTCGCGAAGCCGCAGAACATCCCGTGCCACGGAACACGGCGAGCTGGTTCTACGTGTTCGGCAGCGCGGCGCTCACCGTCTTTCTGTTGCAACTTGTGACGGGAATTCTGCTGGCACTGATTTACGTGCCCTCAGCTGGCGAGGCATGGAGCAGTCTGCAGGCGTTGAATCATCAGGTGGCGCTCGGCTGGTTCATCCGCGCCATGCATGGATGGGGCTCGAACTTCATGGTGGCGATTGTCCTCATTCACATGGTGCAGGTCTTCCTGTTCGGGGCCTACAAGTTCCCGCGTGAACTTACGTGGGTCATCGGCGTTTTCCTCCTGCTGATGACTCTGGGTATGGCGTTTACCGGGCAAGTGCTGCGCTTCGATCAGGATGCCTATTGGGGACTCGGGATCGGTGCGTCGATCTCGAGCCGCGTTCCTATAGTCGGTCCCTTGGTGGTGAAGTTGTTGTTGGGCGGGCCGATTATCGCTGGCGCAACGCTGTCCCGATTCTTCGCGCTGCACGTGTTCGTAATTCCCGGATTGCTGATTGCTTTCGTAGGCCTTCACCTCTTGATGGTGCTGAAGCTGGGCATTAATGAGTGGCCAATGCCGGGACGCATCGTAAGGCGAGCCACCTATGAACGCGAGTATCACGCACTGACGAAGCAAGAAGGCGCGCCGTTTGTTCCGTATGCAATTTGGAAGGATTTGTTCTTCGCGGGCTTCATCATCCTGGCGATCGCCGCGTGCGCTTTCTACTTTGGTCCATTCGGGCCGACCGGCCAGCCTGATCCGACAATCATCCAGACTGCTCCAAAGCCGGACTATTTCTTTCTGTGGCTTTACGCCTTGCTGTCACTGCTCCCTCCTGCGATGGAGACGCCTTTTCTTCTCATCGGTCCGCCATTGGCGATTTTGGCATTGATCCTTCTACCGTTTCTGTCCGGCGAAGGGGAAAAGAGCTGGAAGCGGAGGCCCATTGCGGTTCTTACGGTGCTGCTGATTGCCATCACACTTGGGACTTTTACGCGGCTTGCGCAGTTCGCGCCGTGGAGTCCGCACATGAATGCCTGGAGCGGTGATCCCGTTCCGGACCGGTTCATCCATGGCACAACTGCACTGGAGCGTCAGGGCGCGCTGGTGTTTCAGGTCAAGCAGTGCCGGAACTGCCACTCCCTTGGCGAGACTGGAGGACAGAGGGGCCCGGCTCTGGACAGTGTCGCAGTTCGACTGACTCGAGACCAGTTCATCCGGCAGGTGATTCAAGGCGGCGGCAACATGCCCGCCTATGGAAACAACCTGAGTCCTGCGGAGACCACGGCCCTCGTGGCATTTCTGGAAACGTTGCATCCCGCAGGGCAAGCTCCTGCGCGCGACGCGTCACGCGAGATTGTACTTCGCGAAAGCAGCCAGAAAGCTCCCGGTACGCAGCAATAGGATCCATCGATGCCACACACTCATCACGCTTCTTTCGAATCATTCCTCGCTTCCGCGGTCTTGATTCTCGCAGCGCTAATCTACGTGCGGGGATGGATTCGCATTCGCAGGCTTGAACGGGACATCGTTGGCGACTGGCGCGCCGCCAGTTTTCTCCTGGGACTGTTCCTCATCTGGCTGGCAATAGCTTCACCGATAGCTGCCCTCGACCACCGACTGCTGACAGTCCACATGATTCAGCATCTGCTGCTCATCACGCTGGCACCTCCCTTGATCTGGCTTGGGGCGCCAATGCAGCCACTGACGCATGGTTTACCACAGCGATTCGTTGGGTTCCTCGCTCCAATTTTCCGTTGGGCGGCCATGCAGCGACTGGGGAAGATACTAGCGAACCCCACACTCTGCTGGCTTGCCGCCACCTGCGCGCTCATCGGATGGCACATTCCGTCGTTGTTCGCGCTCGGGCTGCGATCGGAAATGTGGCATGGAATTGAGCAGGCATCATTTCTGATATCTGGGGTTCTTTTCTGGTGGCCAGTGATCCGGCCATGGCCGACCGGCTCGAATGGGTCAGAGTGGTCGATCATCTTGTATCTTTTTCTCGCCACCTTGCCGTGCGATATTCTTTCTGGATTTCTTGTCTTTTGCGACCGTGTAGTCTACCCGGTTTATTTCTCATCACCACGCCTACTCGAGTTTTCCGCGCTCGAAGATCAGCAGTGTGCCGGCGCGTTGATGTGGACTTGCGTCACTGTCGTCTATCTGGTCGCAGGAACAATTGTCGCGGCGCGGTTGCTTTTGCCTCAGAGCTTGCCCCAATACAGGCCCGTGAAATCGGAACCACTGCTCAACCCGGCAGCACAGACGACTCGTCAGAGTTTGGAGGTTGTCTAAATGTCCGGCAAGCCTCTGGCTATCGTGTTTGATGCGCCAACAATGCAAGGGCATCGTTTTACCGCATCCACCGCTCTCGCTGATTACTGGGCGCTCACCAAGCCGGAAATTAATTTCCTCATCGCCATCGCAACCTTTGCCGGTTTCTATCTCGGCCATCCATCCGGACCTCACGAATTTCCGTTCTTGCTGTTGATCCACACGTTATTCGGCACGCTACTCGTGGCGAGCGGCACCGGTACTCTCAATCAATACATAGAGCGGCGCTTTGATGCACAGATGCGCCGGACCGCAAGGCGCCCGTTGGCGGCCGGACGAATGGAACCTTCAAGCGCGCTTTGGTTCGGTATTACACTCTCGGTAGCGGGCGCCGGCTATTTGGCGGCGACCACGAACATCCTGGCCAGCCTCCTTGCCGTCGCAACGCTGGCTAGCTACTTGTTCGTGTACACTCCACTAAAACGAATCACGCCCCTCAGTACGCTGGTTGGCGCCATTCCGGGCGCAATGCCTCCCCTGATTGGATCGGCAGCAGCAAGTGGCAGGCTGGTTTCGGGAGCTTGGGTTCTCTATCTCATTCTGTTCCTCTGGCAGTTCCCCCACTTCATGGCGATCGCCTGGATGTACCGCGAAGACTACGATCGGGCGGGCTATCTTGTTCTGCCGCGCGGCCATTCGCGAGATCGCTTTGCAACTTGGCAAACCATCTTGCCCCTGCTGCTTTTGGTTCCAGCCGCTCTGCTGCCAGCGGTCTTCTGTGACTCCGCTCTGCTCTATCTATTCGGGGCTTTGTTGTTGAGTGTTAGCATTCTCTACTACGGGATGCGGTTCGTCCTTCACAGATCCGGCGCGACTGCACGACGGCTCCTGGTTGCGTCCATCTTCTATCTCCCGTTGCTTCTGGCGCTGATGATGGTCACTTAGGAATTAGACTCGCGATCCGAGATGGGCTACAGGAGCGCTGGGAAGAACAGACATGTTTGAGTTGGCATTTGCGAGAGATGTGTCCAGGTCGAGGATATGGCCGGTTTTGGTGCATTCCATGCGGACGGCCGTGGCGACGGTTGCCTCCCTCCTGGTCGCGCGATTCTTCACGCTGCCCGAAACGTATTGGGCGCCGATTACAACCATCGTGATTACGCAATCTTCGCTGGGCGCCGCATTCGAAGTCTCCAGGCAGCGTTTCTTCGGCACGGCACTGGGGGCGGCGGTTGCGGCGATTGTCGCGACCTACCTCGGGCATACGCTATTGGTATTTGGCATGAGCGTGTTTCTTCTGGGGCTGGTTTGCGCCGCAGCACACTTAGACCGAAGTGCATATCGGTTCGGAGGTGTCGGGCTGGCAATCGTGATGTTACTGCCGAGGCCAGCTCCTGCATGGCAGGTCGCGTTCCATCGTTTTGTAGAAGTATCGATCGGGATTGGCGTGGCGCTGCTATTGACGCTGGTATGGCCGGAGGCAGAAGACAGATGATAACGCTCGAAAGATCGCGATTTCCTGGGTGGGGGCATGAGGCGAGCAGTGAACATTGTCGATAGCACAAAAGCCACTCCGGTACCGCTCAACGATCCGGAACTAGAGCAGATCGCGATGACGACTCTGCTCATCGGGCGACAATTGATGGAGTCGGGTGCCCGTGCCGAGGTCGTCCATGAAGACTGTTCCATTGTGGCGCATGGTTTTGGCGCTGAACATGTTGACTTACGCTCCGGCTATGCCTCCGTCGACATCACGGTGAGCAGAGGCGCCAATACGATCACGCGAACGATGGAAGTGGGACCGCATGGAGTTGATCACCGAGTCAGCCACGCACTCCGCGATTTGGTCCGCCGCGTTCAGCAGGGTAACCTGACGCCATCCGAGGCGCTGGCGAAAGCTACAGGCTTGAAGCGCGACACACCGCATTTTGCTCCGTCGCTGGTCGCTTTGGCAGCTGGCATCGCGTGCGCCGCTTTCGGACGGCTGCTGGGTCTCGATTGGCCGGCTTTCCTTCCTGTCGCTGCGGCCGGAGCCATCGGCCAAGCTGTTCGTCAGCTCATGCAGCGCCGCCTCGTGAATGTTTTCGTGATCGCCGCATGTATCGCTTTCCTATCGTCGAGCTTGGCCGGATTGGGATCCCATTGGGCTGGTAGCGCAACGGTCAATGTGGCAATGGTCGCCTCGGTGCTAATGCTGGTGCCCGGAGTGCCGGCGTTCAACGCCCAGTCCGACATCATGGAGGGACACCCGACTTTGGGCGCTGCACGAGGTGTCTGCGTCATCATGCTGCTGACGTTCATCGCGATTGGGGTATTGCTTGCCCAAGTGCTCCTGGGAGTGCAGCCATGACCGTCGATGTGCTGCATTTGCTGCACCAGGCTTTTTTCGGTGCTGTGGCGGCGAGCGGCTTCGGCGTTTTGTTTAATTTCGGCTGGCGAGACCTTCGTTGGTGCGCTACCAGCGGGGCCCTGGCACTGACAATCCGCACGCTTGGACAGAACGGTGGTTGGAGCCTTGAGGCTGCCACGTTTGCCGCTGCTGCGGCCGTGGGTTGCGGTGGGCGATTACTGCGTGCCCGTTTGGGGATCGCCAACAATGCTCTGGCGGTCGCTGGATGCATTCCAATGGTTCCCGGTTTCTTCGCCGCTCAGGCAATTTTCGGTTTGTTCGCCTTGACTGCTCCACACCCCGACAATCCCAGCAAGCTCGCCGTGACTACGATGGAATTTGCGCTACGCGTAATCTTCGCCGCGGGTGCTATCGGTGCTGGGCTGTCGATTGTTACGCACATCCTGCGCAGCCCTGATGCATGAAGACGTGTCCGGTGATAACGCGATCCGGCCGCAAGCTTCGAGCATCGGATAGTACTCTTCCTTACTTGCGAACCTCGCGGTCGGAGGACCTTCGTCCCGGCAAGTCAGGTTCTAGCTGTACTTGATGATGAACGCGGTCTTATCGTCGATGCGGTCGTCTTCGCCAATCTTCCGATAATGTTCGTCGCGCTCTAGTGCATAGTCCAGGATCGAATTACAAATCTCCTTCGCGGAGCTTTCTTGACCATCACGAACGATGCATTCGAGCCGCGGACGATCTTCCTCATCGCTGCCGTCATAGACGCCGTCAGAGTACAGAAAAACGATGTCGCCCGGGTTCATCAACTTAATCTCCGCGACATCCGAGGAGTTGATCTGCCGGGGCCTGATCGACATTGCAAAATACTTGTTGCGATCAGGATGATCCTCGGGAATTTCCAATCCGAGCGCTGGAAATTGTACGAGATGATCGGTGTGCATCGGCAAGAAGCGCCCGTGCTCCGCCGAATACACTAACGGCGGAGGACTGCCAAAATTTACAAAGCGAAAATGTCCCTCGGGGCGCAGTTCGCCGTAAAGCATGGTTGCGATTTCGCGTGCTTCCTCATGCGTGTCCCGGCCCAAAGCATTTCGGGCTGTGACAGATTGCGCCAGCCGGAGATTGATTTCTTCGAACAACCTCGCGGTAGTCTTTCCGTACCGATCGAGTTCGGCGAGCATACAAGCATGGAAGGTGTCGTGCACGGTCGAGGCTATCTTCGCCGAGATGATGCCATGGCCCTGCGCATCCACCAGGAGGACTCCGGCAGTCGTGTAGAGCTCGTGCAAATTATCGGCGACTTGGAGTTGGTCCGAGCTTTTCGCCCACCTGTAGTCGGCTTCGCGCACGTCACTACCGTTAGATTTCGAGCGAAGCCATTCGACATGCTGGTCCACCGAGTTTCGTGGAATCTGGCCCTCAGGAAGCGGTTCCAGATACTCCCTGGACAACTGCAGAGCGGTCGCGATACGTGCGTCGATGTTGTAGCGTTGCTGGAAGTTCAAGTACTCGAAGAGATCGCCGCCCACACTTCCCGCTGGAATGGAATTGCCATACATGTCCGTTCTGGGGAGATAGGGGATCGCAGCTTCTACCGGCATCAGCCTCTTGCGGAGGTACTCGTCAATACCAGGTTCTACCGGAGTTCCCATGGCAAATGTGTCGCAGCCCACTTCCAGGCGGATGCAGAGAGGAGTTACCCGATTGGCGCGGCGAGGCGCTTCTCGCCCAGCAGTCTTTCGAATGCATCCGGAGCCAGAAGATCCAGTGACCGCACGACAACGTCAGCAGGCAGTTGTTTGCCGTTATGACTGACCCCGATGCTCTTCATGCCGGCGCTGCGCGCTCCCTGGACACCGGCAACGGCGTCCTCCACCACAATGCACCTTTCGGGCGGCACTCCAACGCGAGAGGCAGCGGTGAGGTACACTTCGGGATCCGGTTTGCCCCGGTGCACGTCATCAGCGGAAACGATGCCTTGAAAAACATGCGTCGCTGAAAGCGCGTCAAGAACGGCATCGATATTCGCGCGCGGTGCCGCTGAGGCGATAGCCTGTAGCCATCCCTCTTTGTGAAGGCGGTGCAACCAGGCTGCGACTCCGGGCTCAGGAGACATGCCGTCTCTGCGAACCAGTTGACGATAGAGTTCCTCTTTGGCCTTCGAAATTTTCTCGATGCGCTCGGGAGTGGCCGCGGCGCCCAGCCACCGGGGGATGATGGAGTCATTGCGCTGACCGAAAGACGCAAGAAACTGTTCCCTTGTGATGGTGATGCCTTCATTGGCCAGCGTGTTCCGCCAGGAAATCCAGTGGAACTCTTCTGAGTCAATTAGCGTTCCATCCATGTCCCAGAGAACCGCTCGGCTAACGCTCACTTAATTCTCCTTCTTAAGGATATCTTTGGCGCAATGTCCCGCGCGAATGCCAGACGAACGAAAGAATTGGCTGTCACGATGCGGTGCGGCTCAATTGACTGAGCCGCACGCTTCGCTGGGGCTACTCCTCACCCGACCTTTTCGGCGACCTGGGAGAGTGCATACTCTTCCAGGTGGCGGGCGTCGCTATTGAACTTGCGAATGCCCTCCGCCAGTTTCTCAGTCGCCATCGCGTCTTCGTTGTGCATCCAGCGGAATGTCTTCTCATCCAGGTGGATGCGTTCTTCCTTGCTGGCTTTCGCCAGTGCCGGGTCGAGTTTACGATCCAGCGTTCCCTGGGTCTGCTCGATCTTGTCAAGGAGGTCGGGACTGATGGTGAGCAGGTCGCAACCGGCGAGCCGAACGATCTGGTTCACATTCCGGAAACTGGCGCCCATCACCTGCGTCTTGTAGCCGTATTTCTTGTAGTAGTTGTAGATACGAGTGACGGAGGCAACGCCGGGGTCCTGGTCTGCGGGAATTTCCGCGCCGCCCTTTTCCTTCTTATACCAGTCATAAATACGGCCGACGAAAGGCGAGATTAGGGTGACACCGGCCTCGGCGCACGCGACGGCTTGGGCGAAGCTGAACAGGAGAGTTAGATTGCAATGGATGCCTTCTTTCTCCAGAATTTCGGCCGCACGAATGCCCTCCCACGTGCTGGCAATCTTGATCAGGATACGTTCACGCGCCACATCCTGCCTCTCGTATAGAGAGATGAGTTTGCGGCCCTTGGCGATCGTGGCTGTGGTGTCGAAGCTCAAGCTAGCCGCCACCTCCGTTGATACGCGGCCCGGAACCACTTTGAGGATCTCGCATCCAAACAGGACAAAGAGACGATCGATGAACTCTGCCGCCATTTCTTCATGGTGGCCGCCCCGCTCCAGTGCCAGTTCTGTCGCTTCTTCCACCAATTGGCGGTACCCGGGCATCTGGGCGGCGTGATAAAGAAGGGAAGGATTGGTGGTGGCATCTTGCGGCCGGTGTTTGGCAATGGCTTCGATATCACCCGTGTCCGCTACAACCGTTGTGTATTTCTTCAGAGACTCAAACAACGTCATTGTTTTCTCCTAGTTTTATTTAAGGCTGACGGCCTGGAACTCCTTGCGATCGTCTGCATGGGGGCTTCTGTTGGCATCGAGTTGCGTAACCTTGGCCAGGCGGCGGCGATGCCGGTCTGCACCGCTGAACCTGGCGCCGAGAAAGCTCTTCGTGCAGTCCCATGCGACTGCGATACCGGTCGTGCGGCCTCCGAAACAGATGATGTTCATGTTGTCGTCTTCTACTCCCTGACGAGCCGAAAAGTCATCGTGGCACAGTGCGGCGCGAACGCCGACAATTTTGTTAGCAGCCACCGAAGCGCCGACGCCGCTCCCGCACACTAGAACTCCACGCTCCACATCTCCGCGTGTCACAGCGCGGGCAAGTGGGATCGCAAAGTCAGGGTAGTCGTCCTTGTTGTCGTACACTTCGTTGCCGAAGTCAACGACTTCGTGGCCTTCCGCGGCCAGCAAGCTGGTCAGCTGCCGTTTCATTTCGAATCCACCGTGATCCGCGCCGATACCCACTTTCATTTGGTGCTCCCGTGCTGCGCGATCTGGCTCTTGGCAGCGGCCACAACGTGCTCTGCGCTAATGCCGAACTTCTTCAACAACTGTTTGAGAGGAGCTGAGGCACCAAAGGAGTCGATACAAATGTGGTGGCCCTCGGAACCCGTGTATTTGCTCCAGCCGAAATCGGATGCCTGTTCCACTGACACTCGCGCCTTCACACTGGGTGGCAGAACGGATTCCCGGTAGCTCTTGTCCTGATCGTCAAACAACTCCCACGAAGGCATGCTGACGATGCGCGCCCGGATGCCTTCCTTAGTCAATTGCTCGTACGCTTCCAGGCAGAGCGCGACTTCGCTTCCGGTCCCGATGAGGATGACCTCAGGGTCTCCGCCGGCGAAGTCGGCGAGAATGTAGGCGCCGCGAGTCAAGCCGGACGCAGGGGCGTATTTTGTCCGATCGATGGTGGGCACGGCCTGGCGGGTGAGTACCAGCACCGCTGGCTCGTGATGCAGTTGCAGGATGACCTTCCAGGCTTCGGTCACTTCATTTGCGTCCCCGGGGCGGATCACAATCAGGCCGGGCATAGCGCGCAGGTGGGCTAGTTGCTCAATCGGTTGATGGGTCGGTCCGTCCTCGCCTACGCCAATGGAGTCGTGAGTGAAGATGTAAATGGCGGGAAGCTCCATAAGTGCGGCCAGCCGCATGGGTTCCCGCATGTAGTCGACGAAGATGAAAAATCCGGAGCCGAAGGGGCGAACTTTTACCAGGCTCATTCCGTTCAGGATGGCACCCATCGCATGTTCGCGGATTCCGAAGTGAAAATTGCGTCCGCCATAGTTCTGGGCCGAGAAATCGCCGGCACCTTCTTGCGTGATTCGTGTCTTGGTGGAGGGAGCGAGGTCGGCTGATCCCCCAATGAACCAGGGAATGTTCTTGGCGGCGGCGTTCAGTACTCTAGCTGAAGACTCGCGAGTCGCGAGGCCTTTTGCGTCTGCGGGGAAGCTGGGCAAGTCTCGGTCCC
The DNA here is from genome assembly GCA_035272245.1 of Candidatus Sulfotelmatobacter sp. Lineage (GTDB taxonomy): Bacteria > Acidobacteriota > Terriglobia > Terriglobales > Acidobacteriaceae > Sulfotelmatobacter. The sequence continues at coordinate 41,068 of DATEQW010000103.1, read as the reverse complement.
ACCCTTCTGGAAGCCGGCGGTGTTGCATGCGGAAGAGTTCTTCGGCCAGGTCAGGGTAGTGCTGACGATACTCGGCGATTCGCTGGAACCAGGCGTCGCGCAGTTCTTTGCCGCGCCTCCCGATGCCCTGCCGGAAGTGGTCGTAGACGCCGTCCGGCACGTAGAACTTCTTGTCTTCCGGCCAGCCGTAGTTCCGTTTGGCGAGCCGGACCTCCTCTTCGCCCAGCGGCTCGCCGTGGGCGGCGCTGGTGTCTTGCTTGTGAGGGGCCCCGTAACCGATATGGCTGTCCACGATGATCAACGTCGGGCGATCCTTGGTGTTTTGAAAATGCTGGAACGCGCGCCTCAGCATATCAAGGTCGTTTGCGTCGCTGACTCTCGTCACGTTCCAGCCATAGCCGAAGAATCGTGTGGCCACGTCTTCGGTAAAAGCAAGGGTAGTATTGCCTTCGATCGTGATGTGGTTGTTGTCGTAAATCCAGCAGAGATTGGAAAGGCGCAGGTGGCCGGCGAGGGAAGCGGCCTCGCTCGAGACGCCTTCCATCATGCATCCGTCTCCGCAGAGCGCGTAGACATTGAAGTCAAAGAGGTTCTCGAAACCCGGAACTGCTTTGTTGTAGCGCGCTGCCAGCCATTCTCGTGCGATGGCCATACCGACGCTGGTGGCAAGACCTTGACCGAGCGGCCCCGTCGTTGTTTCCACGCCCGATGTCCAGCGGTATTCCGGATGCCCCGGGCAGCGGCTGTCGAGTTGCCGGAACGACTTGATCGCATCGAGTGGTACGGATACGTCGCCGAGAGTCTCATAGTCCTTGCTGACAGCACGGACTTCGCTCAAATGCAGCAGGGAATACAGCAGCATGGAGGCGTGCCCGGCCGAAAGCACAAAACGGTCCCGGTTTGGCCACACCGGATCCTGCGGGTCGAAGCGAAGGAACTCCTGCCAAAGGGTGTACGCCACAGGCGCCATACCCATGGGAGTTCCCGGATGTCCTGAATTCGCGGCCTGGATTGCGTCGATGGACAAGGTGCGGATGGTGTTGATGCTGACCAGATCCATGTTTTGCTCCACCGGGGTCAGGGGAGGAGGTGCCGTTGCTGCGCTCATTCAATATCCTTTCGCGCTGCTGTTCGCTAGCAGCCCGCTGTTGTAAACAAGAAATTGTGGTGGCCGGTTCGAGGGAGCCGGCCACCCGCTCACGCCCGCTCCAGTCACTCGGAGCGGTGCGGCCACCTCCATCCGGTAATCTCGGGCGCATCGATGCCGTTCTTGTAGGCATAGGCCCGGCATTCGATTTGCTTGTTCCGGAACTTTTCCTTGGCGTGTCCCCCGATCTTCTGGAGCCTCGGTATCCGGTCGATGGCGTCGATCGCGAGCGTATAGCGATCTGTTTCATTGTTCATCGCCAGTTCCATCGGGGTGTTGATGTTGCCTTTTTCCTTGTAGCCACGCACGTGCAAGTTCCGGTTCGTGCGAGCGTAAGCCAGGCGATGAATCAGGTAGGGATAACCGTGGAAGTTGAAAATGATCGGCTTGTCAGTCGTGAAGAGCGAATCAAAGTCCCGGTCCGTCAGCCCATGCGGATGGTTCTTGCTGGGCTCGAGTTTGAAAAGATCCACCACGTTAACGAAACGGATCTTGATATCGGGGAACTCTTCCCGGAGCAGCACCGTCGCGGCCAGAGCCTCCTGCGTCGGTATGTCGCCGGCCGAGGCCATCACGACATCGGGTTCAACACTCTGGTCGTTACTTGCCCAGTCCCAGATACCGATGCCCTTGGTGCAGTGCTCGATGGCAGCATCCATATTCAGGTACTGAAGATGGAGTTGCTTGTCGGAAACGATCACATTGATGTAGTTCTCGCTTCTCAGGCAGTGATTGGCAACCGACAGCAAGCAATTGGCGTCGGGCGGCAGATAAATGCGAGTGACCTCGGCGCTCTTGTTCAGCACAACGTCGAGGAAGCCCGGATCCTGGTGCGTGAAACCGTTGTGGTCCTGTCGCCAGACCGTCGAAGTGATGAGAAGATTCAGGGAAGCGATCTTCTGGCGCCACGAGAGGTGATTGCAGATCGACAGCCACTTCGCGTGCTGATTGAACATGGAGTCGATCACGTGGACAAATGCTTCATACGAGGAGAAGAAGCCATTTCGTCCGGTAAGGAGGTAGCCTTCGAGCATGCCCTCCATGGTGTGCTCGCTCAGCATCTCGATTACGCGACCGTCGGTCGCCAGTTCGCCTCCGTCCTTATCCTCCGGGAAGTAGTCGGCGATCCAGAACTTCTTGGAAGCCTCGTAGACAGCCTGCAGCTTGTTCGAAGTGTTTTCGTCCGGTCCGAACACGCGAAAGTCGTTCATGTTTTCCGTCATCACATCACGAAGGAAATTTCCCAGCGGTGGGACATTCTCGACTTCCACAGTTCCCGGCTGATCGACTTTCACGGCGTAGTTGGCGAATTCGGGCAAACGCAGGGCTCGCTTAACACGTCCGCCATTGGCATGGGGGTTGGCGCTCATGCGGCGGGACCCGCTCGGTGCGAGTTCCTTAAGCTCGGGAATGAGCTTGCCACTCCGATCAAACAACTCTTCCGGCTTCAGGCCGCGCATCCACTGCTCGAGAATGCGCAACTGTTCCGGGTTCTTCTTTACGTCGGTTAGGGGAACCTGGTGGGCGCGCCAAAACCCTTCCAGGTAGTGGCCGCCTACTTCTCGTGGCGCGCTCCATCCCTTCGGAGATCGCAGCACGATCATCGGCCAGCGCGGCCGCTTCGCGGCTCCGCTGGTCCGGCACTCCTGCTGGTGGGCGCGAATGTCCGCGACGCAATGTTCCACCGTTGCCGCCATGGCCTGATGCATGGTCTCGGGATCTGATCCCTCAACAAAGTGGGGCGTCCAACCATAGCCGCGCATGAGGTCTTCCAGTTCTTCATGGCTGATACGCGCGAGAAGGGTCGGGTTGTTGATCTTGTAGCCGTTTAAATGAAGGATGGGGAGCACCGCTCCGTCCCGAATGGGGTTCAGGAACTTGCTGATGTGCCACGAAGTGGCCAGCGGCCCAGTCTCAGACTCGCCGTCCCCGACCACCGCCGAGACGATCAGATCCGGATTGTCGAACGCCGCGCCGCAGGCGTGAGACAGGACGTATCCCAGTTCTCCGCCTTCGTGGATCGAACCTGGTGTTTCCGGCGTGCAGTGGCTGCCGATGCCGCCCGGAAACGAAAACTGCTTGAAGAACTCATGCATGCCACGTTCGTCTTCGCTCTTTTCCGGGTAGATCTCGGAATAGGTCCCTTCGAGATACCCCGGACCGAGAACGCCCGGCGCACCATGCCCAGGACCCGCCATGAAAATCATGTCGAGACCGAACTTCTTGATCAGCCGGTTCAAGTGGATATAGATGAAAGCCAGACCGGGGCTTGAGCCCCAGTGCCCCAGCAGGCGGTTCTTGATGTGCTCGGGCTTCAGCGGTTCCTTGAGTAACGGATTGGCCTGCAGGTAGATCATGCCGAGCGCGAGGTACTTGCACGCTCGCCAGTAGGCGTCGGTCTTTCTTAATTCCTCGGAACTGAGAGGCGATCCTTGAATGGTGGACCTCGCGTTTCCATAAGCGCTCAGCGAGAGTGTCGATGGCTCTTCGATTTCTGCTACAGGCGTCATTTCTTAAGCTCCTTGTATCCCGCGGTGGAGTCGTAACGAGTTTTCATTTCGTCGCGCAGTGGTTGGCTCTTGCTACTCGGAGGTGGCGAAAGCGCTCTGTGAAATGCAACCCTGGGACCACTCGTAAGCCTCTGAAAATGGCGACCGCGTGGGGCAGAGTGATGTCAAACTCTAGCAAGTGACAGACACTTGACGAGGACGGTACTCAACGTGAAAAGTGGGTCTTGCCGGACAAAGCAGCGACTCGATTGACCACGAAGAAAGGCAGGCGAGTTTAGAGCGACTGTGTTACAGCGTGCATCGGCACAGTTGATTGGACGGCGCCTGGGATCTGTGCCACTCGCCGATTCCTAGTACCCCTTGGCCGGGACGGGAGCAGGAACCGGGGTCAGAAGCTTTTCAATCGCTTGCGCTATCGTCCCGTTCATCGAGGAAACAACGGCCGGTACATCGCGTTGGCTGACTGTTCCAACCTCGGAAACAGAGTTTGTCCACACAGTCGCGCCTGTGGCAACGCTTACCATCTGGGCGGAGATCGCAACCTGCACTTTAACGCCGCCTTGGTAGTCGATTTCCTCAAGCTCTTCGAGTCGTCCGCTCAGAACGTAATCGACGTCGGAGCGTCCGTCGTATAGCGTCACCTGGTTGAAGCTGCCGCTCGCGCGAAGGCGATCGGCCACGGCATTGGTCAGGAACTCACGCGGATCCACCGCCCAGCGGTGATAATTATAAAAGCCGATCTGTTCCGGAGAGGTCTTGTAAACGATGGCGCCTTGCCGCAGGTAAGTGGGGGATCGAAACTCGCGAATCGCCAAGGTGGCGTGGACATTTTCTGGCGCCGGCGGATCGGGTGGTGGCGGTAGGTGGAGCGTGTAGTAGTTCGGATACTTCACTGGCCTTCCGCAGCCCGCCAGGACGATCAGGACTGCCAGCGCAAAACCAACTCCCGTCAGATGCTTTTTCATATCCACCTTCATCATTGTTGTGGGACCTGCCGCTCTTTCGGTTGCTTGATTCGGATCAAGCTCCACGGACGCTGCTTCAGCGAATCGGTCAGCTGATCCAAGTTGTCGGTTGCCACCCGCAGGTTCTCCACCGTGTCGTCGATCTTGTAGTCGTTCGCTCGCACCATGACCTGCATGTCCGCCAGCAAGTGCTTGGCTTGCTGCAAAGTGTTCTGCAATTCAGCCAGATCCTTGCGGAGCGGCTCCCGTACATCGGTAACCGTGCCATTCACGTTTTGGACGGTGTCATCAGCATGCTGGCTGAGGGCGACCAGTTGATCGGAAATACGATCGATCTTGGGACCTTCGGTCGCCAGTATCCCGTTGACGTGATCCAGTACAGCTTGGATTTTTTGTTGGGTGGGCGGGCCGGTGACGGTTTTCAGATTGGCAAGGAGACCGCGCGCGTCGCCGCTGATGCCTTCAAGCTCTCCCTGTGCCTGCGCGATGAGCGCATTGGCGCTGTCGGCGACATCGGCCATCTTGCCCGCGATCTCATCCAGGCTGGCGGCCTCCTTGGACGGGATTGAGGACCCGGGCGCAAGCCGCTTCGCGTCGTTGCTGCCGGTGGTAATCGACAACGCGGCGCTATTCATGATGCTCACCAGCCCCAGCTTGGCTATGGACTTCTCGTTCAGCGGCGTGCCCTGCTTCACGTCCAGCAGGATTTCGATTTTGGTGGGGTCTGCCGTCCACGGCCGAACGGCTGTTACTTTGCCAACGGTAATACCGCCAAAGAGCACCTCAGCTCCTGGCTCAAGTCCGCCGGCGTATTTCAGATAGGTTCGGTATGGAACCGTATCCCCACTGAACTGTGCGTGCATTAGGTAGATGATCGTGAATGCCAGGATCGAAAAACATCCCAGGACGAAGGCCCCGACTTTTGCTTCGATTGTCACTCGAATGCCTCCTGAGTTCGCAAGTATCTTTTGAAGTAATCGGCGATGGCCGGAGTCTTTGCCATATTGTCAGGGACGCGATCGAGGAACTGTCTTACGAAAGGACTTTGGTTTGACCGGATCTGCTCCTTAGTCCCTACCGAGAGAAACGACCCCTTGGAAAGCATGGCGATACGGTCGGCGATGCGGAACGCGCTGGGTAGTTCATGCGTGACGACGATCACCGTCATCTGGAAGGCCTCTTTCAGAAGCAGGATGAGTTCGTCCAGGTCTGCCGCCACAATCGGATCCAGTCCGGCAGAAGGTTCATCGAAGACCAGAATTTCGGGATCGAGCGCGAGCGCCCTCGCGACCGCCGCGCGCTTCTTCATACCGCCCGACAGTTCCTGTGGCTGCAGTTTGCCAAAATCCGCCAGGCCAACAACCGCTAGTTTCATCCACACCACCAGGTCGATGATGGATGGAGCAAGGTCCGTGTGTTCACGCAAAGTGAGAGCGACGTTGTCCTTGACCGAAAGGGAATTGAACAAGGCTGCGCTTTGAAACGCGACTCCGATGGAGCGGCGGATATGGTCCAATTCTGCCAGCGAGCAGCGGGTGATGTCGGTACCCTTGATCGTTATGCTGCCCGATTTCGGGTGCTCCAGGCCAATGATGTGCCGCAGTAACGTGCTTTTTCCGCAGCCGCTGCCACCGAGAAGGACCATCGTTTCGCCTTGCTCGATGTCCAGGTTCAGCCCGTCGAGTACGCGGCGTCCGTCATATTCGACAACCAAATTGCGGATCGAAATGATGGACATCACATTTTCCCCGTGAAATAGAATATGGCGGTAAAGACGGCATCGGCGACAACGACGAGGAAGGTTGACCTCACCACGGCGCTGGTTGTGGAGCGGCCCACCGCGTCCGGTCCTCCCCGGACTCGGAATCCTTCCAGGCAGCCCACATGAGCGATGATTGTGGCAAAGGCCACGCTCTTGATGAGTCCCGTGATTACATCGCGCAGCACGATGGAATCCAGCACGTAGCGAAAGTAGAGCAGCGGATCGAGGCGGGTGCTGAAGAACATGAATAACCCGCCTGCGAGAATGCCGCACAGGTTTGAGAGGATGCTGAGGCACGGCACGGCAATCAGCGCCGCCAGATATTTTGGCGCCAGCACAAATTCGATCGGTTCGAAGGCCATAACCCGGAGCGCATCGATCTCCTCGGTCACCTCCATGGTCCCGATCTCTGCCGCAAAGGCCGAGCCTGACCTTCCGCTGACAGCAATGGCGGTGAGCAGAGGGCCGAGTTCACGCGTGAAGCCAACTGCAACCAGATCGATAACATAGTGCATGGCTCCGAAGCGGCGTAGTTCGGACGCCCCCTGCATGGCGAGAATGAATCCCGTGGAGAGCGCCATGAGCGCCACCATCGGCAGCGCATCGACGCCAATCTCCAGCATCTGGCGCACGGATTCCTTCCAGCGGTAGCGGTTCCCGACAAAAGGCAACACGCTGCCCATGGCGCGCAGCGTGGCCCAGAGCTGAATGTTCAGACTCCCGACATAGTCGAGCTGGGCCATGGTCTTCTTTCCGACGCCTTCGAGAACAGTTGCCATCAGGATACCTTCGATGCTGAGGAAGCACTTCTGCCGCAGTTGCGGTCGAACAGATCCAGGAGGCCTGCAAACTCGAACAGATGAAGCACCCGACCCTGCAGACCCTGCAGGCACAAAGTGTTCTGGCGATGGTGCGCGATCTTGAGTCCTTCAATGAGAGTCGCAATGCCCGAGATGTCAATGTACGAGACCTCGGTCATATCGACGACGGCTCTCGTTGACTGCCCTCGCAGTACGGCCAGAAGCTGATCGCGGAAGGCAGGCGAGGAGTCGATGCTAAGGCGCCCCCGCAAGCGCAGGAGGGTCGTCGCACCGCTCTCATCCAGGGCGATCTCGAGATCGGTCGCAGTGACCTTGCTGCTCGTCAAACCGAATTCCCCTTCCGCTGTAAACATCCATCTCAGATCCGTCACGACAGCCTACGGATCGATCAGAGGCATTTGTGCTAACTGCAGATCGATCATTAGACCGAGTCTCCAATCGATCTGAAAAAACAGCGCCGTTTGCCGGCCCGAAAGTACCTTGTTAAAAATCGGAATGTACTTGACTCTCAGCTGCATGAGAGATTCCTCGACAGCCGCGCGCTTTCGAAGGTAGGCCTCGGCCTGCTCGCCGCTCATCGTGTTGAACGTCTGCCAGTAGTCCTCAATGAGTCCAGCTTTCGTGTCGTTGATTCTGGCGACGTCAGCCGCGTACTGGTCGTAAACCGGCCAGAACTTCACAGCCTCGGCGTCCGTCAAGTTCATATTGGCCGCGACTATCTGTTTCTTCTCCGATCGTAGGTCCTTCCTCAGCAATCGCATGTCTTCATCGATCGGATCTTGAACGCCGACTTTGGCGGCGGACTTGTCACCCGCGCTCGCCTTGTCCTGCTGCGCAGCGGAATTCTGCGAAAAAGCCAGGCTATGAGCCGACAGCAATACCGCGACACACACTGCTATGAAGAACAACTGTTTTCTATGCATTCATCCCCCTTGTGGCTGCTGATTGGCGAGTAGGTAAACCGACACGACTTGTTTGCGAAGCCCGCTGACGCCAGCCCACTGTCTCTGGGCATCCACGCTTCCATTCTCGGTTCGGGGGACGCCCGGGTCCCAAGTGCGGCAACTAGAAGCGTTTAGCAGATCCCTTCCTCGAGAAAGCAAAGCATCCCCGCGTCGCAGCAACGTTGTCAGTGCCAATTGGGTTGGCACGTGACAAGAAATTGTTTTCGTCGCGTACTTGCCGGATTGGTTCGCCGGCGCGCGGGGAGGGATCAGGAGAAGTTGGACGACATGCGAACTGACACTCGTCAGACTCTTGCCAGTCTTCGTCGAGCCGAGATGGAAGAACTGTGCGTAGTACTGGGTCGTCGCGGTCGCTTAAGTGTGCAGCGCGAAAGGGGATTCGCGCGGTTGGTTTTGGTTGTTTGAATCTGGAACACTGCATGCTCTTGCCCTGCTGATCAAGGCAAACCGTCAGCGCGCCAATGGCACAGAAGCGAGCCGTTGGTGTGTTGTTGATTGCTTGTGAGCAAGAGCTTCGAAGTGAGCTCAATTTTGTGAAAATGGGGAAACGAAGACTTATGAAACGTAGTTTGTTTGTAACAGTGGCATCCATACTGCTCTTCACGGTTGCTGCCATGGCGCAAGAATCTCGGAATGAAATAAGCGCGCAGGGAACGGGTTTCTTTACCAAAGATAGCGACGGCAACGGGATCTCACGGAACACAACGAAAACGGGCGGACTGCAAGTGGGATACCGCTATAACATCAATCGTTGGTTGTCAGCGGAAGCGAATTACGGTTTCGACCGAAACACGCAAAGGTATTTTTCAGGTTCCGGGGAAAGCAGAATCCAGTCTGACGTCCACGGCGTCACTGCGGATGTGGTGGTGGAACTGCCATTCCACATCAGTAAATTCAGTCCTTACGCGCTGGCCGGAGGTGGGGGCCTGATCTTCCATCCCACCGGCAACGGCGCCGGGTTTGTTCCCGGCGCTGATACCCAAGCAAAAGGTGCATTTCTCTATGGCGCTGGCGCCGACTACGTGCTGACAAAACACTTTTCGTTGCGTGCGGAATACCGGGGTTTTGTATACAAAGATCCGGACTTCAGTCTCCAAAGTTTGAAGACTGATAGCTGGACACACGCGGCTCAGCCCTCGGCTGGCGTCGTGTACCGGTTCTAGGCACGCTTGGGCAGCCGGGCGATTCCACTCTCTCCCTTGTCCCGGCTGCCTATTTTGTTCGGAAAGTCCCATACCTTCCACTTACTGCAAGGTGGCTCGAACCCGGGCTGTTGCAATCGACGAGAGATTACAGTCCTCCTTATAGAAGCGCCCTCGGCTGAGTTCGCCAATCCACGACATCACAACGTTCTCTTCACCGAGCGGTGACGGCAAAATCACAGCCGCCTGCCTTGCTTCCTCATCCATGGGATCAGGCGCGGAGATTGTTGGATCTTAGCCGCGATTCGGACCGCAGAGGGCGTTCAGCTGCTGGACTTCCTTGGAGAGTGGAGTTCGGCAGTGGGGTCCGACAACATCGTGTCAAACGACACAGGAGAGAGGTGCAGGAACATGACGAGCGTTCTGAAAGCTGCGGTGCTTGCGCTCGCGCTAACAACGGTGTGCTTGGCGCAGGAATCATTTGTCACGGTCAGCATCAAAGGCAAGCAAAAGTGGCCTGCCGAAGAGGTCGACAAGATCTATCTTTCAACGTGTTCGGCGGTGCAAAAGGAATTTGGTGGCGATCACGCACTCGGACCGCGACTGGTGCTGGTTCTCGGTTCAGATAGAAACGCCGTCAACTTCGATAAGAAGGAAGTAATGCTTATCAAATGGAATCGCGAACTCTTTGCCCAGGCGGTAGTGGTCTTGGCCTTTGAAAACCTCATGACCGAGCAGCGGCGGCGGACCATAGCCAGGCGCGCACTGAACTGGGCTGATGCGACCATCGACGTAGCACAGAACAGAAGGTAGCTTCCGAAGCTCGCGTCGTGATTCATCCCCACGGGAAAGGAAAACAGCTCGCACCGAAAGATCGAGTAGAAAAGAGGCGTCATGAAGATCGTTTGGCGAAATCCTGACAATATAGTTTCGAAGAAAGTATCCATCGTAAGAACTGGCAGGCTGGAGGCAGCCGGTCTCGTGCAACTCTTCTACCGCAGCGCAGCGGCGTCCGGGATCCTTGGGCCTGAGTTCGAACTTCGAGTAAATTGCAGCAAACTAGACGCGGCATAAATCGGATTGTTGCCTCGGCTGCTGCTGCCCAGAACTCCTGGGAGTTGCTGTAGTTCAGTCGTAGATAATCACGCGTGCACCATTTCCCAGCTCGCCCGCTTTCTCCGGCAACGCGGCTTTGACCATCAGTTTCGCGGCACGTCGGCGGTTGGCAGCTGACAGCAAAGTGGCGAGTCGACGGACTAGGCACAACCTGCGTGTTTGCAATTCATCCCATCTAGCGCCATTTTCTAACGCCACTCCTTTCCCTCAGGGTGAACGCGATCCGCGGCACTGATTGGCCATTGGCACGCAAAGTGCTGTGTGCATATGGGGAAATGGGATTCGAACGAACAGTACGTCATTTAGGAAGAAACGGAGACTGCAACGATGGACACGCCGGCGTTTACACTCGCAGCCTCTGGGTTTTCGTCGGTGCCTGGTGGTGCGAGCCAAGAAGTTCGGATGGAATTCGAGAAGATTGTGTCACGCGACCTGTCACGGTTCCGGCGGGTGGCGATGCGGTGGCTACGCAATCCCGAAGACGCCGAGGATGCCGTGCAGGATGCGATGCTGTCGGCGTACAAACACATCGGAGCATTTGGTGGACGCGCTCGGTTGTCGACGTGGATCACGGCGATTGTGATCAATTCGGTTCGGATGCAGCTGCGGCGCCGTCCTCGCTGTCAGATCGTATCGCTGGATCATGTTCCAGAGGACGGCCAATGGGCTATCCCGGAGTTACTCGCTGACCCGGGACCTACGCCAGAACAGGTAGCGGAACGCAGCGAGTTGCGGGAGCTTGTCGCGAGGTTAACCTGCTGCCTTCCGGATTCACAACTGGCGGCCCTGCGGCTCCGCCAGCGAGACGGACTTTCCATTAGAGAGGCCGCAGAAACCCTGGGCGTGCCCGAAGGGACTCTGAAGGCGCAACTTGCTCGTGGGCGAGCCAAGTTAGTGCAGCGATTTCACAAGGCTGCTCGCAAGCCTCGAAACAGAGCCGTGGCCCATGGTCCAACGGCAAAGTGTCACAAGGAATGTCCTTCCAGCTATCGCCCGGACCCGGAGCTGTGTGTCGTATCGGTACCTATCGCTGCTTTCAAGGCGACACAAGGAGGTTACGAAGGCTGTGTTGGCGCATAGCGGCGATTTCTGAAACCGCAATTGGCTACTAGTGCAGCGCACAATTTTCAGGGAAGTCGCCGTGGGGGCTCTCCGGTTCCGGTGTGACTTTTCTCACTTCCTGCCGCGCGGGTCCGGACCAACCGACCCGGCCGGAACCACCCTCCCCCAATGCTCAGCGCAGTCTGAGTCCAGAGCGCCGGTTGAAGGTTCCTTCGCTCTACAATGCTGCGTTTTCAGTCGTCCTCTGCCAACTGATTCGGCATTGGCCAACCGGGTTGTCAGCGTTGCTTCCAAGGGCGTCGCTATTTTTCAAAGACTTGCAAATGGCTGGTCCTCTGCACTGTGAACAGGGACAACAACGTGAAGAGGCGATGATCGTGCCAATAGCTGCCCTAGTGACGCCTTCCTGTCAGTTTCAATTCACCAGCACGGATGGCCTGGCTATCGCGTGCGCCCGGTGGGATGCCCGCGGACCCGTTCGTGGTGTCGTCCAGATCGCTCATGGCATGGGCGAGCACATCGGACGGTATGGCGGCCTGATCGAAGTCCTGGTGGAGTCAGGACTGATTGTCTATGGCAACGATCACCGCGGGCACGGCCGTACCGCACCCTATCCCCAGGCGTTCGGGGATTTTGGAGAGGGCGGCTTCCGCCTGCTGGCGGAGGATATATTTCACCTGACGCTCATCGCAAAGAAGGAGAACCCCGGGAAGCCGCTGATCTTGCTGGGGCACAGTATGGGATCGTTCGCTGCGCAACTCTACGCGATCGATCACAGCCGCGACATCGCCGGCCTCGCCCTCTCCGGTTCCGGTGCGCTGGACGGACTGGCGCGAGTTGCAAGATCAGCGCATCGAGGACAAGACAACATCCTGAACCAAGCCTTCCAGCCGGCCCGGACACCGTTCGATTGGTTGAGCCGGGATACGTCGGTTGTCGATGCCTTCATGAGTGATCCTTTGTGTTTCGCCACGCTGCAGCCTTTGTCAAACGAATCCTTTCTTGCCGCTGCATCCATTCTTGCGGACCCTGCTAGTCTGCGCAAAATACGGAGCGACTTGCCCATCTATCTGCTTTCGGGGAGTGATGATCCGGTGGGCCAGCGGCTGGAAGGACTTCGAATCCTGATCGAGCGCTACCGTGCAGTTGGCGTCCAAAACATCTCGCATGATTTCTATCCCGGCGGAAGGCATGAAATGCTCAATGAGATGAATCGTGCGGAAGTACGCGCCAATCTTCTTCGCTGGATCTCGTCTGTGCTGGAGAGGCATATATCGAGCGAAGCATCCTAAGTGTGTGCCAGGCCGACACAATCACGGTTCGGGACACGAATGGTTGGCCGATGAGAGTTGCGAGGACCGGAATAGTCTATGCCTGAACAGAGCGATGTGCGCCACTCCTTGAGCGCCAAGGTGATCGTTCGTGCTGTCCCGGTGATAGCCCTGCTCACGGCTTTAGTTTGGTGGGTTCCATACGGATCGAGCCTGATTCACCTGTTGGGGGCTGGGCTGCAGAGGCGGCTGACAATCCCGGTGTTCTCGATCGGCACCCAGGCTGTCACGCCGATCTCCCTGCTCAAGGCTCTACTCTTCCTGGGACTTCTGACACTGCTATCCAACCGCGTCCGCAAACTCCTGTACTTCCACGTTTCAAGAACGAGCACGTTTGATCCCCAGCACAGCTATGTGTTGGCGCGTTTCGTGTCGCTCCTGATCTACGTGATTGGTCTCATGATCGGATTGCAGGCAGCTGGAGTGAACCTGAACTCCTTGACGATCCTGGGAGGAGCGCTCGGAATCGGCGTAGGTTTTGGCCTGCAATCGATCGTGGCCAACTGGGTGGCCGGATTAGTGTTGCTCATCGAGCAGCCCTTCCGTATCGGGGACCGTATCGACGTCGGAGGGATCGCCGGAGTCGTCGGCCGGGTCGGAGCTCGCAGCACCTGGGTACGAACTTATGACAACGAAGTGATTATTGTCCCGAATTCCGACTTTACCACCCACCAGGTGACCAACTGGACCGTAAATGATGATCGCGTGCGCCTGGCGATTGGCGTTGTGGTTGCCCCTGACAGCGACGCCGAGAAGATCGCGGCCTTACTGCTGGAGGTGGCCCGGGAAAACCCGAGCGTTCTGACAGACCCTCCACCGGAGGCTCTGCTGAACGATCTCGCGAAGGATTCACTCATCTTTTCATTGCGTTTTTGGACAATCATCGAGGCGCATGACAACCACCGCCTTAAGAGTGACCTACGCTTGCTGATTTTGAAAAAGCTCCATGAGCACGGGATCTCTGTCGGCGAAACCTCGAGTTCGGTTGGGAAGGCGGCCAGCGCTTAATGCGTGTTGATCGACTAAGAAATCGCAAGCGTTACCGAAATCGGGTAGTGGTCTGAGGCGGCGATACGGGTATGCACTTGGCCGGAGGCGGTGCGTATCGGTCCGCGAACAAATGCCCAATCGATCCGGCGCCCACTTTCAAAAAGCCCACGCGAGGGAGTAGTTGGTCTGCCCTTCGCTGCTACCGCATCTTGGAATCCCGCGGTCCTGAATGCCATCGCCGCTGAGTCTCTGGACGCGTCCAAATTCAAGTCTCCCGCAATAACTAGGGGACACTGAGGGTTTTGATGGGTGGCGTCCGAGAAGACTTCCTCCAACTGTGAAAGCCGCAATGCATCGTTTCCACGGCTTTCCAGATGAAGGTTGTAGGTTACGAGCTTACTTCCAGCGACATTGATCTCGGCTACCAGTGTGATCCTTCCTCCTAGTCTCTCCTGGAAGGGCTCGATTCGCGGCAGAAACCAGCGCGGTTGCCAAAAGTGCGATTGTCGGGAAAAGCGGATCAGGCGCGGATTAGAAATGGGCCACTTCGACAGAGTGGCCTGGCCGTGGTATGCGGGATACTCTTTGGATCCTTGGACAAGTTCCTGAAACTCTCGGCCGAACACATAATCCATCTGCAGCTTCCGGGCGATTTCTTCGGCTATGTTGAGGCGGTGGGTGCGGCGGGCGTTGATGTCCACTTCCTGCAGAATGAGAATGTCCGCATTCATTCCTGCCAGAAAATCTATGATTCCTCGTAGCTGCAAGCCACGGTCGATGTTCCAATCCACAATGCGCAATGAGCGGGGCGGCCAAAGCGTACAGCGAAACGGCGCGAAATTACCGGTAATGATTTCCTGCATCGGCACGCTTTCTGTGTACCCGTCAAGGCGAGCTGAAATACAACCTTTTGCATGCCGGCCAACCATGTGATCGAAGGACAGCGACAATGGCCACTTGGCGAGATTGCCGGCAATCTGGAAACGATGCTACCCGGCCTAGCGATGCCCTATTCAAACTCCTTCACCTGGAGACAGCAGGGCTCGGCACGCTCGATGCACGGGACGGAGCAAAGGTTACGTGGGAGTAGAGGGCTATGATCCAGACCACATTGGCTCCCAGCGCCGCCCCGACTAGTGCCCAATTTATGCGGTTGAGAAGCGCCAAAAATAAAAACGCATAGGGCAAAAAGCAGCGCCGAATGATGAATTCCGTATGTCGCCCGAGATACAACAGCGGGTTCGAACTGCGATTGTCAGCTTCCTTATGCCACAGTTTCAAATACTGTTCTGGACGTCCGCTGGTCAACCGATGCCGCTGCAGCCCGATGGTTAGGAAGCTGGCAACGGCGCCGAAAACCAGGAGGCCACCCCATACGAAATAAGAGCGGTTGCCCGAACTCCTCACGAGCCCAATTGTCATGCCCGCAAAGATAAACAGATAGTACAGATAATCGCAGATCGTCTCCAACCAGCAGCCGAAGGCGGATTCTTGAAGTTTCAAGCGAGCGACCTCACCGTCGCACCCGTCGAGAATGCTGGCGAACACCGACAGAGCCGCGCCCAACACGACATTCCAATAGCCGCCCAATGCGAAGAAGGCGCCCGCCGCGAAGCTGACACCTAGAGTAAAGAGGCTGACCATGTTCGGCGTGATCGGGAATTGAATGAGTTGGCGGCTGATTGGTATTGAGACCCTGCGATTCATCCTGGCCCAAATGCCATCGGTAGGTTTGACCAGCCACTGGTCGAGCTTCTGCTCAGCCACGAGGTGTTGGCGAGGCGTGTGAACGAGTTGCCACTTCTCTTCCGGCACTGGCTCACACTGAACGGAATGGGTAGAACAGAGGCAAGCGTGCAGTTCCTCGATGATCGAGGGGTTGGACGCACAGCGCAACGCGACCTCGATCATATCGGGAGGGAGCACGTAAATGCCGACGAGTGTCACCCCTGTCGTCATCGCGAGAGCCGCTTCATGGGAGTTCCATTCAGCCGCACGACGGTGTAACGACGGGTGATAGGTTCGGTCGCCGGCGATCAGGACCACATTTCCGTCATCCTCGCAAGCGATTTGCCCCAATAGCGCGGGGAGAGAGACTTCCCCCGTGCCGACTTCAAACCACTCGACGCCTGGAGGAAGGCGCCAGGTTCGGAGCAATGCGCGCTGAATCCAGGGGCCGGTCCATTGGTCCATGACAACTACGGTCCGGGCTGCGCCAGCTCTTTGTGCTCCCAGCATGGCTCGGAGCAAAACGGGAAGAGCGCCGACGTGGGGAAGCGGCTCCCCGAAACTGATTCCCGGCATGCTGTTCGCAAGAATGACGGCAATGTGCGACGAACCAATCGACCCGCTCATCTTCCGCAGTTCTGGCGGTGAAATTGGCTCGGGCCCTGTTTGAATAGCGTCATCGCTACCCATTTGTGGATCGGTTTGCCGCTGTGACTTGGACAACAAGACCAGGCAGAGGCCACCGACGGCGGCCCAGAAGATGGCGCGTAAACGACGAGCGAAAGCCAGGGTCAATCCAGCGGCCCCGCTCAGGCCGAACATCTTAACGATAAGCATGTTTCCACCTTCGTAGGTCCCGATATTTCCGGGATTGATCGTGCCCACGATATTCACGAGCTTGGTCAAAGCCTCGATAGCAAGTGCGCCGAAGATACCGGATCTGGAGCCTAGGAGGAGCAGAATCAAATAGACCTCAAACACCGCGGCGGCGTGGCACGCGAGGTTGAGGGCAAAACTGCCCCAAAATGAGATGGGAGTGCGGTGATAGAAATCGAACAGTTTCGTCTCAACCGAATGAATCAGCGAGCGCTTCCGTTCGATCCAACCGCTGAAATACCGGATCCGCCCCAGGGTTTGTGCCGACCCTGACAGTACAGGCCAGCGTTTTGCAACAGCAATAGCGGTCCCAAGGAGGATGCACAGGAGGATCACTGCAAACAGACCTGCATAAAGCGCCAGAGCGTGGGGCAGCGGCAAAACGATCACTACCGCCAACAAACCGACGATGCTGACCAATGCAGCGGTGAGAATGAAAAGTGCGCGGTCGAGCGTTACCGACAAGATCCCGGTGGCGAGCGGCATTGCTGGACCCAGCAGAGACACGCGCAAGCCTTCGCCAAACAACGTTCCGAGCCCGCCAAGTTGACCCACCGCTTCGGACGCAAGCCGCAGTCCCAGCATGCGGATGAACGAGACCCGATGTTTGTCGTCCAGCAGTGTGAGACGCCACGCCCACGTTTTCACCACGTGCGCGACTCCGCCCCAGGCGATCACTAGAGCGAGGCCCCATCCCAGGGTCGCCATGCTTTCCATGAGCTTGGTGGGGCCCGCTCGGCGGACCAGGTAGACGAGCAGCAAAATGCCAAGCAGCCCGGCAAGCCAACGAAGGGGCAGTCGTGATTTTGTTACGGCTCTAGACACTGGCAACGCTCCCGACGAGTTGCTCGTGCCCGAAGTACCCATCGAAGATCCCTTCGGCGTGCGCCAATGCTTCGGGTGTGTCCACGTCTTGCCACTGAGCGTCGCCGATTTCCAGGGCACGAAAGCGCCCCTCGGCGGCCAACTGCCGCATGCCATCGGAGAGCGAACAGTTTCCATCCCTGGTTGCCGATTCGAGGCGGTCAAACAGGGCTGGGCTGCACATGAACATGCCGGTGTCCAGGGCATCGTAGTGTGGGATCTCTTTGCCGATATCCACGATGCGGTCCCCGTCACGGCGAACTTTGGTGGCGTCGTCGAGGTCAAAAATGCGACCGATGTGGGGATCCACCGCAAGCACGACTTCGCCCGGCTCAAGCCGTTGCCTCAGAAGCGCTCGCGCCGTCTCGGGTTCGAAAATGTGGTCCGCCATCAGCAACAGGAAATTTTCATGGATTTCGTTTTTGGCTTTCAAGGCGGAAATTCCATTGGACTTGTGATAGTCCGGATTTTCCACGAAGGTCACGGACACTCCAAGCGATCGGCCATCGAACCAGCTACGAATCAATTCGGACCGATATCCCACGACGATCACGAACCTGTCGATGCCCGCGTGATGAGCTCTCCGAATGATGTGGTCGAGGATGGGCTTACCGCGAAAACTAACGAGCGGCTTGGGAAGCCCCGCAGATACCGACCGGATGCGGGTCCCGTTACCGGCGGCAAGGATGAGACACTGATTCACTTTATTCATAGACCACCTTCTTGAGCGACAACATTTGCGTCTAGAATCCGAAAACGGACAGGTTGAAGGCGACGAGCGATCAGCGCAGTTCTTGCATGGGTTTCCTCCGCCGACACACGGACAGTGCAGTAGGCGCTCCGAATCGCGCGCTGAGGCGGATACCACGACAAGCCGTTGAGGGATTGGATATTACGGGATGCTCGGCGAGTTCTTCGGACCTCGATCTGTCACCTGACAATCGGACACCATTGGCACCTGTCGAAATTTCTTGGCAGCCCTCGATCCGCAATCCGTAATCGGTGTCAGCGAGTTGTTCGGAACGGCGGGGAGGTGTCGCCGACGGAATTCTTTCGGATCGGCACCGAAGCGGACGACTAGACCTCGATCAAGCCACGCTGCAACGCAATGACATCGGCATGCGTAGAACTGGCAGGTCGATTGCAACCCAGAAATTCAAGATCTTGTTTGTAGTGATCAGAAATTCCTAAAAGGAGAATGACCGCATGAAGCTCGCTCAATCAATGGTGTTCGCCCTGGTCCTCGCGATGGCCTCAATTGGATTTGCACAAGACCTCGCCACAGATGTTGGCAAGGGAGCGAAGGACACAGGCAAAGCTGTGGACAAAGCTACTAAAGATACCGGTCGCGCTACCGATACGGGCGTGAAAGACGCCGCTCATGCCACAGATAAGGCAGCCACAGAAACGGCTCGGGGCACGAAGAAGGCAGCCAAGACGACGGCGCGAGCCGGCGAGCGCGTCGGCAAAACATCTGGGAAAGAGATTGAAAAGGGCGCAAAAGACGTCGGCAAGGGCGTGGAAAAAGGAGCAAAGAAAACGGCGGACGCAATCAAGTAACGCTCGCGAGGTCCACAGCGAAACGTTTCCGGCCTTTGCACGGGAACCGCCACGCGACTAAGTCGCTGCACAACGACATAAGGAGAATGCAATGCACTTGGGAATAAAGAGTGTCATTACGACCGCAATATTGGCCACTTCACTAGCGAGCAACCTCTTCGCCGCAGACAACGGACAGGATATTTACAAAACGAAGTGTCAGATGTGTCACGGGCCTAATGGCGAACCTTCAGCGGTGGGCAAATCAATGGGAGCGAAGCCCTTTAGTGACCCGGACGTGGTGAAAATGTCGGAAGCCGAGTTGGCAAGCATTACCTCGAACGGCAAGAACAAGATGCCGGCCTACAAAGGCAAGTTATCCGACGACCAGATCAACGCTGTCGTCAAGTACGCGAGAGGACTGAAATAGGCCGCCCGATCTCTGCGGGCTGAGAAACCGCCCTGGGCCAGCAAACGCGAGGAATTGAAACTGGCATGGACAATACGAACTTGAATCCGGATGGGCAGGTTCTGAAGACCACGAGCGACTCTGCAAAACGTCCCATACTCGTGCTGCTCACCAGTCACTGGGTCAGCTTGGTGGGCGTCGCGCTCGTAACCACCGCGGGCTTCTCTTGGCTGTTCGTTCTGCCCACCGAGATTCGAGGGCACACCAGCAATCCCTACATCGGCATCGTCGTCTTCCTTCTGATCCCGGTTCTCTTCGTCCTTGGCCTCATCCTGATCGCAGTCGGGATGTTCCTTGCACGGAGGCGCATCCTCCGCGCTGAGCAGGATTGTTTTACTGCCGGCGACCGCCGAACCTACATTCGGAAACTTGCCATCTTCTTCGCGGTAACCACGGCGGCAAACATCATCATTGGGACGCAAGGCACATACCGCGCTGTGGAGCACATGGAAACGCCACAATTCTGCGGGCAGAGTTGTCACGTCATGAAACCCGAATTCATCGCCCATCAGAACTCGCCCCATGCGAGAGTCGAATGCGTGGATTGCCACGTTGCTCCCGGTGCAGTCGGTTGGGTAGAAAGTAAGCAGGCAGGTACCCGGCAGTTGATTGATACAGTTTTCAAACGCGTGCATTACCCGATTGAATCGGCCATGGAAAGTAACCGCCTGGTCCCAGCTCGCGAAACTTGCGAAGGGTGCCACTGGCCCCAAATGTTCGATGCGGTAAAACTGCGTGTAATTTTTCACTTTAAGGACGACGCGGCTAACACGCAGACGCAGACCGCCTTAATGATGCTCACGGGCGGCGGAGCCCTTGGGGGCATTCACGGGATACACATGGGACCCGGAGTCGAGATCCACTACGCAGCCGCCGATCCCAAGCGTCAGACCATTTCCTGGGTGGAGTACCGCAATCGGAATACGGGTGAGACGCAGACCTTCCTCGCGGACGGCTCCACGGCTCAATCGGTTGCCAGGCTACCTCGCTATTTGATGCAGTGTGTCGACTGTCACAACCGTCCGACTCACGCGTTCGAACTTCCGGAACGC
Organism: Candidatus Sulfotelmatobacter sp.; assembly: GCA_035272245.1. Taxonomy (GTDB): domain Bacteria; phylum Acidobacteriota; class Terriglobia; order Terriglobales; family Acidobacteriaceae; genus Sulfotelmatobacter. The sequence goes on along the minus strand of DATEQW010000103.1, from coordinate 20,729 downwards.
GCCGTGGATAACGCCATGGGCCTGGGGCGAATCTCGACGACACTCCCCTTCATCAAGAAGAAAGCGGTCGAACTGCTTAAAGCGAATTATTCGAGCAACCAAGAAGCCTCGCGCGCCATTCCGGCGGCGTTAGCCGATTTCTATAAGCAAAGCTACCCGGACATTGCATCCCCACGCTCCAAGGACATCGCCAATGCCGGCAGCGAGATCGCGGCAATCTACAACCAGAATGTATTTCCGGACCTGAAAGTCACTTGGGGTACGTATCCCAACAATCTCGGACATGCCGACTTCCCGGGCTGCTTCCGTTGCCATGACGGGTCACACTCGACATCCGATCAGAAGGTAACCATTTCGCAGGACTGCAACGCATGCCACGAGCCGCTCGCCATCGAAGAAGCATCTCCTGCGATATTGAAAACGCTGGGTCTCCAGGATCGCATCGCTAACCTGCAAAAACAATAAGGCGAAAGGACGATCAACCGCCGCCGGCAACACCTGGGGTGATCGACAGAGCCACGCAAGTGATCGCGAGCTAGCGGAGCGGATTCTATGCGTCCCAGTATCCGGGAATAAATGAAGATCGTCTGGAGCGACTCACGTGGACGCTTCGGGCGATCATGAGGACTTGCCTTCGTTCGAGGATCGGTGCCAGGCAAAAGCACCGGGCCGTTGCTCATCTCATTTACGCTGACTTCATCGAGATCCTGCAATGAGGGCAGCAACGGGTATCGAACCGGATGCGTCTGGGGAGTCTTTAGAAACAGTCTCACTTTCGACTAACCGGGTCGCAATCGCGAACAGCAGGCTGACGGAAAGTCCGGTCATCAGCACGCCAGCGATGCCTTCTACCGGGCCCAGCAGACGCCAAACATGCGGAAGAAGAACGTCGCCGTAACCCACAGTCGAATAGCTGGCCGCCGAAAAATAGACGCAAGTTTCCCAGGATGGAAAACAAAACCAGCGATAGAAGCTCGTCCACAAAAAAATTTCGAGGATATGCAGGACGATCATCGCGGTGGTGAAGCGCACCATAAGGAGGGACGAGCGCCACGGGCTTAGTCCTTTAATTCCTCGATCAATTCGAGCTCGTGCCAAGTGGATGAGGGCGGCGACACCAATACAATGAATCAGAAGTGTCCCGGTCACGAGAACGATTGCGGCGCCAACTTGGCGAGCAAAGATCACCGGTTCCATTCGCTCACTTCTCTGTGGGAGATCATATCCATTTGATCCAGGCCGCGTGTTGCGGCTTGCGTCCTTCCCGCGTTCGTACGCTCACCGCATGATCTTCTGAGGCACGCCTGATTCCAAACGAAGCCGATTACCGGCTTGGTTTTGTCACAAGGCAGACCGGTGACCTGCCAGTCTCTTGTTACTGCTCAGCCACAACCCAAAGTGGCGCTCCTCTGATTCACCGCACCCGAACTCGAGTCTGTCGATGTGCCATCCAGTTCGGCGGCACTTTTCGTGGCAGTCGTCACGTGACCAAGTGCCAAGGATTCTTCGACATTCCTGCGTATAGCAGCGGCCTTTTTGCTCTCGTCTGGAGCATCAACGTGATCAAAACAATGATCCGTGGGAGCGGTTTTCTCTAGGCTGAAATGGCAACCCATGTGCTTCGACGTGATCGAGGCCACTTGTCTATGAGACTCAGGCGCTGGATTTTGATTTCGGTGTTTCTGATCGGACTATGGGTTCTTCTCTCGAGCCGTTCGGCTCACGCTCAGCAGCTGCAATCGGCAACGGGTCAGAGTGCTTCGAATCCGTCTCCCAGTTCGTACGTCGGAACGGACACCTGCAAAACCTGCCATGACGATATCTACAACAAGCACTTTGAGGGCACGCGCCACTTCGCGCTCTTGAAAGAAGGCAAGCACGGTTGCGAGGACTGTCACGGACCGGGCTCCGCTCACGTTGACGGCGGCGGGGACATCACCAAGATCATCAGCTTTAAGAATCTCTCACGCGAGCAGGCGAGCGCACGTTGCCTCAGTTGTCACGGAACCGGCCAGGAACAGGCTCATTTCCTCCAGTCGCCCCATTCCAATGGCGATGTCGGATGCCTCGACTGCCATTCGCCCCATTACGGTAAGGAACCCCAATACCTGCTGGTTAAGAAACAGCCCGAGCTTTGTTATGGCTGTCATGCTTCGGCACGCGCGGATTTCGGCAGGCCCTATCACCACCGAGTCAATGAAGGACTCGTCCAGTGCGGCGACTGCCACAATCCTCACGGCACTACCAACCTGCGTCAGGTCCGCGCCCTGCCAAGTGGAGATCAGGTTTGCTACAAGTGCCACGCAGACAAACAGGGGCCGTTCGTCTACGAGCATGTCCCGGTGAAAACCGAGGGATGTCAGAGCTGTCATAGTCCGCACGGTTCGACTAACCCACGGATGTTGAAAGTCAGCACTGTGAACCTGCTCTGCCTCCAGTGTCACACCTATCCGACGGTAGGTCCGGCAGGTGGGCACAACCAGTCGGACAAGCACCAGGCGTGCACTCTGTGCCACGTTGCGATTCATGGCTCGAATGCGAGCAGTGTGTTTTTCAAGTGAGTTGTCAGGAGACCGAGAAATGTCATTCAGGTCAGAAATCCTTTTGTTGATTATTTTTCTCCTGCCGATGTCAACGATGGCCCAGTCGCCGGCGGATGCACAGGACCAGTCACCGGAGCCCGACGGAGTGAAAAGCGGGGGATACATCATTCACCAGTCGATCGATTTGGGCGTCCGTGACAGTGAGGTGACGGGCAGCAGCGGAATGTACGGCACTCTCGTGAATCTGCACACAGGCCCGCGCATCCTCGACCAGACATTCTCCATGCGGTCAGAAGATCAGCATGGATTCCTGTTCGATAACTTGTATGTCAACAGTACTGGATGGGGAGGCGATGCGAACAACGTACTACGCGCGAGGGCGGAAAAGATCCACTGGTATGACTTCCATGCCAGCTTTCGCCGGGACCAGAACTTCTTTGACTACGATTTACTGGCGAACCCTCTCAATCCTTCGACTTCCTCACCTTCAGTATCGGTAGATAATTCGCCGCATTCCTTTGCCACGACCCGACGCATGAGCGACGTCGACCTCACCTTGCTGCCCGAGTCGCGTGTTAGTTTTCGCCTGGGCTATTCGCGCAATAACATGACGGGCCCGTCCTACAGTACTGTCCACCTCGGTACTGAGGCGTCGCTCTACCAGCCCTGGAATACAACCTTGAACTCCTACCGCATGGGTGTCGACTGGAAGGTATTGCCCCGGACCGTGTTGAGCTATGACCAGTACCTCGACTATTACAAGGGGGACACAAACTGGCAACTGTCTCCCTTCGGGCAAGCGCTACTGCCGACCGGGTCGCCCGTCTCTCTCGGACTCGTCTTCAATACCGCAGCCAACCAGCCCTGCGCCATACCCGCAGGCTCCACCAGCCTCGTTGACAGCAACGGCGTGCTCACCAACCTTTCTTGTAATGCTTATCAGTCCTATTCGCGCACCGAGCGCATTCGCACCTCGACTCCGACGGAGCGCGTCAGCTTCCGGAGCAACTACTGGGCAAGGCTTGAACTGGCGGGGTCTTTTGGATATAGCTCTGCGGATATGACCAGTCCGGTGAATGAGTCCTTTGAGGGATTTCAATCGAGGTCAAGTACCAGGGACTACACTTTCACCGGACCGACCGCCGCTCACCGAATATCCAATGTGGGCGACTTCAGCGCGACGGTATTTCTTGCGGATCACGTTCGCTTGGTTGACAAATTTTCTTATTGGTCCTTCCGGAGCCCGGGAGCCGCGAACCTCCTGCAAACGAGCGACGTATGCGCTCCGCCCAACTGCAATCTCTTGACCCCGCTCAGTCAGACGACGCAGACCACCAGCGCTACTGTGACCGATGAATCCTTTAATCAAACCTGGAAACGCAACCAGATTGAGCTGGTGTGGGATATCTCGCGCAAGTTTGGAGCGCGGATCGGATACCGCTATGGAGACCAGGAAGTAACCCACATCAACAACTTCACAACCGGGGACGTCGACCACTGGCTCGTGCACGGGCATACCGCGATCCTGGGACTTTGGGCGAAGCCAATTCACGGCATGCGCCTCAATTTCGACTGGGAACACACCAACAATGACGATACGATCGTCCGCATCTCTCCACGCAAGGAGTCCCGGTACCGCGTGCAGGCTAGCTATACGCCGCGTCCCTGGGCTGTTCTGGGAGGATCGGTGAACATTGTCGAAGACCGCAACAACGCCTTCCTGGTCGACTACCGTGGCCACAATCGTAATTATGGATTCACCGCCTCCCTTGCGCCACCCCGCCAGCGTTTCAGCCTTGATTTGGCTTATAACTACAACGACTTTCTGCAGAACTCGTTAGTCTGCTTCCAGGACGTTCCCCCGAGTGGGGTCGTTCTGCCGGTCGTCACCAATGCCGGATCTTGCACTGCCTATGACTCAACAAATCCGCTTCTAACGAGCGGCTATTACACCAACCACACACACTACGGCACGAGCGCGCTGGTAGTTCGGCCCGTGAAACGCGTGACGACCAAACTCGGTTACAGTATCACCAGCGTGGGCGGGAGCACTCCGCAGTTCAACAATCTCGAACCGGCCGGAGACCTGCACTACAAATATCATCAGCCTCTGGCCGCACTCGGAGTCGATCTCGGACATCGCCTGACCTGGAACACGGTTTGGAACTACTACCAGTACGGCGAGGGCTCATTCGTCGGTCCCACGGCACCCCGTTATTTCCATGCCAACAACACGACGATCTCGCTTCATTATGAATTTTGATGTGATTCGCCAACCCGGCACGAGGAAGTGCCGATCTAGAATAATGACCAAGCATCCGGATCTTGACAGTGCCAACATAACAAAAAGGCCCGGTCGCCTCTCCATCTTGCGCCCAAACACCATCGCTCCCTGCCGATGCATTCGTCGCGTGGATTCGGAAAACTCCTTATTAAACAGTGGGATAGGGTAAGCAAACTGGCCCGAGATAAGGCTCAGTCCGCCAAGCAACTGCTGGTCTCCTTATAGCAAAGGGCGTTCCGCACGCTTCTTCGTGACTTTGCTACTCGACAACATACCGACCGGGAACGCAATTTCCACCGAAACATGACTTCCGGATCACGACACACAACCCAGAATTAACTACTCTGCCTACACAGGGGTACGAACCTGGGGACGAAATGGGGATGGGGTCCGAGAATCAATCCAGAGCGCACCACAACCGAGATCGCGAGGCCAATATGAGTATCGCTGAGTTTGGACTGAGACCGCAGGAGTCTTTGATGAGTTTCCTACCCAACATGCGAATGGCGCAGCCGCCGACCGAATCGGAGACGCTGGCGAAGCAATATGAAGCGTTGTCGCGGCTCTCCGTATCTCTCGCATCCATGACCCTGGAGGAGTTGTCGCGCAATCTCGCCTCTTTGCTGCGTCCATTACTCGATTTCGATTTCCTCGATGTCATTGTTTTCAAACAAGGGACCAGCGAAGTTCTCTGGCACTCCGTTGGAGCCGGGCAGTTTGCCCCACCCGACGTTCCGGTCGAGGAAACGACTTTCTGGTGGGTTCACCAACAGCAGCAACCGCTGTGCATTGCAGACTGGAAGCTGGATCAACGGTTTGCAGTGCGGAGAGAGGCTCTGAAGAGAACGGGAATCGAGTATCGCTCTCTCTGTCGATTGCCGTTGCGTACGCCACAGGGGCCGCTCGGAGTATTCAGCATTGCCAGTTCTCGACCGCACAACTATTCGGATGCGGAAGTACGGTTCTTGTCGCTGGCGGCCGACCAGGTGGCACTTGCCATATTTCACGCGTCGAACCGTGAGAGGTCGCAACGGGCGCAGTCCGAGTTGGACGTGCAGAGTGCGCGGCTCAAGCTGCTCGGAGAGCTGACGAACGGTGTGATGGCCAATCTGCCGGTGAATGAGCTTCTGAGTGAGGTGACGGCGGGCATCCGGCGAGTCATCCCGTCCGATCTGGCGATGGTCGGACTTTTGGATTCTGAGGGTGAGCGGGTTGGCGTAAGCGCTTGCGACATGGCTGAGGACAACATGCTCGCCAAAGAGGCAGTCGACGTTTTGGGCGAGATGTTTGGCGCTCGCGTGTTCTGCTCTGGCAAGCCCTGGGTGGGAAATTCCGAAGAGTCAGACCAGGTGGATGCGGACGGCGATCCCAAGTGGGCGGTAGCGGGCTTCAGGAACAGCTGTGTCGTCCCGCTTGCCGGCCGCGACCGGATGCTGGGGATTCTCGCTCTCGGCAAACACGAAGATACCGCCTACACCCACGATGAAATCGACTATTTGTTGCAGGTGTCGAGCCAGGTAGCCGTGGCGGTTGAGAACGCGCTGGTTTATGGCGAACTGCGAAAGCTGAAAGACAACTTTAGCGAAGAACGCGTGTGCCTCGAGGATGAGATCCGCAATGAGCTGAACTTCGAAGAAATCGTCGGTAGGAGCTCGGCCCTGCAGCGCGTGCTGCGTCAGGTTGAGGTCGTCGCCCCGACCGATTCCGGCGTGATGATCCAGGGAGAAACAGGCACGGGCAAAGAGTTGATCGCGCGAGCGATTCATAATCTGAGCTCCCGCCGCGATCAGCCGTTCATCAAGCTGAACTGTGCCGCCATTCCTTCCGGTTTATTGGAAAGCGAGCTTTTTGGCCACGAAAAGGGCGCATTCACCGGCGCCATCATGCGCAAGGCAGGCCGGTTCGAGGTTGCGGACAAGGGCACACTGTTTCTGGATGAAGTAGGCGATATTCCACTGGAATTGCAGCCGAAATTGTTGCGGGTTTTGCAGGAGCGCGAATTTGAAAGGTTGGGCAGCACACGCACCCAGCAGGTGGACGTGCGTGTAATCGCCGCCACTCATCGCGACTTGAAGCAGATGTGTGAGGAAGGGAAGTTCCGACACGATCTGTATTACCGGTTGCATGTGTTTCCTCTGCAAGTCCCGCCATTGCGCGATCGTCGCGAAGACATATCGATCCTGGTGCGCCACTACGTGGACAAGTACGCGCGGCGAATGAACCGGCACATCGAAACCATTCCTTCCTATGCCATCGAGATCTTTGCCAACTATTCGTGGCCGGGGAATGTTCGTGAACTGCAGAACTTCATTGAGCGGGCCGTGATCCTGTCGCCGGGGAGCGTTCTTCGGCCCCCTCTAGCTGAACTGAAACAGGCATCCCTGCCGAGCCCGAATCCGAAGTTGAGCACCGCTGAAGAGGCCGAACGCGATCGCGTGCTCCAGGCGATCCGGGCGTCCAACTGGGTCATCGGCGGCCCCAACGGTGCCGCGTCGCGCCTTGGCATGAAACGGACGACGCTGGCATATCGCATCCGCAAGCTGAATATTCCGGTTCGTCCGCAATGATGTAAGAGGTACGAGGATGTGGAAAGTCGCAGGTGAAATATGTGGATGCGATCATGCGCTATTTGTAAAGCAGTCTTGCGTAAGCGCCGTTGGTGCGACTCCGTTCGTTGTGGTTGCGGATGGATATGGTAGGGGTGGAGTTTGCGAGCTAATAGCAGCCCCACTCTCAGAAACAGGAACTGGAGGCGCTCGATGTGGCGCATTAGTTACCGAACAATGTCCCTCCAGGACGTCTTGATCATGGCCTATATGAACGTCTTGGAGCCAAAGTCATGGACGCAGTCTGCAGGCGACAGAGACGTTCGAATTGGAATCGGGAACGCAGCGGTTCTTGAGGAGCGACATTACCGGGCAGCATAGCAAGGCTTCAGAGCCACCGCGGTTACAGCTTCCATAGTTCGAACCGTTCCACTGCACTGCGAAGGCGGCCCTCGCGCAGACCGCCCGCGACCAGAGTGGCAGCCAGGAGGACTTAGTGAAGCAATCAAAGATTTTATGGTGGGGACCGCGCCTGCTGATAGCCCTATTGCCGATCGCTCTGTTTTGTGGATTGCCCCCCGCCTTAGCGCGCCTTGCCCAGACTCAGCCGGCCACTTCTGGCAATAGCAATGGGACATCGCAAGAGCTCAGCTCCGAAGGTCAGGCTTGGTTGCGCCTAACCATCACGGATGGCACATTTCCCGATTTGCGCTGGCCCGATTTCAGTGACTACAGGGGGCAGGTTCAGAAATTCTACGAAACCGACGGGAATTCATTGTCATGGGTTAAAGGAATGGAGCCAACCCCTCAGGCGCGAGAAGTGATCGCGTTGTTGCTCCAGGCCGACCAGAAGGGACTTTCCGCCGACGACTACGATGGACCTAAGTGGAGCGGCCGGCTGGACAAACTCAAACCTGCGACCCGAAAGCCGAGCGAAGCCGACGCCGTGAGATTCGATCTCGCGCTTACAGTTTGCGCGATGCGGTATATCTCCGACCTCCATATTGGCAAGGTAAATCCCAAGCGTTTAGCCTTTGCCTTGGATGATGAATCCAAGAAATACGATCTGGCTGAATTTCTCAAAGATCACGTTGTCGCCGCGGGCAACGTCGCTGCCGTTTTGGGGCAGGTGGAGCCGTCCTATCCCGGCTACCGGCACACCCTCCAGGCCCTGCAAACCTATGTCGAGCTGGCAAAGAGAGATGATGGGGAGCAACTCCCGGTAGTCAAAAGAGCCGTTGTGTCTGGCGATACGTACCCCGGTGTTCCACGGCTCGCGCGTTTGCTTCGGTTGGTGGGCGACCTTCCGCCAGACGCGAATGTTCCGGTGGATCCGCCTGTCTACGCAGGTGCGCTGGTGGAAGCGGTGAAAAACTTTCAGCGCAGACACGGTAGGGATGCGGATGGGCGAATCGACTCTCTAACTCTCGCCGACTTGAACGTTCCGCTGAGCCGCCGCGTTCGCCAAATGCAATTGACGCTGGAGCGATGGCGGTGGCTGCCGGACTCGTATCAAAAGGCGCCGATCGTGGCCAACATCCCCGAGTTCCGTCTGCGCGCCTATGACAAAGACTTCAAAGTCGCGGTGACGATGAACGTCGTCGTGGGCAAAGCCTACGGCGGCCACAACACTCCGGTGTTCACCGACACGATGCAGTATGTCGTCTTCCGGCCCTATTGGGAGGTGCCGCCTTCCATAACCCATGGTGAGATGATTCCGCATATCGCGCGAGACCCCGGGTACCTGGCGAGCAAGGGATTCGAAGTGGTCGACAGCAAGCAGAACGTGGTTTCGGCCGGAGCAGTCACGCCCGAGGTGCTCGCCCAGATTCGAGCCGGCAAACTTTTCGTTCGCCAAAAGCCGGGCCCAAAGGACGCGTTGGGACTAGTGAAGTTTGTTTTTCCAAACAGTTACAACGTGTATATGCACGATACGCCGTCAACTGAATTCTTCGCGAGGTCGCGAAGGGATTTTAGCCACGGTTGCATCCGGCTGGAAAAACCTGCCGACGTGGCGGCGTGGGTTCTGCGCGACAATCCCGGATGGACGCCCGACCGAATTCGCGCAGCGATGAACGGTAACACGACCCAACAGGTGAATCTCACGCACCCGATTCCCGTCTTGATCCTCTATGGCACGGTTATCGTGCTGGAAGACGGCGTCGTTCACTTCTACGACGATATCTACGGACACGACGCCGCCCTGGACAAGGTTCTGGCGAAGGGCTATCCGTATCCCTGGTGAGACTCGAACTACCAGCGTCGCACGCGCCCCACATCCACGTGAACGAAGTCGGAAGCGCGATAGTAGCCCACTCCTCCGCGTTGCAGCCGCAGCGCGGCATCCCGAACGGCGGCCGTCGAAATCCCTGGCAAGCGAATGTCGATCGCTTCTGCCTGCATGTGTAGGCTGTGGGCGGCCACCCCCGTGTGTGGGCTTCGGGTGCGCAAAAACTCGTTGCTCCAGGGAGTGCGGTATCCGCAGACGACATCAATTTCCCCGCCCGCGTCGTTGAGAGAAGCGGTTAGGTCGTACAGCACGTCGAACAAGCGCGGATCGAAATGGTGTACCTCCCCCGTACGATGGTCGCGGAGATAGTGGTCGAGTTCATCGAGCGCATGCGGCAAATAGGTATCGCCGCGGCGGTAAACGATATCGAGGCGCTCGCCGGTATGGGTGTGATAAAAGTGAAGGCGGTATTCGCGTGCCGATGGGACAACTAGTTCTGAGGTTCGGCCAAACGGTACTACGAGGAGAAGCAAAACCACGCACAGAATGAAATTCCGGAAGTCGATGTTTCCGGACAGCCATTTGTTCATCTCTTGTTCTTACCCTTTCATCTCAACCGACAATCGGCCTTGGACTGACCGGTCTTGCATGATCATGCGACGCGATGAGGCTTCAATAATTGTAAACGAATTCGCGCGGGATAATGTCGAGGTCGTGGTGAGAATGGTGCCGAGGTTGCCGGACAGATCCGGTTGTCTGTGCAGTTAGGTTTTCAGAACGAAAGCCTCAGTGCAAACTGCAACAGGCGTGGGTTGGAAAACGGGGCCGTAGATGTGATCTCGCCGAATGTCGGGGACCCAAGGTTGGTATTTGGTTGCGCGAAGTTCGGAGTGTTGGTCAGGTTAAAAGCTTCCGCCCGGAACTGCAGCCTCATGGATTCCCGAATGGGTAAGTCTTTGGCGACCGAAAGGTCGAGGTGTCTCTGCGGTGGACCGTAAATGCTGTTGCGCCGCACATTGCCCAACAGCCCCGGCGCTTGCACAGCAAACGCGGAAGTGTTGAACCACTCTTTGATGGTATGGACACTGCCTGCGTCGGGATCGCCAACCTGGTTTGGGGCATCGCCACCGCGGAAGCCTAGTATGCCGCTGGCATTGGTGATGGTTCCCGGAGGCCCGCCTCCTTGTTCGCTGATGCTGGTCGGCAAGCCTTTGGAGTAAGAGTAAATTGTATTGACGCTCCAACCCTTGACGAGATACGCGGCCGCGCCATGTAGTGATCTGCCCAACGGCAACGTGTAGTTGAGCATGACCGTAAAGCGATGGCGCACGTCCAAGTCGCCGTTGCCGTAATCGTACTGCAGGAAGCTGTTGACTGGGATGGGCGTGCCATTGCCCGAATCCATCATGCACCCGGCACGAACGCACTCCACCGGGCGAAAGCCGCCTTCCCCCTCAGGCGAGCCGTTGTTGAGAATATGCGACCATGTGTAATTGAGGTTGGCATTCAAACCCGCGGCGAAACGGTGCAAGAAGGACGCTTGTAGAGCGTTGTAGTTTGAATTTGCGGCGCTCTCCAGCACATAGATTTGATCGCCGCTATAGTCCGGGTACGGAATAGGTCCCTGCGTGAAACAGCTGGAAGAGTACGTCGGCGCGCCGTTGCTCACGCACCCGGGACCGCTGTAGTTGTAAGTGGCGTAGGTCGCCTGATTAATGTTCGGCACCACCGGCAAGTGGCGCCCCATGTTGCCCACGTATCCCAGACTGATTATGTTGGCGCCCAGTTCTTTCTGGAGCTGCAAGCTGTACTGGGCCAGGCGCCCCGACTTCAGGTTGTTGGCTACGGAGTCGATTTCCGTTCCGGCAGCAACCCCGGTTCCCAGCTCCTCATTCGGATAATCCGCACTGGCCGGATCAATGGTGGGCAGCCACAGACCTCTCGCCATAGTAAGCCCCAGACCGCCGGGCCCGGCAATCGCGGTCGGACATTCGACGGGATAGAAGGAGTCTCCCCCGCAGTCTCGGCTGACCACGAACGGAACATTTTGCAGAACGCCAGCGTTGCCAATTTGATTCGGGAAGTAGGAGAGACCAAAACCGCCTCGCAGCACCATGCCGCGGCCAAGCGATGCTGCAAAACCCAGCCGAGGAGAGATATTGCTGAAGTCGGTCTTTATATTGGCGGTGCTCGTGCCGTGGTTGGCTCCTGAAAGGACAGGAGAAACCACGTAACCAGTGGCGGTATCAAAGCTTGAAATGTACCCGTTCACTTCGGTGAATGGGGTAAAGACTTCATAGCGGAGCCCGAGGTTGAGGGTCAACCACCTGGTCGCACGCCAGTTGTCCTGAATGTAACCGCCGATTTCCCAGGAGCGGAAGTGCGGGAAAGCCACATCGTTCTGGAATTGTGCGTCCGAGGCATAACCCGCGACCAGGTCGCCAAGACCACTGCCCGTGAACGTCCCGTTGACAGAATAGACGCCTCGGGGGCTAATGCTTTGCTGCCAGTTGAGCTGCCGCCGGATCAGGCTCGCCCCGGTCTTCACACTGTGAGTGCCATGGTTCCATGTCAAAGACCCCTGGTACTGGAAGGTGTTGTTGTAGTCGAAGAGCGGCGCGAATAGTCCGTCGCCCAAGCCAGTGTAGGGCGGAGCTGCGAAAAAGGCTGGCAGACCGTATTTCGCTCCGCCGCTGTCGGCATTCATGCAGTAACCGGTTCCCAAGGAACAGGGATCGAAGCCCAAGTCAACGCCGGCGTCAGCGCCATTAAGAGTCAACGACTGGTTGGCAAACCTAAGATATGCGAACTTCAATTCCAGCAGCAGTTCCGGTCGAAAGACATGAACGTAGTTCAAGCCAATATTCTGGCCGCGTTCCAGGGCCGGTCCACCTGTGATTCCCGGCGGGTTGCTGGGAACGAATGTCTTTCCATTAATGAAAACATCCGGGAGGCTCCCTGGAGTATAGGTGTTCACATCGTTAAATGAGTAGCGCACAAACAGCGTGTCGCGATCCGAGAAGTGATGATCGACCCGCACATCGAAAGTGTGGCTGAATTGGGTTCTGACCGGAGAGTAGACAAAGTTGTTTTGCGTCCCGGAGCTCGTCGGCATGGGATACAGCGAGAACAAGTTTTTACCCAGTTCACTGACCACAAACGGGCTTGTGTTCCCGAGCAAGGAGCCGGCGGGGATGGTATCGCCTACCACCGCTGCCGCTACAAGACTCTCCTGCGCGGCCGTCGGCACGGTGGAGGTATACGTGTTCTGGGCGTAGAGCTGGCGAAACCCCTCGTAGTCGCCAAAGAAAAAGGTTTTATTCTTCTGAATCGGGCCGCCGATGCTTGCGCCAAATTGATTTTGACGCAACTCGGGTTTCCGCCCCATAGTCGCAAAGTAGTCGCGCGCATCGAACGCGTCGTTGCGCAGGTACTCGTAGAGCGAACCGTGGAAACTGTTCGTGCCAGACTTGGTAATAACATCGGCCACGCCCCCCTCCGTGCGGGAGACTTCCGCCGGGTACAAGTTGGTGGAGACGATAACCTCCTGAACGGCGTCAATGGAGGGCCGGACGACGATGGTGCCGAAATACCGTTCATTATTGTCCATGCCGTCGATCATATTGTTATTGAGAAAGTCGTTCTGCCCGTTGGCGGAGAAGGCGGAGGTCAGGCGGCGGTCTGTGCTGTGATCCCCGCCTCCGGCCGCGTTGAAAGCTCCCGGGGTCACGCCCGCCGAGAGCTGAATTAAATTTGTCAGATCGCGGCCGTTCAGCGGTAGGTCTGCTAGAGATTCTCTGCCGATGCTGGTGCCAATGGTGGAGGAGTCGGTTTGCAGAGCGGGAACGGCGCCGGCCGAAACCGAGGCGCTTTCCCTGACCACGCCGACCACCATCTTGCCGTCCACGCGGACACGGTCTCCCGCTGACAAGTTTATGTCTTTAGCCGCGAAGGTCTTGAAGCCTTTGGCCTCAATCGAGACTTCGTACGTCCCTACCTGCAGAAGGCTGAAGCTATAGTCGCCCGTTTTCCCCGTCTGTACGGTTCGGAATACGCCCGTCCCCGTGTTCTTAATCGTCACCTTTGCGTCGGGTAGCACGGCCCCCGAAACGTCCGTTACCCGGCCTACCACGTCGCCAGTGTTTACTTGCCCGACCATCTGCGGAACGGCCGCGAACAACGGCAAACACAACAGCAACGGGATCCAAAGCCGCCTGCTCGGATGCCATGGAAGAGTGCGAAGGGCCGTGCGGGACGACCGCTTCAACGCCGCGTTGGCTTTTTGATCCACTTTGTTGCTCCCCTGACCAAGAGGCGGAAACGATGACGGCGAAGCAAGCCTAGGACGGCGCTTTTTCGATTTCTAGGGGGATTAAGAGCTATAAGCGACTAGAATATATCCCTCGTATGGGAAAACCGCAAGCGAGGGCGTGCATCTGGCTGTCCATTTTGCTGGCGTCCAGCGCTTGCGCTTTTGCATTGGATCCCTCACTTGATGTCAGCCAGTACGCGCACACCGCGTGGAAGGTGCGCGAAGGCTTCACCAAAGGCACAATCTTTGCGATCGCGCAGACGCCGGATGGCTATTTGTGGCTGGGCACGGAATCCGGATTGGCCCGCTTCGATGGCGTCCAAGCCGTCCCGTGGCAGCCGCCAAACGGTGAGCAACTCCCCAGCAATTTTATTCAGGACCTCTTGGTTGCGCGCGACGGCACTCTTTGGATTGGCACGGACAAGGGGCTTGCCAGCTGGAAGGACGGCAAGTTTTCACAGTATCCAGGGGTTGCCGATTACCGCATTTATTCGCTGCTGCAAGACGCTGGAGGAACGATCTGGTTGGCGGCTGAAAACCCGGGCAGGGTCTGTGCCGTCCGAGTCGGCATTGCGCAGTGCCAAGGGGACGGGAGTTTCGGCTTTTCCGTATCCGCATTATACGAGGACCACAAAGGCAATCTGTGGGTCTCGGCTGAAACCGGTCTGTGGCGATGGGCGCCCGGCCCTTCAGAGCACTACAAGTTGCCCGAGGGAGTTCAGGCCGACGAGCTACTCGAAGACGACAACGGCGCACTCCTGATGACAACCAATAAATCCGGCCGGTTCGAGGGTCACGTTAATGGCTCGATGGAAGGGCTGAAACAACTTGTGGCCGGAAAAATTCGGGACTACACACTTCCCGCGGTCGCCGAGCAGTTCACGCCCCTTCGCCTGTTCCGGAGCAGGGATGGCAGTTTGTGGATTGGCACCGTCCGGGGTTTGTTGCACCTGTATAAGGGCAGGATCGATCGATTCTCAGTTGCCGACGGCCTGTCTGGCGACCTCGTAACCAGCATTTTTGAAGATCGCGAAGGCAGTGTTTGGGTCAGCACGTCAACCGGGCTCGATCGATTTCGAGAATTCGTCGTACCGACAGTCTCGGTAAGCCAGGGTCTTTCCATTGCCGCAGCTGACGTGCTCGAATCGACCCCGGATGGAAGTATTTGGATTGCCACGGCGGATGGTTTGAACCGCTGGCAAGATGGGCATATGACGGTTTACGGCAGGCAAAATGTAGCGAAGCCAAACGGGCGAACAGATCAGCGACCTGCCATTGTCGACACGAGGGTAACAGAAGTCTCGAACAGCGGACTTCGAAACAAGGTCTATGCGCTCGGGCAGGATGACCGGGGACGACTGTGGGCCGGAAGTCGCGAAGGTGTGTTCTACTTTGACCGCGGCCGGTTTGTGCGGGTTCCTGGCCTCCCAGGAGGAGATACATCCGCAATCGCTGGGGATGGGCACGGGAAGGTTTGGATCGGTAACCTCGACCACGGTCTCATCTATTCGACACCAGAGGGTGCCGTTCAGCGCATTCCTTGGGCCCGATTCGGACAAAATTACGCGGCGGTAGCTTTGCTGCCTGATCGGCTGCAGGGCGGCCTGTGGCTCGGATTTGTTGAGGGTGGAATCGCTTACCTCAAGGACGGCCAGATCCGCGCTTCCTACAACGCCGCTGAGGGGCTTGGCAATGGCGAAGTGACGGACCTTCAGTATGGTTCGGACGGTGCTGTCTGGGCGGCGACCGAGGGTGGTTTAAGCCGAGTGAAAGACGGCCGCATCACGACTCTTACCAGCAAGAACGGCCTGCCCTGCGATGCCGTTCAGTGGGTGATCGAAGACAACGATCATTCTTTCTGGTTGTACATGCCTTGCGGCCTGGTGCGAATTGCGCGCCCCGAACTGGACGCCTGGGTGAGTGATTCGAAGCGCGCCATTCAGACCAAGGTTTTCGACAGATCCGATGGGGTATGGAGTTTTGGCCGTAATGGCCGCCACACTCCATATGTGACCAAATCGCCAGATGGGAAAATATGGTTCTCACCCCCCGACGGCGTGAGCGTCATCGATCCGCGGCATCTACCGTTCAACAAACTTCCACCGCCGGTAGCGATCGAGCAAATTACCGCCGACGGCAAGACTTACCACGTATCAAAGGAATTGCACCTGCCTCCAAGAGTCCGAGATCTCTCGATCGACTACACGGCGCTGAGCCTCGTTGCGCCGGAGAAGGTGCATTTTCGGTTCATGCTGGAAGGCCAGGATAGCAATTGGAGGGAAGTCGTCAACAACCGCCACGTACAGTACTCGAACCTTGCGCCGGGCAATTACCGCTTCCGCGTGCTCGCCTCGAACAACAGCGGCGTGTGGAACGAGGAAGGCGCGCTGCTGGACTTCGCGATTGATCCTGCCTTCTACCAGACGAACTGGTTCCGCGCGCTGTGCGCGGCCGCGTTCCTGGCGCTAATTTGGGCGGCTTATCAAGTGCGGGTTCGGCAACTGCGGCACCAGGAAATGAAGCTTCGGGATGTGGTGGAAACCATTCCGACATTTGCCTGGACCGCTCTGCCGGATGGATCCATCGACTTCGCCAATCGCAACTGGGAACAATATTCGGGTTTATCCACCGAGAACACCGCCGGCTCAGGTTGGGAAGCCGCCGTTCACCCGGAAGACTTGAAGCGACATACAGAGAAATGGCGCGCCTCGGTGACGAACGGCGAGCCTTTCGAACACGAGGTGCGCTTCCGGCGCGCGGACGGCGAATATCGCTGGTTCCTTGTACGCGCCGTGCCGCTGCGGGATCAACGAGGCAAGGTCCTGAAGTGGTACGGTACCTCGACGGACATTGAAGATCGCAAGCAAGCCGAACAAAGATTCCGCGACCTGCTGGAGTCGGCGCCCGATGCGGTCGTGGTAGTGAATCGTGAGGGCCAAATTGTTTTGGTCAATGCGCAACTGGAAAAGATGTTTGGCTATCAGCGAGCCGAGGTGTTGGGAAAACAAATTGAAATGTTAATGCCGGAGCGGTTCCAGGGCAAACATCCGGGAAACCGTGCGGCTTTTATGGCCGACCCTCGCACGCGGCCCATGGGATCTGGGCTGGAACTGTACGGCCGACATAAGGACGGGCGTGAGTTTCCGGTGGAGATCAGCCTCAGTCCGCTGGAAACTGAGGAAGGCGTGCTGATTTCCAGCACCATTCGCGACATCACGGACCGAAAGCGGGCCGAGGAAAAGATTCGCCAGAGCGAAGAGGAGCTGCAGCAGCTCGTCGACGTAATTCCCCAGCAAGTCTATGTTTTCGACGCGGATTGGAGTCCGCTTTTTGCCAACCGACGAGAACGGGAATACACCGGCTTGACTCTCGAGGAGGCGAAGTCGAAAGACGTCTTTGCCAGAAAGTTTCATCCCGAGGATCTGAAGAAGTTAGAGGCCATCCGTGAGCGCGCGCTTTTAGAGTCAGCCCCTTGTGAACTTGAGGCACGAATAAGGGGAAAAGATGGGCAGTATCGCTGGTTCTTGATCCGAGACAATCCGCTGCGGGATGAGCAGGGACGGGTGCTCCGGTGGTACGGGACGCGCACCGACATCACCGAGTGGAAGAATGCCCAGGAAGCATTACAGCAGGCGCAGGCAGCACTCGCGCACGTTACACGGTTGACGACCATGGGCGAAATGACTGCTTCGATCGCGCATGAAGTCAATCAGCCGCTGTCGGGGATCATCAGTAACGCTAGCGCCTGCCTGCGTTGGTTGGCTGGAGATTCGCCTGATCTGGAAGAAATCCGGGAAGCCACACGCGACATCGTCCGCGACGGCAAGCGGGCCGGTGAAGTGATCGCCCGCATTCGGGCCTTGACAAGAAGGGGGGCGGTAACCAGAGAAAGGCTTGACCTGAATGAAATCATCCGGGAGGTCCTTACTCTCATCGGCGACGAAACGAAGGGAAAGAGTGTAATCATTCGAACGCAATTTGCGGATGACCTTTCACCTGTCGCCGGTGATCGAGTTCAGTTGCAGCAGGTAGTGCTAAACCTGGTTATGAATGCGATCGAAGCAATGAGCAGCATAGGTGAGCGGACGCGAGAACTGCTTATCGCGACCCGAAATTTTGATACAGGCCACGTGCAGGTAACGATTGAAGACTCGGGGATAGGTCTTGCCCCGAACACAATAGACAAGATCTTTGACTCTTTCTACACCACCAAGCCCGGAGGTATGGGAATGGGACTCTCCATTTGCCGCTCTATTCTTAAGGCTCATGGAGGCCGGCTGTGGGCTACAGGCAAGGACGGCCCAGGCACAATCTTCCACTTTACTGTTCCGAGGCACCACGATGAAGGTTTAGATGGAAAAGTCGCAGGAGCGTAACGCTGTCATCGCGATTGTGGACGACGACCTTTCGGTTCGGCGGAGTCTGCAGCGGCTGATCCGGTCTGCGGGCTGGAACGCCGAGTCCTTTGCATCCGCCCAGGAATTTCTGGCTCGTCCCGGCCCAGGGACGCCAAGCTGCCTGGTGTTGGACCTACGACTGCCAGGTCTGAGCGGACTCGACCTGCAGAAACGGATGGCCGAGATCGGGCTGGAGATCCCCATCGTTTTCCTTACGGGCCATGGTGATATCCCAGCCTCGGTGCAGGCAATGAAGGCGGGAGCGGTTGAGTTTCTGACCAAGCCGTTCGACGAAGAGGACCTCTTCCAGGCAATTCAAGAGGCCATAGAACGCGATCGGCGGACCCGCCAGCAACGTGCGGAGAAGCGTGAGCTGAAAAATCGCTATGCGTCGCTGACCTCACGCGAGCAGGAAATCATGGAGCAGGTGATCTCGGGCAAGCTGAATAAGCAGATCGCGGCCGAACTGAGGATAACCGAATTTACGGTCAAGTTTCATCGCGGGCACATCATGCGCAAAATGCAAGCCGATTCCTTGGCTGATCTGGTGAGGATGGCGGGGAACCTGGGGATGGGCTCGGATAAAGGGTCCACCCAAAGCTAGCATCAAAAACCTACGAGCGTCGACCACTACTAAGGTGCAGTAGTTTTTGTCTTTCCTGCCGTGCTATCTAGTGTGTGTATCTGAAATAAGGATCTCAATGGCATCCCTGGTTTCAGTGGTAGACGATGATGTCTCGATTCGGAAATCGCTAGATAGGTTGTTCAGGTCGGTCGGCCTAGAAGTGAGAGCGTACGCCTCAGCGGAGGAATTCCTAAACGCAACTCATCCTCGCAAGGCGGACTGCCTAATATTAGACGTGCGCCTACCCGGCATGAGTGGTATTGAACTGCTGCACAATCTTATAGCCCGCAATTGTAAAGTGCCGGTCGTCTTTATTACGGCGCATGGATCCGACGAGGTTGCAAGGGCAGAGGCTGCGTCGGATCAGACGGTTGCTTATCTTACTAAACCCTTCAATGCGGATGAACTGCTTGACGCGGTTGACATGGCTTTGGGGCATTCGAAGCAGAACCATTAGACCATGGAGGTGCACCATGACCGACCCAGGAGCTTTGGTTTACGTCGTAGATGATGATGCGTCAGTGCGCGAAGGAGTGGCACGTCTGATTCGCTCTGCCGGACTAATGGCGAAAACATTTGCGTCTGGGGAGGAGTTCCTGGATACGTCGCGACCTGAGGTGCCGAACTGTCTGGTGCTGGATATGGATCTCCCAGGTCTGACTGGACTAGACCTCCAACAAGAGCTTGCGAACGCTAATGTGCGGATCCCCATTATTTTTCTCACGGGCCACGGCGATATCCCAATGACCGTGCAAGCGATGAAAGCGGGTGCAGTCGATTTCCTGACAAAGCCGTTTGACGACGAGGATCTCTTGCATGTGATCCGGCAGGCTATCGCTCGCTATCGCACGCCTCAGCAGCAATGTCGAACTTCTGTGTCAAAGACGACCATGAAGGAGTTTTATCCCTTCCTGCTGGATACCATTAACGAGTGCCTATGGCTTCAAAAGGTTGATGAAGATGACGAGAAGATTCGGCTCACTCCCAAGGGCTTTGCCGTCCTGCGGTATTTGGTCGAGCACGCCGGACGCCTGGTAACGCAGAGTGAACTGCTGGAAGCGGTGTGGCCGGATACCTTCGTGCAGCCCGAAGTGCTGAAGAGTCAGGTCCTCGACATCCGCCGCGCGCTCGGGGACGATCCGAAGCATCCTCAATTTATCGAAACCCTTCCCCGAAGAGGATACCAGTTCATCGCTCCGACTAAGGGCCCGTCATCTGAAGTGCCCGCTGGGCTCGAACAGCCGTCCCGCAGGCTGGTTGGTCGGGGTGCCGCGCTGGCGCAGCTGAGGGGGAGCCTGCAAACGGCAATGCGGGGACAGCGGCAGATCGTGTTTGTGACCGGCGAGCACGGTATCGGGAAAACAGCACTCGCAGACGAATTCCAGCGCGAGGCCGTCTTGATCGCCCCGACCCTCCGTCCGGGTCGAGGGCAATGCGTGGAAGGATACGGGAGTAAAGAACCTTACTACGCAATTCTGGAAGCGTTAGGTCAATTATGCCGTGGATGTGAGGGTGACTCGGTTGTGCAGGTCCTTTCAGAAAAGGCCCCGACATGGCTAATGCAGCTTCCCGGGTTCGTAAAACAGGAACATCGACAGAACTTGCCGACGGAGATTACTACCACGGCGCGCGACCGTATGGTGCGGGAGATTTGCGAGGCGTTGGAAACGATTGCATCCCAAAGGCCCCTCTTACTGGTGATTGAAGATCTACATCTTGCGGATCAGGGCACTGTTGATCTCATTTCTGCGTTGGCTCGCCGTCGGGAATCAGCCAAACTAATGCTCATCGG
>DATEQW010000102.1:0-10539 GCA_035272245.1 Candidatus Sulfotelmatobacter sp. | reverse complement strand
CATCGTGGCCGTCGCCATCCTCGCGTTTCGGCACCGTGTACAGGTCTGGCAGCTCTACTTGATGAACACACTCGTCGCCGCAGGCTTCTGGATGTTCTGGCCGACCATCACCGCGCTGATTCAGGAACTAACGCCGGAAGGTCAGTTCGTGCAGTCGAATACGTTTCTTTTGGCAGGGGTGCAGGGAGGATGGCTCATCGCCGGAGCTCTTGTCGGCTTCATGTACAACCACATCGGCCTCGGCGGCGTGCTTCTTATCGACGTTTCCACCTATGTAGTTTCGTTCTTGTGTTATTTCGCCGTGCGCAAGGGACGCCACGTCGTTTTGCGCCCGGAAGAATTGCGTGCCGATATCCGCGCTGCGGAAAGCCAGTTCGAGCGCTTCTGGCGCGAGCTGCGCGAGGGCTTGCATTTTCTCCACGCACGTCGTGCCGTCATCTTGCTTGGTATCAGTTGGGCATTATTTCTCGGCGCTATGATCACCGGGGTCGTCGTTACGCCGTCCCTGAGCGAGCGCATTTTTCACGCGGGCGCGGTCGGTTACGGATGGCTCAACGCCGGATGGGGCACCGGCGCATTTCTCAGCGCCCTCTATGCTCCCGCGATTATCGCCAGCCTGGGCGGCCGCCGATCGGTCGCGTTTTCCATGGCGATCATCGCCGCCTGCGTGGTTTGCGCTCCGGTCTCGCATTGGCTGGTCGCGGCGATATTACTCTACGCCGTGATGGGTTCGGCGCGCGGCGTTGGCGGCATCGCCATGAACACAAGCCTGATGGAAATGGTCCCGCAACACTTGATGGGACGCGTGCAAAACACGTTCTATTTTTTCGGGACATTTCTCCAACTTGTGCTAGCGATCGCTGTCGGTGCAGTCGCCCACAAAGTCAGCCTAGTCGCAGCCTTCGCCATTCTGGCCTGCGTGTACGGGTTATCGTTCATAGCCGCTAGTTGGCCCGTCGGAGCGGTCGCAGTCGAAGAGATGGGCGGGGCAAAGTGAAAACAATTCACCACAGCGACACGGAGTCACGAAGAAGAAAGACAATATTAACTGCGCGTGTTTTAGACTTCGGTATTCTCAGTGTCTCTGTGACTCTGTGGTAAATCCACGCTCTTCGCTGTTATTCTTTCTCATTCCAAGGAGCACTCATGTCCTGTGACCTGCAAGGCCGTAACGGCGTCGTCTTCGGAGTCGCGAATAAACGCTCGATCGCGTGGTCGATCGCTCAGGGATTGCACTCCGCCGGCATGAAGCTCGCCATCACCTACCAGAACGAGCGCCTGGAGCAGGAAGCCAAAGACCTCATCCTCTCTCTACCGGGCGCGGAAGCCTACATGTGCGACGTTAGCAAGGACGAAGAAATCGAGCGCCTCTTCGCCACATTGAAAGAGCGCCACGGCAAGTTGCACGCGCTGGTGCATTCTGTCGCTTACGCTCCCGCCGACGAACTGAAAGGAGACTTTCTCAACACTACGCGCGAAGGTTTCCGCATCGCGCTCGATGTGAGCGTCTATTCCCTGATCGCCGTTTCCCGCGCCGCTGCGCCGCTCATGGAAGATGGTGGATCGATCCTCACCATGACTTACTACGCGTCCGAGAAGGTGGTGCCTCGTTACAACGTGATGGCCGTCGCCAAAGCTGGCCTCGAATGCTCGGTACGCTATCTCGCTTATGAATTAGGAAAGAAAAAGATTCGCGTGAATGCCATCTCTGCGGGTCCGATCAAGACGCTAGCTGCCCGCGGCATCGCTGGCTTCGGCGACATGCTTAAGGGCCACGAAGAGCGCGCGCCGCTGGGCCGCCGCGTGGAAGTCGAAGAAGTTGGATCGACCGGAGTCTTCCTCGCCTCTGACGCCAGCAGCGGCATCACCGGCGAAGTGATTTATGTGGACTGCGGCTACAACATCATGGGATTCTAGTTGCGACTGGGACCTTTCCTATTTATTCAACCTATCGCAGGAGTAAGTTAGAAACAACGAATCGGATAAATCTTCCTTTGCTCGGCGTGACTAAGCACCACCATAAATCCAGGTTATGAAAGCCCTATGCGCGGTCTGATTGCATTGCTAAACGTAAGTGCCTGCGTCACTATCACAATCGTTGTGCTTACGATGTCAGCTCATGCGCAAGCGGCCGAGGAGATCCCGGGTGCCAGGCAGATAGACCGCAGTGCCATGCAAGAGGTTTGTGAAAGCAACGCCACAATAGAAGTTGATCCCAAGGGAACTTTTCAATGTACCGTGTGTCCTTCGTATACAGATTTCCAAGGCAACAATCGCGAATCATTCGATCTTCAGGCGGTGTATCAAGGACACTTTTCTGCCAAGAATGCTGAGCAACTCTTGCTCGTGATGGCGGGATGCGAGTCTCACGCCTCCGGTTTGGGAGGCTCCATCCTATTGACCCGCGATAGGACGATCTGGAAAAAGTCAGGCTACTTTAAGGGTGACAAACCGTTGGAATGCTTATCTTTCAAGAGCCGTGATGGTCTCGACCGTCTGGCCTGCTTCGCGGGTGACGCTCACTTCGGAACTGCTAGTTATTGGATCAACGCGGTGTCATACAAAGACAATTCCTTGCACGTGGACCCGCTGCTTCAGGACATCGGAGCGAACATGGCTGGTGGCTTTCCGGCAGCAGGTTATTGTTATGAGCAGGAAATCAACAAGTTTGAAAAACTGCCATCAGACAGCGGCTTCACGGTCCGGGTTACACAGAGCAGAGGCTTAGCACCGCCGGCCGCTGAAGGATCCTGCGGCGAAACCGAAATTCCGATGGAGCCCGCGCAGACCGTGAATCTGACTTTTCAGTTTGACGGCGACCATTTTGTCTTAACTCCAGGAAGCAAAGACGGTCTGCAAGCAATCAAGAATTTTGTACCGCGTCAATGAAATAACAAGATCGCGAGATGGAAGGCTAACAGTAAGGAAGACTCCATTTAAGCGCTTCCGCGTAACGTGATCCGCCTGCCGTTGTCTCCGACCCGTTCCAACGAAATCTCCACATCCCGCTCCCTAAGCAAACGCGGGAATTTCTCTCCCCACTCGATCAGCAGAACGCTGTTGTCGGATCGCAGATCGTCCAGCCCCAGCGTCTCCAGTTCCCGCTTCGTATCGATGCGGTAAAGATCAATGTGATAGAGATTGGCTCGTGGTCCGCGATACTCGTGCACCAGCGTGAAGGTAGGACTGGTGACATCCTCTTCCGCAGCCGCCTCAAACGCCGCGGCAATTCCCTTGACCAGCGTGGTTTTCCCGGCGCCCAGATCTCCGCGCAGTAGCACCAGCTTGGGCGGAGCCAACAATTCCGCCAACGTGCGCCCAAAGGCGATCGTCTCCTCCGGAGAGTTTGTAGTGATCTCTCGCGCCATGTTCAGAGTCCGGTGGCGGAGAAATCCCGCGCTCAGACCACGACTAGTATAGCGAGAGCGTTGCACCCGGCGCCGGGACAGACAGCGTCACAAAGCTTTGTCAGAACTAAATCGTCTTTGGCACCACGAAAACAGACGACTTCAGTCCCAGCAAATTCCTGTCCGTCACATGATCGACCGACGTGCGCAAACGACGATGGTCATCATCCTCAAACGCAACGAACCGGAACGGTTGCAGCACACCCGCAGCCGTCTTCCGCATCGGGGTCAGGATCTCAGCCATGCCGTGAACTGGCCCCGATTGCGTCTGAAACGCGAGTTCCACAAAGGAGCCGGTTCCAAGAGGATGCTGCAATTGCAGTAGTCCGCCGGTCACGGAAATGCTTTGGAGTTTGGCTTTTGTACGCCGGCCATCTTCTAATCGAATCGCAGCCAGGACGGAATCTCCTAGCTGGACCCGGGCCGCGCGCTTCGAAGGGTGCGGTTGGGGGAAGTGGGTCATAGGTAGATTCACTATGGCACGCCGGCATTACAGGTAACAGGTTACGGAAGCAAATGGCCGGATTCCCGCACTGCTAGCCCGTCTCCCCGCGCCCAAGTCTCTCGTACGCAGGTCTTTAAGGAGGTGTTTACTGTTTCTACAATGACCTACATTCTTGAGCGCGTCCCAGCTAAACTAGCGGCAATGCATCGACGTGTGATTATTCCGCTGCTTCTAACGGCATCACTGGCTCTTGCACAGGTGACTTCTGATCGACAGGAATCGAAGCCCGTCCGTCTTTCGCCGAGCACCTTTGAGAACCTCAAGGTCGACGCCAAGCTACTCCGGGGCGGGAACGGCGTTGTCGTACACGCAACCATCACAAAGGCTGGGAGAGTTACCGGCATCGAATTCGTCACAGGCAACGCCGATCTCATGCCGGAAGTTCGGAAAGCGCTAGCGAACTGGAGGTACAGGCCATGCGTCTACGAGGGCCACCGGGTTGCCGTCGAAACTAAAATAGAAGTCACCTTCGACCCACTCACTGGCGGCTAGCACTCGGCAGCCCAAGGCTACCGTTCTGCTATCAGCCTTCCCAATGTACCGACTTTTCCCTCGCAGCATTCCGCGTGCGCCGGAAAGCCTCGGGTAGCCCGCGCAGCAAATCCGTCGCGACCAACGAATGCTCGCCCACCCTCTCACGCATCGCGTCGCCGGCAAGTCCGTGCAGATGAACTGCCGCCAACACTGCCGCAAAAGGGTTCTTAAGGTTCTGTGCAATCATCCCCGCGGTCATGCCAGTCAGGATGTCTCCCGTGCCGCCAGTAGCCATGCCGGGATTGCCCGTCATGTTCACCCACGCTTCACCGTCTGGCCGCACTACCAGCGTGCGATGCCCTTTCAGCACGACAATCAATTCGTGTTCGCGCGCGAACTTCCGCGCCACTCCCAGCCGATCCTTCTGCACATCGGCGATCGTGGATGCGGCCAGCCGCGCCATCTCGCCCGGATGGGGAGTAATCACCAGCGTGCGGCTCTTGCCGTTCAACTCTTCCGTGCGGCCTTCAAACGCATTTAGACCATCGGCATCCAGCACCATCGGGGTTTGGATTTTTGATACCAAGGCTCGCACCAATTCAGAAGTCTGCGGGTTGCGCGAAATTCCCGGTCCTATCGCGAGCACGCTCTTTCCCTTCGCCAACTCCTCGATTCGATCCTCTGCGTTCGCCGAGATCGTGCCCGCATCCGTCTCCGGCAAAGGCTCGGTCATCAACTCCGGATGAAATCCCGCCACCGTCGCCAGCACCGACCTTGGTGTCGCCACCGTCGAAAGCCCTGCTCCCGCGCGCAACACAGCCGCCCCAGCCATCGCCGCCGCACCCGCTTTCCCGAGTGATCCTCCAACCACCAGAACGTGGCCATAGCTGCCTTTATTCGATTCTGCGGGCCGCGGCGCGACCAGTGCAGCAAGGTCGTGCGCAGTAATGACGTTCAATTGCAAGGCAGAAACAATCGCTTCTTGCGGAGATCCGATGTCGGCCACTACCGTGGGCCCCGTCGTCATCAAACTGAACACGTGCGCGGGGCGGGGCGCGGTAAAAGTGACGATTGCATCCGCTCTGGCGATGGCTCCTGCTTGCGGGCCCGTCGCATCTGCATCGGCCCCCGAAGGAATGTCCACGGCGATCACTGGTACGGCGCTGGCATTCATGATCGCGATGGCGTCGGCATAAAGCCCGGTCACCGGAGGTTTAAAGCCGGTGCCCAGAATTGCATCCAGGTAAAGATCGGCCTGCAACGAGTGCCGCATCCGGTCACTCTTCAACTCTTCAGTAAAGTGGACCGCGATCGCCGCGTTCGGCAACTTGCCAAACATGATCGCCGCATCGCCCCGCAGATCGGACGGGTCCGCCAGCAGGATCACCTGTACCTTTTTCCCTTGCTGATGCAACCGCCGAGCCGCTACGAAACCATCGCCGCCATTATTCCCTTTGCCGCAAAAAACCACGATGCGCTGCACGGCAGCATAATGCGAGAGCACATAATCCGCCACCGCCGTGCCCGCATTCTCCATGAGCGTCAGAGAAGGCACGCCGAAGCGCTCGCTGGTGGCGCGATCAATCGCTCGCATTTCCGTCGCGCTAACGATTTTCATGAGGGGGACGCTGCAGTCTGTTCCAGTTGCCGCAGCTGTGAGGGTTCGCCCATGGCGATCAGGCAGTCTTCAGGCTCAATGCGTTCATCGGGCGCAGGATTGAATCTCATGCCCGCGTGCCGCTTGATGGCGAGAATAATTACACCGCGATCCTGACGAATGCGCGAGCTCTCGATCGTTGTTCCCGCAAACCTGGACTTGTCGGCAATGTGGATTTCGCCAATCTCCAGATCCATGCCAAGATGGGTCGTCGCTGTGTCCAGAAAGCTCACCACATGCGGCCGCAAGAGCGACTGCGCAATGCGCCGCCCAGCGAACGAATACGGCGAGACCACGGAGTCCGCACCCGCCGCCAGCAAGTGCTTTTCTGCGTTGTCTTCGCTGGCGCGCGCAATGATCTTCAACTCCGGATTTAGTCCTCGCGCCGTCAGCACGATATACAGGTTGGTCGCATCTGTGGTGGTGGCGGCGATCAGCCCGCGAGCCCGTTCGATCTGCGCACTGCGCAAGACCTGCTCTTGCGTCGCGTCTCCCGTAACCACCAACCAATCTTCACCGTGGTAGCGCTGCAGCTTCGCTTCGGAGCTCTCAATCATCACGAACGATGCCGGTTTCCCCGCCAGTTCCCGCGCCACACTGCGCCCGACTCGTCCCATGCCACAGATAATGTAGTGACCGTCGAGCCGTCCGATGTCGCGCTCCATGCGCCGCCTTCCAAAGAAGCTCTGCAACTCGAATTCTAGCAAAGCCTGGCTTAGCGCTCCCACGCCCAACAACACCAGCGACACGCCGGTCAGAATCACAATCACGTTGAAAACGCGGCCGGCGTGGGAAAGCGGATGTACTTCCTGATATCCAATGGTGGTCAGGGTAGTGACCACCATGTAAAAGCCATCGAACCACGACCATCCTTCAATGAAGTGATATCCCGCGGTTCCCACTGCCATGACGATCAGCAGCAGCACACCGATCACTCGTAGGTTGTAAACAGCTTTCATGGAGATGCGGCGGTCAGCGACCAGTAATCAGTGGCCAGTGGCCAGCAATAAATAGTTGTCGCCCGAATCCCGCCGCGGACTTTGCTGACCTCTAAACACTGAGCACTGGCCACTGACTATAAAACAAAAAGGCCCTCCGCGCTGTGCGGAGAGCCCGTCGTGCACCTGGCGTTATTACTTCTGCAATACCTTCGCCTCAGCTCCCGCCTGCAGCGCCTGCACCCGGCTGTGCTTCACGCTGTAAGTGAAATACACAACCAGTCCGATGAACAGCCAGACCACCAAACGGATCCAATTCCATATTCCCAGCTTGTACATCATGTATCCGTTCGAAATTACACCGAGGATCGGAATCAGTGGCACCCACGGCGTGCGGAAAGGCCGCGGCTGGTCTGGATTGGTATAGCGCAACACCATCACGGAAAGCGACACGATCACAAATGCCAACAGCGTGCCTATGTTGACCATGCGGCCGATATCGTCGATCGGAGTCAGGCTGCCGACAACCGCAGCCAGGATGCCCACCAGAATCGTGTTCTTCCAGGGAGTGCGGAATTTTGGATGGATATCCCCGAAGAATTTCTTGGGCAAAAGGCCGTCGCTAGCCATGGCGTAAAGCACTCTCGTTTGCCCGAGCAGCATCACGAGCATTACGCTGGTCAGCCCCGCCAGCGCGCCCAGAGTAATGATGTGCGACGCAGTGCCCAAGCCGCGGTCCAGAAAGGCGCGGGCGACGGGCGCTTCAATGTTGATCTGTTGCCAGTGCACCATCCCCGTAAGCACGCCAGCCACCGCGATGTACAGAACCGTACAGATCGCCAACGATGCAATCATGCCAATGGGCAAATCGCGTTGTGGATTCTTGGCTTCCTGCGCCGTGGTTGAGACGGCATCGAAACCAATGTAGGCGAAGAATATGTATGCCGCTCCAGCTCCAATCCCGGCGATGCCGTTCGGCGCGTACGAATGCCAGTCCGTGCCCCAGTTGCTGACGTTGATGTAGCGAGCACCCAGCGCAATCACAAAGAGCACAACCGAAACTTTAATTACCACGATCGCGGTGTTAAATTCGGCACTCTCTTTGATCCCGACAACCAGAACCCCGGTAATGATGAGGGCAATGATAAAAGCCGGAAGGTTCAGGCCAATTTCCATCCCGAACAAGTGCGGAGCGCCCAAGAGAGTATGCGCCTTCTGCAATAACTCGGGAGACTGCGTACTGATGATTACGCTGACTTTGTCGAGAAAGGCTTGCGTGCCGGGTATCAGGGAAGAGTCCGTAGCCTGGGCCATCTGCCGTGCCACAATATTCTCGGCGGTCTTCAGCGCCGTCCAGTGATCGTAGGCCAGCCACAGCGGCATCTGGATGTGAAAAATTTTCAGCAGTTCGATGAAATGGTTTGACCAGCCGGAAGATACCGCGCTGGCGCCCATGGCATACTCAAGCGTAAGGTCCCAGCCGATAATCCATGCCAGCAACTCGCCCAAGGTGGCGTATGCGTAAGTGTAGGCGCTGCCGGCCAGCGGGATCATCGCCGCAAATTCAGCGTAGCAAAGCCCCGCGAAGGCGCACCCTACCCCGGAGAGGACGAACGATAATGTCAGTCCTGGACCCGCGTACTGCGCCCCCAGCCCCACCATCACAAAAATGCCAGCGCCGATCACTGCGCCTACCCCGAGCGCGGTGAGTTGAAAAACTCCCAGCGTACGTTTAAGGCTGTGTTCCCCTGTCTCGCGGGATTCCTCCATCAGCAGGTTCAACGGCTTGGTTGCCAACAGATTCGCCATTCGTCTCGTTTCTCCTTAGAGGGCTACGCCGGTCCGCGCTTTGCTGCTGCGCTTCTTGACCATGCGTAATATACCGGGATACCCAACAGCACCACAATCAATCCCGGCCAGGTGAATTGCGGTTTGTAGCGCAATAGTACGACATCAATAAATAAAGCCATCGCAATATAAATCGCGGGCAACACGGGATAGCCAACCGCCCGATACGGCCGCTCTGCATCAGGATGCGTGCGCCGCAGCACAAACAATCCCACGATAGTCAAAATGTAAAACACGAGCACCGCGAAAATAATGTAATCAAGAAGCTGCCCGTAGCTTCCCGAGACGCACAACAGGCATGCCCACACCATCTGCACCATCAGCGAAACCGCCGGCGTCTTATAGGTAGGATGCAGCTTGGCGACATTCTTGAAAAACAAGTTGTCCTTCGCCATGGCATAGTAGACGCGTGCGCCGGAAAGAATTAGCCCATTGGCGCAGCCAAAGGCGGAAATCAGAATCGCCCCCGCCATCAGCAGCCCGCCCGCGGCTCCGAACATTTGCGTCATCACCGCCGTCCCTACACGATCCTCAGCCGCATACTGAATACCCCGCCCAAGAACCGTTGCCGCGCCGGAAGCTCCTTCCAGCGGCAGTGCCATCAGATAAATAACGTTGCAGGCGATGTAAAGCGCGATCACCACACCCGTGCCCAACGCCAGCGAGAGCGGCAAGTTGCGGCTGGGATTCTTCACTTCGCCTGC
Source organism: Candidatus Sulfotelmatobacter sp. (assembly GCA_035272245.1). Classification (GTDB taxonomy): domain Bacteria; phylum Acidobacteriota; class Terriglobia; order Terriglobales; family Acidobacteriaceae; genus Sulfotelmatobacter. Next base: position 1,006 of record DATEQW010000102.1, on the reverse strand, counting down.
GGTGAACGTCACGTTGTTCCATGCATCCGCGGAAAACAGCGAACCTACCTGCGCTACCGCCAAAATCGTCAGCGTCCCGACCATCACCACGGGCCCGCCCACTCCCACTTGAACGGCGTGCTGCGCGCCCAGTCCCGCGTTCTGCCAGAAGTGGCCGTTGAAGTTCGCCGCCAGCGCCGCCGCGTTTCTTCCTAGCGCTAATCCGAACAAGGCCAAGCCCAGAAGCGCCGAGACCTTGGCTACCGTAAAAACGTTCTGGATGAGCGCCCCGGTTTTCACTCCGAAGATATTTACCACCGAGAGGAATACAACGAGGAGCATCGCAACCAGATTCTGCGTATTAATTCCGACGTCCATGTTGCCCAAAACCATGGGCCCGATCGGGATCGGTGGGACCTTCCAAAGATGCAGAATCCAATGAGAAGAAGAAATCGCGGGAAAGAAAACTCCCAGGAACTTACCGAAAGCCACGCCCACAGCCGCGATCGTCCCCGTTTGAATTACAAGGAATAGTGTCCAGCCATAGAGAAAACCCCACAGCGGCCCCAGCGCTTCGCGGAGGTAAACATACTGTCCGCCAGCCCGCGGCATCATCGCAGCCAGTTCGCCATAGCTCAGCGCGGCAACAATGGTCATGAACCCCGCCACTGCCCACGCGCCAATCAGTAACGCGGGAGAATCCACTTCGCGGGCAATCTCCGCCGAAACAATAAAAATACCCGAGCCGATCATCGACCCCATGACCAGCATGGTGGCACTGGTCAGGCCCAGACCTTTGACCAGTTCCTTATCTTGATGGCTATGAATCTCCCAATCGCTGCCGGCCGCCGGCGCTGTCGGTGTGCTCAGGATCCCTCCTTGAAGCTGCTCACGAAGCTTAGCGCAGCTCGCAAGCACTATCAGGGTGGAATGACTTTACCTCAAGATGCGGAAAAATTCCTCTGCTGATTTGCGTGGCTCCCTTAACAAGTCGGATATCACCGCCACGGAATCGGCCCCGGCTTCG
>DATEQW010000101.1:0-7963 GCA_035272245.1 Candidatus Sulfotelmatobacter sp. | reverse complement strand
GTCGAAGAGCAGGATGTCGATATCGATGGTGCGAGGGCCTTTTTTCTGCAGACGCCGCCGGCCCATCGCTTGTTCGATGTGCAGGATTGAAGTCATCAATTGCTGCGGCGTCTGGGCGGTTTCGAGTGCGGCGGCACAGTTCAGGAACCACGGTTGCTGGGTGAACTCTACGGGTTCGGTTTCGTAGAAAGAGGATACGGCTACGACTCGGCCACTGGTTTCCAGCCGCGCCACGGCGCTGCGCAGTTGAGTGGCGCGATCGCCAACGTTCGATCCCAACGAAAGATAGGCCAGCGACGGCTTAGTGGATGTGCTACTCCCGGCGTTCATTTCTGGGCGCCCGTTTCCCTGGCGTTCATTCTGATGCGATACCTTGGTCACTTTCGCCGACTTCCGGCCCAATTCTAGAATTAGAGCATGCTGGAGTCTCTGTTGCTAAGCCGGGACGCAGAAGTCTTCCGGGTGCTGCGTCCGATGCTGGAAAAATTGTCGATTGAGGTCGAAATCTGCCAGGAAGCCAAGAAGGCCAGCGAGATTCTGATCTCTGACAAGTTCGACGCCGTGATTGTCGACTGCGATGACCTGCCGGGCGGAGTCGAGGTTCTGGAAGGTCTGCGCGGTACGCCCAGCAACAAGAATTCCGTCACCTTTGCCATCGTCAACGGAAAGAAAACGACCACGCAGGAAGCTTTCGGCATGGGCGTGAATTTCGTTCTGCATAAGCCGCTGACGGCTCTGAACGCGAATCGCTGCTTCAACGCGGCGTTGAATTTCATGTTGCGCGAGCGGCGCCGCTACTTCCGCCAGGTGGCGAAAATGCCTGTGAAGATCATGCTGGGTGAAAGAGAATTGCAGGCGACCAGCACTAACATCAGTGAAGGCGGTATCGCTCTGCTCTTGCACCAGGCGCTACCCAAGAACGCGACGCCGCGGTTGCAATTCACTTTGCCGGGAAGCCGGCTCTCGATGGACGTGGAAACGGAAATCGCCTGGGCCGACCTTAAGGGATGCGTGGGGCTGCGCTTCCTCAACCTGCCGTCGAGCTCACAAGAACTCCTGGAAAAATGGCTCAACGATCAGCTGGAGCAGGAAATTCCCGGATCCAAGGGCAAGCCGGAAGATCCGGGCTCGTCCACCATTCAGTAGACGGTATTCAGTTGGTAACTTCCCGCCGTGCACTCCCGTGGCAATCTGGAGAGATACGGGAGGGCCATTCCATGCTGCCTGCTAGCTACCGGGTGAATCGCATACAGAAAACGCTACGCTGGTTTGAAGGGGATATTCCGTTGTTGAATCTGCGGGTGAAGGATCTTTCTCCGGAGGGGCAGCAATCGGCGCGCCAGTTTGCGGCAGATCTTATCAACCAGACCCGTGCGGAATTACAGCGCTTGCTGGAAGAACAGCCGGAACTGACTTGCGAATCGAGTGAAGTTCCCTGCGAGCCTGCCGACTAGGCTGACGTTGCGCCGCCCGGTCTTAGCGCGTCACACCGGAAGAGGCCGCAACGGCTTGTGCTGCATAAAGCGCTGCGGAAGTTGGTTCCACGGGCCGCGTAACTTCCTCCCACAGAGTCTTGTCGCGGAGGATGCGGGAGACCAGGGCGGTATGCATGGCATGGCCGGCGCGGTCGGCCACGATCCTGCCCAGGATCGGCTTCCCCAGCAGCGCAAGATCCCCTACTAAATCCAGAACCTTGTGGCGGACAAACTCGTCGGCGAAGCGGAGCGGGCCGTTTTCTACTCCATCGCGGGTGAGCACGATGCAGTTGTCGCTGGATGCGCCACGGATCAATCCCATGTTGCGCATGGCTTTTTCGTCCTCACGCGAGCCGAAGGTGCGGGCGGCGGCAATGTTTCGCAAGTAGCTTCCGTTCGAGAGTTCCACCTGAAAGGTTTCTTTGCCGATAAGGGGGTGAGGAAAATTGATGGAATAAGAAACGGAGTAGCTGTCGGCGGGGTAGACCGAGATAAATTTGTTGCCCTCGCGCATCTCCACTTCGCGGAGAATCTTCATGTAGCGGCGCGGGCGGCGCTGTTTACGGATGCCGGCTTTCTGGATGAGATCGACAAACGGTTGCGCGCTACCATCGAGGATGGGGAGTTCGAGGTTATCCAGCTCGACGATGGCGTTGTCGATGCCGAGGCCGATAAAGGCGGAGAGCAGGTGCTCGGTGGTCGAGATCAGGACGCCTTTCTTCATGAGACTGGTGGCGTAGCTGACGCGCGCAACGTTGCGGCTGTTGGCCTCGACCTCAAAGCCATCGAGATCGACGCGGCGAAACACGATGCCGGTGCCCGGAGGCGCCGGAAGAATGCGCATGGAAACGGGAGCGCCGCTGTGCAGTCCGATTCCACTGCACTCGACGGACGAGCGGATTGTCTGCTCTTGAATCAAATAGGGCTGAGGTATGTTTCGGCGAATGAATAGATTACAGCCGGGGTCGGAAGGTTGACTGTGGTAAAAAAGCCACAGTCCGTGGTTTTGTGGATAAGACGAACCGGATTGATTAATCCTGCGGGGAGCCTCTAAACACTGGCCTGTCAGAGAGTTATGTTAGGGATTCCCGAGTTGGGAGGCGGGCGGGAAGAAACTCTATCGTTTGTGTTTGTCAGAAACCTTGTTGGGATTGTAGCCGGAGTTTGGGTCAAACATAGCCGGGTCGAGGCCCTTGTTGTAACTGGCTGAGGTGACGAAGCGTTCGGTTTGCATGTCGCCGTTGAAGTAGCGGGTAAAGCCGAAGGGAGTCATCACGCCATCCACCATGCGGTATCCGTCGTAGGTTTCTTCCTCGAGATTGCGTTCCTTGTCCACCGGATCGCGCCAGGAATAAGTCTTCTTGATGGGGAGATGGGTATCGATGTCGAAGTAGATGCTGATCGCCTCATTTTGTTTGTTGATCAAGGTGACTCGCTGGGCTGCGAGGCTGCCGGCGAGGGCGGCGCCATCGAAGAATAGCGCGACGTCGGGATCGTTCACCCAGGAATGCAGAATCGTTTCCAGAGAAAACTTGCGGTGGCGCAGGTAGTCGTCGAGATCCTTCTTTTCGATGGCTTTCGGGCCCTTGTAGGTGATCTCGTAACCCTTGTCTCCATTGTAGACGTACGCGACATCGCGCTGCGGCGTGAGCTCGATGCGTTCCTTGCCGGGAAATTCGAGGAATCGCCAGAAGAAAACGCCGTTGCTCGAAGGACGGCCGTGGTAAAAGGTGTAGGTGCGGCCCTGCTCCTGCATGTCGTGAATGTTCAGGTAGGCTTCTCCACCCAAAGCCTGGATGGCCTGCTCCAGCAGGTCATGCGCCTGGCGGGCGTTCTGCTGATCGAGAGGAATTGAGGAAGTCTTTGCGGCTGAATCCGACGGAGCTTGCGGGGCGGGTGGCTGGGCGGCTGCTGTGGGCCAGGCACACATCGTCAGTGCAAATGCCAGCGCAACTGTAAGAAAAAAATGTTTCACGGTTAGCACTGAACCCTGAACAGGAATTGTAGCCGCTTGCGGCAGAATTGCGGACTGCGACACAAACTTCCCCGTAGTGGTTTCGGCAAGTCAGTTGGATGCAGAAAAAACCGCCGGTGTCACACGCGGGCGGAATATCGCTGACGCAGCGGCTAGCCTACCAGCACCGCGCCGCCATTTACGTTGAAGATCTCACCAGTGATGAAGCCAGCACATTTGGTGCATAGAAACAGCACCGGAGCTGCAATCTCCTCTGGCGTACCCACGCGGCCCAGGGGAATGGTGCGGCGAATCTCTTCGCCGCTTTTCGGGTCATCCAGGGCGGATCGGGACATGTCGGTATCGACCCAGCCGGGCGCGACCGAGTTCACATAGATTCCGGCAGAGGCGAGTTCTGCTGCAAGACTCTTGACCATGCTGATCAGAGCGCCTTTGCTGGCGGAGTAATCGCAATGAAAAGCTTCACCGCGCTGGCCACTGGTGGAGCTGATGAGCACGATGTGTCCGGCGGCGCCGCCGTGGCGCGGCTGGGCTTTCATCTGAGCGACCGTGTGCTTGACCAAGCCAAATACCGCGTCGAGGTTGATGGAGAGCGTAGAGCGCCATTGCTCATCGGACATTTTTTCGATAGCGACGTCTTCGGCGGGCCAAACGCCGTGATTGGCCACGAGAATATCGATGCGGCCGAAATGCTTGACTGCCTCCGCAACCAGGCGGCGAGCGGAATCCGGATCATGAAGGTTGCTGGCAATGGCATGGCAGTTTGCTTCGCCACATTCTTTCGCCAGGGCTTCCGCTTCGGAGCGAGCCTTCTGATAACTGAACACAACCTTGGCGCCGGCTTCGGCGAAAAGGCGAACGGTGGCTGCGCCGATGCCGCGGGAACCACCGGTGATTAGAGCGACTTTGCCGGAGAGAGAAAGGGAGATAGGCATGGTCTCTAGTTTCCAGTTTCTGGTTTCCAGTTGCAAGTCAGGAGGATCGGGACATGGCTATCTTGTCCTGGACATCAGCTGTGAAGCGTGACGGGTGACCAGATCGCTATTTTTTAGATTTACCCGATTGACGTCCAAGGCGCGAGCTCAACTCGGAGGCAATCGTCAGCAGGACGACATCGTCGGAGTGCGCTTTGACACTATCGATGACCATCGCCACGTCCGCCCACCTTACATCGTTGTCTGCTCCGACGTACACCGTGGTCTGCCGACGGACGCGCAGCTTCTCCCGGAGCGAGCTGTCCAGGTCATCCCATGATGTCTGCTTCGAGTTCACGTAGATGGTAGGTTCTTCGTAAGCGTTTATTTCTGACAGTCCAATAAGAATCGGCGGGGCTGAAGAGTCGCGGCTCCTCTGCAGTTCCACTTGTTTCAGCAGGCGGACCGGCAAGCCCACCGGGCCATGAAATGACGGAAAGATCATAAACGCGGCTAAGGCGACGGCCAGGCTGGGTGCTGCCATCAAAGGAAAAGCAGGTAACTTGGAGAATTTTTCTTTCAAGGGGAATTTCGATGAGATTCGGTCGCGCAAGCCGAGTCGCTTCTCAAGCCTACCTATAAGCCATAGGAGATAGTTGTACGAAGCCGCAGACGAAACCGCTACAAGCACTCCAGCTACGGTTGTGAGGAGCGACGCCGCAATCCATGTGACGGTCAATACTAGGGCCGCAAATCTCTGCATTCCTACGCCTCTGAATGAGTCGAGGATGCCGAGGCACGTGCCTGCAAGTCCGAGGTACGGGGCGGTGGACGCAACTGACTGAAGGGTTCTGGTGTCCCTGCTCAGACAGGCCATGAGATCTCTCTGTGCACGCGCTGATAATCTGCCCGCACGGGATTCAAGGCAAGCTTGGCGATAGCGGTAGGAAGCGCGGCGAACGAGGACAATGACGTAAATTAGGATCAGCGCAAGAGCGTAGACATCCAAGCGCGAAATCCAGTCTAGCGTGCTCCACAAGTATCCGATACTCCACTCCGGCCAGTACATTTGCCACGAGGCGAGATAGGCTCCGAGCATAGGGAGAATGCGACCGTGGAGAGCGTTTTGTGATCGCAGCCTTGATGAAGAAAGACACCGCGCGAACGGCTTAAGTTCCAATGCTGCCTGTTACCTATCCCGTCCTGTTGATCCGGCCCGCTCGCTACACATCGAGGCGTGACTCCACTCACTGACAAGACGCGCGCATTCGTGTTGCATTGGCGTGCCCCATCCCAACGAGGAACACTTCCCATCAGTTGAGAATGCTACCCGCGGGAGCGAAGGGCCTCATTTCTTAGAGGTCATGTTGTCACTCTGACAATCGCAGGGTTCTAGTGAGGAAGCCGACACTATGGACTTCCAATGTCACCCATATCTCGCAATCAACCAAACGCCCAGATAAAGGAGGAAGACTTGTGAAAAAAATTCTGCTGTTTGTGTGCCTGTTGGCACTTTGCAGCCTGACCGTGTTGGCTCAGACCGGAGCAAATTCCCGGGCTTTGCCAGCCACGGAAAAGTTGGCGATCCAAGTACCGCAAATCGATGTTCCGCAGATTGAGGTGCCGCCGCAGGGAGACGCGGTGGCTTTGAAGAAAATCTACAGCAATTTGGGTCCGAAGGCCGATCCTTATTGGGTCAATGCCCATAGCTGGTTGGTTGCAGGACCGAACGCCGCCACAAGCGCCGCTTTCGCCGGCATGCCATTTACCCCGAAGTCGAATTTTCTGCTCTCGCAGGTGCAGGTTGCTGTGTTCTACACCAGCGGGGACAACCAGGTGGACCTCAGCATCTATACGGACGCGGGCGGTATCCCGGGAACGTTGCTGGCGGGCCCTGTGACGGTCACGAATCTAGCCGTAGCCGGAACCTGCTGCACTCTCACGGTGGCCAACTTTACCCCGGTAGCAGTAACTGCTGGCACGCAGTACTGGGTAGTTGCGGATACGCCCCTGACTGGAGTGGGAAGCGATTTCCGTGGCGTGTGGAACCACGTTGCCAAAGACATCCCAGTATCGTTCAACCGGGGATCGGGCTGGTTCGCAGATACTGCCGACAACTTACCCGCCGGTGAAGTGCTTGGGACAGTTCAGTAGGCCGTCGCCGATGAAGGGTGCTGGTCAAAAATTACGGTGCTTTCCGGGCTTGGCTTCGAGAGCCTGCAGGCCGAAACCAACAGCCCCTGCAAAAGGAGAAAATTCGTGAAAAAGATTCTGGTATCTGCATGCCTCGCACTTCTTGGCAGCGTGACCCTGTTTGCTCAGATCGGAGCAGCTCCGCAAGTCGTGCACACTAGGGAAAAGTCGGCGATCCACGTGCCGCCGCAGGAAAATGCGGTGGCTTTGAAGAGAATCTACAGCAACCTGGGTACGAAGACCGACCTGTACAACGACCAAAACGGCTGGGCCATTTTGGGTCCAACCTCCTCGCTACCGGGCGCAGGTCTTCCCGAGTTCATCGCGATGCCCTTTACCCCAAAGCTCGATGCTCAAGTTTCGCAGGTGGGGGTTGCGGTGCAGTATATGAGCGGGGACGACCAAGTGAACCTCAGCATCTATGCCGATTCGGGCAGCGGCTATCCGGGAACGCTGCTGGCAGGGCCGGTGACCGTGTCGAATCTGCCGGGATCTAGCTGTTGTACCCTCACCGTCGCCAATTTTCCTCCGGTTGCGGTCAGCGCTGGCACACAGTACTGGGTGGTTGCGGATACCCCAGCCACCGGAACCGGCAGCGACTTTGAAGGCAAGTGGGCTTGGGTTGTCAAGGACATGGGAGAGTGGGCGGAGGGTACGCCGACCTATGGCTGGTACTCCCTTCCCGTCGATGGCTTACCCGCCGGCGAAGTGCTCGGCACAGTCGATTAGAACCGTCGTCGTGAGTGCGCTAGAAGCTTTCTTTTGACGACGAGGTGCGTTCCGACTTTAATTCACGCAGGAGAAGGCGGACGAGCATACCGTCGAAGCCGGTGCCACTCATCTTGGAGAGTTCGTCGAGAGCCTGCTCAGGAGTGCGCGCAGCGGCGATGGATTGCTCGGTGAGCATGTTGGCGTAGGCGTCGGCGAGAGCGATGATGCGGGCCCACAGGGGAATCTGTTCGCCCTTCGCGCCATCCGGGTAGCCGGTTCCGTCGAAGCGCTGATGATGGTGCTCGATGGCCTGGCGCATCATTCCGCTATGCGGGAGGATGGCGGCAATCTCCGCTCCGACGCGGGCGTGCATGCGAACCAGGAAAAATTCGTCATCGGTGAGCGGACCGGGCTTATTTAGAATGCGCTCCGGGACGAAGATCTTGCCGACATCGTGGATGCGGGCGGCGTAAACCAGGTCGGCGGTTTCCTCAGGGGGCAAATGCAGGGAGCGTGCGATGATCTCCGTATAGCGCGCCACCAGATCGCCATGTCCGGCAGTCCGCAGTTCGCGAGACTCGGCGGCCCGGCTTAGGACTTCAATCGACTCCTTCAGCAGCGGGATATTGCAATCCTCTTCGCCGCCGCAAAACTTGATCAGCATCGAAGCTAGCTCTTCGAGATGCTCAGGACCA
>DATEQW010000100.1:0-5532 GCA_035272245.1 Candidatus Sulfotelmatobacter sp. | reverse complement strand
AGAGACGATGCCAGGTAGCCCACCACCGTCTTGGCGATCCCATAGATGCCGATCGGATAGGGCCCCAGCATGTCCTGCACCAGCCCAATCGCCGCTCCCGTTAGGAGCCCCGAAATGGGGTTGCGCCGGGCCATCCCAAAGTAGATCGTAACCAGCAGGGGTAAGTCGAAGTAAACGGCAAACAGCGGAAAGAACCTGGGCACAAACGACTGCAAGAACAACGCCAGCAACGGCACGCCGATAGTCACCGGAATGCTGAACCGGTAAACCTCAATCTGCTCTCCCGATGTGTAAGTGATGGGCACGCTAGTGAGGGTCGTCTTCCGTTGCCGGCGGTTGGGGATTCGGCTGTGGGACGGTTGGCTTGGGCTGCGCTGGTATGGTTTTCGGCGCCGGCACCACCGTGTTCGCTCCCTCCGCCTCGCGAGAATCGCTATTCAATGCCGGATCGCCGGACACCGCTTTCGGCGCGGTTTTCTTTGGCGTCTGGCTGGCCGCGGACGGTGCATTTGCTGGCGCGATCTGCGCACCGCCCGTACTCACCGCTTTCGTGCTGCCTGGAGCTGTAGCTGTGGAAGACGATGGCACCTTAGCGAACGATGGCGTCACACCATGCTGATTCGCCTCAGGTTTTGCTGTGCTCTGAACTGGAGCCGAAGGCTTCGCAGATGGGTTCGTCCCTAATGCAGGCGCAACGACTTTATTTGCCGTGGTGGCTGCCGTCGCCGCATCCACTGCAGGCTTGTCCGGCACCGAGGGCAATCGCTGCGTCAGAATATCGGCCGCACGCACCCGGCCCGCGGTTTCCGCCACTGGATTCTGTTCCTGCTTTTCCGTAATCACCAACACTTCTTCCAGGCGGCTCAAATCGGCCGCTGGTTTTACCTCTATGTTCAAAAACATTTCCCGCCCCGGGCTCACCTTGGTCACCGTGCCTACGGGCAATCCCTTGGGAAAGATCTGGTCACCGCCGCTGCTCAGGACAGTTTCTCCGGCAGTGACTTGCTCATCGCTCATCACCCGTTCCAAAATCACTCTCCCATTCGCAGTGCCACGCAGCACTCCTTGGAGCCGCGATTTTTCGAGCATTGCGCCCACCCCGCTGGTCTGGTCGTTGATCATCAGCACTAGCGCCGTCGAAGGATACACGCGCAGCACTTTCCCCACGATGCCTCCCGCGGTAATCACCGCCATATCCAGTCCCACGCCGTCATTCGAACCTTTGTCAATGTAAATCGACCGGGAAAGATCGCTGCCACTCGATCCGATCACCTGCGCCGGCACGGTCTTCGCGATCGTCTGCTCTTTAAAAGCCAATAGACTTTGCAGCCGGTGCGCCTGCTCCGCGTCTTCGCTCAGCCGCACCTGCTCCAGCCGCATCTGCTCGATCTGCTCTTTGAGTTGACGATTTTCCGCCCGCACGCCGCGGAGGTAGAAATAGTTATGCCAGAGATTGTTGCCGCTGTTTTGCGCCCACACCAGGACGCGCTCAAACGGAGTGATGGTATCCACCGCCCAGATGCGGATCAAGCGCGTATTCTCAGCGTCGGCGCTGCGCTTGACCTGCACAGCCAGCCCCAGCACCTGCAGGAACAACACTCCCACCAGGATGGTCAGATTGCGGTAACGGCCGAGAACGGATTCCATAAATAAGTGGTCAGTGGCTAGTGATTAGTGGTCAGTAAGAGCAAGAAGAATTTCCTGACCACTGATCACTGCCCACTGACCACTTTTTTCTACTCAATCGAAATCTTCCGCAGCAACTTGAAGTCCGAGAGCATCTTGCCCGTACCCAGCACCACGCTGCACAGCGGATCGTCGGCAATGGAGACTGGCAGTCCGGTTTCTTCCCGGATGCGCTTGTCCAGATTCTTCAGCAACGCCCCGCCGCCGGTGAGCACGATGCCGCGGTCGCTGATGTCGGCGGAAAGCTCCGGCGGCGTCCGCTCCAGGGCTACGCGAATCGCATTCATGATGGTCGATACGCACTCGCTGAGCGCCTCGCGAATTTCGCCGTCATCTACCGTAATCGTCTTTGGCACACCTTCAATCAGGTTGCGCCCTTTAATCTCCATGGTCATCGGCTTGTCGAGCTGATGCGCCGACCCAATCTCCATCTTGATCTGCTCGCCGGTGCGCTCGCCTATTAGCAAATTATATTTCCGCTTCAGATAATTCATGATGGCTTCATCCATCTGATTCCCAGCCATCCGCACCGAGCGCGAGTAAACAATGCCGCTCAAGGAAATCACCGCGATGTCCGTCGTGCCCCCACCGATGTCGACCACCATATTTCCGCTGGGCTCGGTAATCGGCAGTCCCGCTCCGATCGCCGCCACCATCGCCTGCTCCACCAGATGCACTTCACTCGCCTTGGCGCGGTAGGCCGAGTCCATGACCGCGCGCTTTTCCACCTGCGTGATCTCCGAAGGCACGCCAATCACGATGCGCGGATGCACCAGCATCTTGCGGTTGTGCGCCTTCTGGATGAAATAGTTCAGCATCTTCTCGGTGACCTTGAAGTCGGCAATCACGCCATCCTTCATAGGCTTGATGGCGACGATGTTGCCGGGCGTGCGCCCCAGCATCTCTTTCGCCTCTTTGCCCACGGCCTCCACTTCGCCGGTATTTTTGTTGATGGCGACGATGGAAGGCTCATTCACCACAATGCCCTTGCCGCGCGCGTACACCAACGTGTTGGCCGTCCCCAGATCGATCGCCAGATCGCTTGAGAACAGGCTGAATAAAGACCTGAGGTTGTGGGAGCGTGATGAATGAAAGCCGTTGCTTGACATGACGAACTCTTCTCTCGCTTTTACTTAATTCGAACCGCTCGTTTTCCGGGCCATCCCGGATTGCTAGAACTCACTGCACGAACTCACTGCACTTCCCTGATCGAACTGCCGATCTACTGAATAATGATCTTCTTCTGTTGCGTGTTCACTCCACCCTCGGAGGTTTGCGCCGTTACTGTAATCACAGCTTCTCCAGTTGCCAGCGGTGGAGTGAAATAGTGGAATGTCCCGTCCGAGGTAACCATGGGCACCTCTCGCCCGTTGACCATCACCCGCGCCCCAATCTGCGTCTTGCCCGTCACTTCAATCACATGTCCGTGCTGGATGAACGGATCCAGTTCAAGGTCGATGGCTTCGGTCTGCTTTCCCTTGGGAATAATCGTGAAGCGATTCTTCTCGCTCTCCACCGATTCTTTTCCCGAAGCTTCGTACGACTGTACCACCCAGTAGTACGCACCTTCGCCCAGGCTTGTAACTGTAACGTCCGCTGTGTTCACTCTCTTATCTACCAGTGTAGAAGAAAAGTAGGGATTTCTCGATATACGAAGCCGGTAACCCGACGCATTCGCCATGGGCGTCCAGGAAAACTCCACATCCTTGGTGGTCTCCCCGGAAGTAAAAATCGGCGCCATGTTGGCGGGAGAAATCGGCGTCGGCGGTCCCGTGCCTTTCGCCTTCTCCATGTGCGCTTCTTCCTGCCGGAAACTTACCTTTTCCCAGTTCGCCAACTGTACCGTCTCGCCGTTGCGCGTAACCTCGCCCGCGCCCTTCTTCATCAAAATCTCGTGCTGATCCAGCTTCGGATCGTTGTGTACCTGCGCGGCCGACTGGGGTGCCAGAGATGCCGTCGCTCCCGCCACAATCACCTGCGATTTCGACCCCTGTGAATAGGTCGCCGTGGACAGGTCCACCGTTCCTGTACTAACCGCGACGGCCACATTCGTCTGCTGTTGATCGTTGGCCGAATTTTCTTCAATTACAATCAGCGAATCCTGCTTCACCGTGTAACTGGTGCCGTCGTTGAAGGCCACCTTGGCCATGCCTTCCGATCCGGTCTGCACCACGTCGCCTTTATCCAGAGGAACGTTGTAGTCCGCAGCCAGCCAGCTACTGCTGCTGCCCTTCTTCACCCGCACCGTGCCATCGAGTGCAGTAAAGTGAGCCTGCTGCGCCGTCGATACCCCACTCCCCGCCGGCGGAGCCATTCCCGCCACCCGCTCCAAAACTTTATTCGCCACACCGTCGGCCGCCTTGATGCTGCTCTCGGTAAATTGCGGAAAGGCCAGTCTCATCCCAACCAGGCACACCAGTGCAGCGGCCAGGATCAGCAGCGCCACACTGCGGTACGTGACCGTTTTCCACGCAATGTGGACGCCCGGTTTGCGAGTCTGCGACGACACGTGGACCAAAAACCTTATTCAAGCCTTTTGAATATGCGGTAATTCAAACGTTACCACAAGCCCATCGGCGCCAAGAATAGGTAATCAACAGGGAACGTTACCTTCGTTTGCGAAGCGATCGCCACGTCCCATCGCGCCTAATCGACTCCCAGCCACTGTGTGATTGTGTTGGAGGATTCTAAGATTCGGCTTTTCAGACATGCGATGACAGACCCTCCGTCTTCCGCTATCCTTTTCCACTCATGGCCACACCTGCGTCGACAGTTTCCTCTCGCGATCACCAATCCTTCCTCGCTCTTGGTATGGCGATCATCTGGGCGATCGCGCTTGCCAAACTCCTCTTCCACATTTACTTCAACAACCGCTACGGCTACTTTCGCGACGAGTTCGATTACATGTCTTGCGGCGATCACCTTGCCTGGGGATATGTCGACCAGCCGCCACTCATTCCATTCCTGACTCACATGAGCCGTGTCGTACTCGGTGATTCTCTCCGCAGCATTCGTTTCATCCCCGCGCTGGCATCCTCGCTTCTAGTGGTCCAAACCGCCGTACTCGCCCGTGAGTTCGGCGGACGCCGCTTCGCGCCTCTGCTGAGCGCCATCACCGTGGTCATCGCGCCGCAGTATTTGTCGAACGCCAGCCTGCTCGGTACCAACTGTCTCGAACCTAATCTTTGGATGGGCTGCGCCTACTTTGCCATCCTGGCCATCAAGCGCGGCCAGCCTCGCCACTGGCTGTGGTTCGGTGTGGTCGCAGGTGTCGGCTTGCAGGAAAAATATTCCATCGCGCTCTTTGGTCTCGGAATAGTCGTCGGCCTTCTGCTCACGGCCCAGCGCCGCGTCTTCCTCAGTCCGTGGATCTGGCTCGGCGGCGGGGCGGCGTTCTTGATCTTCCTGCCGAACCTGCTGTGGAACATCCACTATCAATGGCCCTTCCTCCAACTCATGCACAACATCCGCGTCGAAGGCCGCGACGTCATCCTTCCCTTCCCGCAATATTTCTTTCAGCAGACCTTGCTGCTTCACCCGCTCACAGCACCGATCTGGCTCACCGGACTATTTGCCCTGCTCTTCTCGGCGCGCCTCAAGCCTTATCACGCGCTGGGTTGGTGCTACCTGGTCTGCTTCACAGCCTTCTTTGTTCTTCACGGAAAGAATTACTACCTCGCTCCGGTCTATCCCATGCTGCTCGCTGCAGGTGCAGTCGTGATCGAATCCGCTATCGACGGCAAGCGGGAGGAAAAAAGCGAGCCGGCAAGATCTCGACTCGCATGGCTCAAACCCGTGATCATCGTCATCCTGCTGGCGGCAGGCGCCCATCTCGCCCCAATCACC
>DATEQW010000099.1:0-18421 GCA_035272245.1 Candidatus Sulfotelmatobacter sp. | reverse complement strand
GGTGAAAAAGCTCCCGACGGCGCGACCGGCGTTAGTCCTCGCGTTGGATTGGATATAACCCGTCTGAACGTCGGCGGCCGCGATCAGACCGCCACCTTCCAGTCTCACGTCGGACGCCTCCAGCAGCGCGGCTTGATCAGCTACGAAATCCCAAAAATCCTCAATAACGACCGCCTCAAACTTATCTTCACCGCTTTCTATGACAATAGTCTCAACGTCGCAACCTTCACCTCACAGCGCTTTGAGGGCAAGGTCGATCTTCGCCAGCAAATTGGCAAGCAGCTGGCCAATCATTCCACCTCCATCACCTACCGCTTCGATTACCGCCGGGTTAAGGCCAGCGACATCGCATCGAACTTCTCCCCCGCCGAATTTAGTCTGTTTTCTCTGCCGGCTCACGTGGGTGGTCCCGGCTTCACCTTCATCCGCGACATGCGCGATAATCCGCTCGAAAGCACCAAGGGTCAGTACTTCACGCTCGATGGTTTTGGTGCCTCCAGTTATGTCGGCTCTCAGTCAGACTATGGACGCGCTCTGGCGCAGGATTCCACCTATTACGCCTTTGGTCGGCCCAATCATAAATTCGTCTTCGCCCGCTCCACCACCCTCGGCGTGGAGCAGGTCTATGGTGGCACCAGAATCCTGCCTCCGGGTTCCTGTCCACTCAACAAATTGCAGACGGCCTGTCAGTCGGACATTTCCATCATCCCGCTACCCGAACTTTTTTTTGCCGGCGGTGGCAACTCCCATCGCGGTTTCGGGTTGAATCAGGCAGGGCCTCGCGATCCCGATTCCGGCTTTCCCGTTGGTGGCTCCGCTCTGTTCGTCAACAGTGAGGAACTCCGCTTCCCCTCGGTTAGCCTGCCCTACCTCGGGGAAGGCTTCGGCTTCGCTCTCTTTCACGATATGGGAAACGTCTTCACTGCCGGTCACGACATGCTCAAGGGCCTCCTGCGCTGGCACCAGCCGGATCCCTCACAGTGTTTGCTGGCGGGCGGCGTGCCCAACTCCGCCTGTGTTACCTCATTCGATAACAGTGGTTACGACTATACTTCGCATGCCATGGGAGTTGGTTTACGATATAAAACACCCATCGGCCCCCTGCGCTTTGACTTCGGGTACAATCTGAATCCGACGTCTTATTTCCAGGGCACCCTCAATTCCAAAGGACAACTGACGGGAGACTTCGAGACGCAGCGTTTGCGCCATTTCAACGTTTTTTTCAGCATAGGTCAGCCATTTTAATGAGATTTCGTAACCATACTTCGATTCCCGCAGCACCCGCGCTTTTGCTCGTTCTCCTTTTTATCGCCCTTCCGCGCGCCGCCGCCGCTTCTCCCGCTCCTCAGGTCATCGATCGCATCGTCGCCACGGTAAACGGCCGCGCCATTTTGCAATCCGATCGGGATGAAGCCCTGTGTTACGAAGCGCTCCTCAGCAACCGCTCGTTTGCCAGCTTCACCGACGACGATCGCCGCGCGGCTCTCGACCGCCTCATCGACCTGGAACTGCTGCGTGAGCAAATGAAGTCCGCCGACTTCCGCCACGCCACCGACGCCGAAGTCTCCGCCCGCATCGCCGATGCCCGCAAACAATATCCTCAGGTCGACTCCGACAACGCATGGCGGTCCCTGCTGGCCTCCTATCACCTCGCAGAAAAAGATCTCTTCGCTCACGTGCAGCAGGAGATTGATGTGATGCGCCTGGTCGATGCTCGCCTCCGCCCCGCCGTGCAAATCGATTCCAAATCCATCGAGGCCTACTACCGCGACCAGTTTGTCCCCAAATTGAAAGAGGCCGGGGCATCCGAAGTCCCGCTCACCGAGGTTTCCGGCAAGATCCGCGAACTGCTCACTCAGGAAAAAGTTAGTGAGATGCTCGTCTCCTGGCTGCAAACCTTGCGCTCGGAAGGTCAGGTCCACGTTCCCGGCAATGCGTCCTCGTCCGGCGATTCAGGGGTTCAATCGCAGTGACGGAGGCCGTAGCCAAACCAGCCCGCCGCTGGTGGAAGTACCTGTTGATCCTCATTAGTGCCCTGACTGCTGTCGCGCTCGCTCTGACCATCTACATCAATACAGATTCTTTCCAGGCGCTGGTTCGCCGTCGCCTTGTCGCTGAAGTCGAGCGCATCACCGGAGGCCGCGCTGAAATCGGCAGCTTCCACACCATCCCGTTTCGCTTGCAGGTCGAGGTGCGGAATATCACCGTGCATGGCCGCGAGCCCGCCACCGACGTCCCATTGGCTCACGTCGAGAACATCGTTGCCCGTTTGAAGGTCAGCTCCCTGATTCGTTCCGAGCTCGCCTTTCATGAAGTGATTCTCGATCAGCCCGTCGCCCACGTCATTTTTTATCCCGACGGCAGCACAAACTTCCCCGGGCGGACAAGCGGGTTTTCTACCCAGGCTTCGATCGAACAACTCTTCTCACTTTCGATCACTCGGCTGGACGTTCGTCAGGGCCGCTTGCTCTGGGACGACCAGGCCATTCCGCTGGATCTCGCCGCTCGCAACATGTCCCTGCAGATGGATTATTCCTATCTCCACGCTCGCTACCACGGCCGTCTCCTGCTTGGCATGGTCGATACCAAGCTTCGAGATTGCCGGCCCTTCGCGTGGATGAGTTCCGTGGATTTCAGCCTGGCATCGGATTCCGCCACCTTCTCCGCGCTCAAATGGAATTCCGGCCACTCCAATCTTTCCGCCAACGGTCAAGTCACGAACTTTCGCCGTCCGCATATCCAAGCCGCCTACGATGCTCAAATCGATCTCACGGAAGCTGCTTCCGTCGCCCGGCGTCGCGAGCTTCGCAGCGGCCTCCTCGAACTCAAAGGCGACGGCAACTGGTCCCTCGACCAGTTCGCCTCCAATGGTCTGCTCACCCTGCGCGATCTCGCCTGGCAATCCGACGCGGTCGCTTTCTCCAAGGCATCTGTGACTACCGGTTACTCGGTCAGCGATCAGCAACTCAAATTGTCCCGGCTGGAGGGCAAGATCTTTGGCGGAAGCGTCACCGGCGATGCCGAAATCAATCAGTGGCTCGCTGCCGAGCAACATCTCTCGCCCGCTGCTAGAAAAGTTCTCGAGACCGCCACTATCTCCGCCGCGCCCCCTCTGAACAAGTCCCGCCCGCCAGCAGCCAAGCCCAAGTCGACCGCGATCCAAAACGCATTGATCGTTCTTCGCCTTCGCGACATCTCCGCCCAGGAACTCGCGGTCGCTCTGAATGCGCCGGAGCACCCCATTCAGACGTTGCATCCAGCCGGACTGGCCTCCGGTACCCTCGAAACTCGCTGGAAGGGAACTCGCCGCGATGCCGAAGTCCAGTTCGCTCTCGACGTCAAGCCACCCGACCGCATCGCTCCTGTCCAGCTGCCGCTGACCGCTCACGCCACCGGGGTGTACCACGCGGCCAATGACACGCTCGATCTTCCGGAGTTCAACCTGACCACCCCCACCAGCCGCGTGCAAGCCTCCGGCACACTTTCTTCTTCGTCGGCCCTGCACCTGTCGGTTTCCACTTCCAGCCTCGCCGATTGGCTTCCTTTCGCTGCCGTAGTCCGTGGTCCCGCGCTGTTCCCCGTAGTGCTGAACGGGCGCGCCTCTTTTAACGGCAATATGGCTGGGTCAGTTTCCTCCCCGCAACTTGCCGGAAGCCTCCAGGTGGACGATTTCGAGGTCAACGTTCCCGCCACCGCCGACACGCCTCAACTCAGAACCCAGTGGGATTCTCTTTCCGCCTCCCTCCTGCTTTCTTTCGAGTCTGTCTCTCTTCACAGCGCCACTCTGGAGCGCGGCGATACCTCCGCTGAATTCGACGCCTCCGCCACTCTTGAACATGGCCACCTCACCGGTGATAGCGTCTTCGCGCTTCGCGCCAATCTTCACAATGCCGACCTGGCTTCGCTGCAATCTTTAGCCGGCTACCACTATCCCCTTAGCGGAATAGCCGATCTTTTTCTGCAAGCCGGAGGCACCCGATCCGACGCTCACGGCGATGGACAACTCCATCTCAACCACGCCTCGGCTTACGGCGAGGCCATCCAGCAATTCGATTCCGCCTTCCACTTCTCCCACGGCGAACTTGCATTCGATAACATGCATCTGTTTCACGACGATTCCGTCATCACCGGAAACGCCTCCTTCAATCCCACGACCCATGTCTTTCACCTCGACGTCGATGGAAATAATCTCGACTTGGCGCGCGACTACCAGTTCCACTCCCGCAGGCTCTCTGTCGAAGGCCGTGCTGATTTCAAACTCAAAGCCTCGGGCACGCCGGATGCGCCTGCCCTCAACGCTGACGTTCACCTCCGCAAACTCACGCTCGATCGCAAACTCGAAGGCGAGTTCGACCTGCAGGCCGTTACACAAGGCAATCAGCTTCATCTCACCGGCAACTCTCAATTGCAGCAAGGTTCGCTACTGGTGAGCGGCAATGTCCAGCTACGCGACGGCTATCCCGCCGACCTTTCTTTCCGTGCGGATCAGCTTGATCTCGTTCCAGTGTGGCACGCCTATCTCGGTGCTCAACTGACCGGATACTCCTCCGTCGGAGGCAATCTCGACTTCCACGGCGAACTGCTCCGACCCTCAGGCTGGACGGTGAACGGTGATCTCAGCTCCTTATCTCTCGATCTCGAACAGGTCAAACTCGACAATCAAGCCCCCATTCGTTTCGTAATCGCGAACCAATCCCTCAATATTCAGCAATTCCATATGCTGGGGGAGGGAACTGACCTCGCCGTCCACGGCTCCATTCAACTCTCCGGCAGCCGTGCCCTCGATCTATCCGCCGAAGGCCATCTCGATCTCAAACTGCTCTCCGGTTTTACCCCCGACCTCGCCGGCTCCGGCCTGGCAACCTTGAACATGACCGTCGGCGGAACGCTCACCGATCCCTTTCCCCAAGGCCGTCTGCAGTTTGCCGATGGTTCGCTTTCCTACGCGAACCTCCCCAGCGGCCTCAGCGGAGTCAACGGCTCTCTAATCTTCACTCGCGATCGTGCCCACATCGAGTCGCTCACCGCCCACACCGGTGGTGGCACATTAACCTTCGAGGGCGATGCCACCTATCTCAATCAGCAGCTGAATTTCAATCTCACCGCATCTGCCAAAGATGTTCGCCTCCGCTATCCTCCCGGAGTCAGTTCCACGGCGGACGCTCAACTGCACTGGGTGGGCACCCGCTCAGCTTCTTCCGTCTCCGGCGATATCATCGTTAATAAGATCGCCGTCACTCCCGGCTTTGATTTCAGCTCGTACCTCGAGCGTGGCCGCCAAGGCTCTCCCATCACCGTCGCCAACTCTCCGCTCAACAACATCAAGCTGGATATCCACGTTCAAACCGCTCCCGAACTTCAGATGCGTACCGCCATCGCCCGTCTCTCCGGCGACGCCGATCTCCGCCTCCGCGGCTCCGTGGCGCGCCCCGCCGTCCTCGGCCGCGTCGATGTTCTCGAAGGCCAAGCCACCTTCCACGGCACCCGTTACACCCTCGAGCGCGGCGACATCAATTTCGCCAACCCGGTTTCCATCGAGCCGCAACTGAATCTGCAGGCCTCCACTCACGTCCGCAACTACGATCTCAATATCACCGTGACCGGCACGCCCGATCGTGGCCTCAACTTGAACTACCGTTCCGAGCCGCCGCTACCGAAATCCGATATCATCGCCCTGCTCGCTCTCGGCCGCACCGGCAATGAGTCGAGTCAGCTTCAGGAGCAGTCCGGCCAGAGCGCCTTTTCCGATCAGGCTACCGCTCTGATCCTCAGCCAAGCCTTGAACACCAGCGTCAGTAATCGCTTGCAGCGCCTGTTCGGTGCCAGCAATATCAAAATCGATCCGCAGGGACTCACCACCGAAAACAACCCCATCAGCAACGGCCCGCAAATCACCATCGAGCAGGAATTCGCCAATAACGTTTCCTTGACGTATTCCACCAACGTCTCTCAAAGCTCGGAACAGATCATCCAGGGAGAGTACTATTTCAATCGCAACCTTTCGGTCGTCGGTACCCGCGATCAGAATGGTGTGGTCAGCTTCGATGTACGAGTTCGCCGCCGCAAGAAGTGAGAGAAGTGCTCAGTGGACAGTGATCAGTGGCCAGCACCCGAATCGCTTTTTTCACTGTCCACTGACCACTGCGCACTAGCCTTAAATGGGGTCGGGAAGGGCACGACTTCAGTCGTGCCGCCCAGGCCCAATAGGGACGCGGGCTTTAGCCCCTGAAGTGAGAGAAATGCTCAGTGGTCAGTGGCCGGTGATCAGCAATCGAATCGCTTTTTTCACTGGTCACTGACCACTGACCACTGTTCACTAGCCACTGCCCATGACCGATCCCCTCACCGCCCGCCAGCGCATGATCGACTCCCAACTCCGCGCCCGCGGCATCTCCGACCCGCGCGTGCTCGACGCCATGCTTCGCGTTCCCCGTGAAGCCTTCGTTCCCGAACCCTATCGCTCCGAAGCCTATGAAGACCACCCGCTGCCCATCGGTGACGAGCAAACCATTTCCCAGCCCTACGTCGTCGCTGTCATGCTCGAGTATTTGCAACTCGCGCCCACCGATATCGTCTTGGAGATCGGTACCGGCTCCGGCTACGTCACCGCTCTCCTCGCGGAACTCGCGGCACAAGTTTTTTCCATCGAGCGTCATCCCGCCCTCGCAGCCAACGCTCGCGCCGTCATCGCCGCGCTCGGGTATAGCAATGTTTACATATTTACTGGCGACGGCACTCTCGGTCTTCCCACCCAAGCCCCCTTCGACGCCATCCTCGTCTCCGCCGCCGCTCCTGATGTCCCACCCGCTCTGATCTCCCAACTCCGCGAGGGTGGACGCTTGATCGTCCCTGTCGGTCCTCCCGAGTCCCAGCAACTCCACTTCATCCGCATGCAGGACGGCCATCCCGTCGTTTCGCTCCGTGACCCCGTTCGCTTCGTTCCCCTGATCTCCGACCCGCAATGAGTTTGGTTGTCATCCTGAGCAAGCGTTTTTATGCGCAGCGAAGGATCTGGGCGAGCCGCGCGATGCAGCCTGCCCTGAGCCTAGCCGAAGGGTCGCGCTCTTTGCGACGCAGTAACAGCGCGTTTGGCTCGCTTCCTTACATCCCACGCTTGCGGCCATTTCTCACGCGTGATACAAGGCAATCAAGCCATGTCAGTCGTTCGTCGCCTTGCGAAATCATGTGTTGTCCTGCTCTGGGGGACAGAAACCAAGCCGCGCAGAATCCTCCGCGGCCTAGCCTCCGGCTATCGCATCTCGGTTTCTCCCGCCGAAAAACTCAGTTATCTCCTCGGAACCGACGAGCCCCACCTGCAAAAAGCCATCCGGCAATTCGTTAGCCCCGGCGACACCGTGTATGACATCGGCGCGAACATCGGTTACGTCTCTCTATCCCTCGCCAAGCGCGTCGGCCCTCAAGGGCGCGTGATCGCCTTCGAGCCCATTCCTCTGAACATCGCCGCCTTCCGGGACAATATCGCCATCAACCGCATCACCAACGTCCGCTTGCTCGAGTGCGCGGCTTCGGACCGTGCCGGTCAGGCCGTGATCCGATTGCTGGAGAATCCGTCGACCGCAAGTCTGGTCTGGCACAACGCCAACCCAGTCGCGACGGAATTTACCATTCGAACCGTCTCCATCGACGACCTGGTCGAGGTCGGCGACCTTTCGCCTCCCACTTTCGTCAAAATCGATGTGGAAGGTGCCGAGGCTCTCGTTCTAGAGGGAATGCGCCGCACCCTCGCCGCCGCTCGGCCAGTAGTCTTTGTCGAGTGCTCGGAGGCAGGTCGCGAAAAATCATGGCATCTGCTCGCCGGTTTGCGCTATCGCTGCCAGTCCGCCATCACGCGCAAAGACGTAAGCACGCTCGAGGAATACCGCCACTCCGACTTCCTCTGGCTCCCTGCCGAACGCCAATGAAGATCTGAGAACCGAGAACCGAGAACTGAGAACTGAGAACCGACAACCGAGAACTGAGAACTGAGAACTGGAAACTGAGAACCGAGAACTGCCTTACAATCTTCCTGTGCCCGTCCTTCACAACCTCCGCGTCACTCTCGAGATGATCAAGTGGGAGCACTCCATCTTCGCTCTCCCATTTGCCCTCTGCGGAGCCATGCTCGCCGCCTCCGGTCTTCCCACCGCCCACCAACTTCTTTGGATCGTAGTCGCCATGCTCTCGGCCCGCTCCGCCGCCATGGCTTTCAATCGCCTCGCCGATTCCGCCATCGACGCCGCCAATCCCCGCACTCTCACCCGCGCCCTTCCCGCCGGTCATCTGTCTCACGCTTTTGTCGCGACCTTCGTCGTTGTCTCCTGCGCCATCTTCATTCTGGCCGCTTCCCAACTGAATCGCCTCACCCTCTGGCTCTCTCCCGTCGCGCTCGCCGTCCTGCTGCTCTACTCCTACACCAAGCGCTTCACGCGCTTTTCTCATCTCGTCCTCGGCTTCGCTCTCGGCATCGCCCCTGCCGCCGCCTGGATCGCTGTCCGCGGCTCCCTCGACCCTCGCATTTTATTGCTCACCGCTGCGGTCACTTTCTGGGTCGCCGGCTTCGACGTCCTCTACGCCTGCCAGGATTTTGAATTCGACCGCAGCACGGGACTGCACTCCATCCCTCGCCACATCGGAATCGGTCCCGCCCTTTGGATCGCGCGTGCCTTTCATCTCGTCATGCTGATCTTTCTTCTCGCGCTCCTCCCCGCATTTGCTCTGGGGAAGCTCGCAGTGGCCGGCGTCATTGCCGTCACCCTGCTTCTGCTTTACGAACATTCCCTGGTCAAGCCCAACGACCTCTCGCGCCTCAATGCCGCCTTCTTCACCATGAACGGCGTCATCTCGGTCGTCTTCGCCGTATTCGTAGCCGCCGACCTCCTCCTCCGCAAGTAGATTCAGGTGGAGGCCCGCTTCATGAACCCGAGCTAACCTGACCGGCGTCGGACGGTTCGGCCAAGTGAGGAGGGCGTCTGTTTTTTGGGTGGCGCAGCGCTTCCAGCGCTGCGATAAGGCGCACAACTTGAACGGTGGCTTTCGCCCCCGAGGTTCGCTGCCGCAAAATAAAAACAGGCGCTCTCACCCCCTGCGGTGAAAACACCTGTTTCCCCATTCCCTCAAATTTCTCCGAGGGCTTGAAGATCGCGCTCCCGGTCTTTTATTCCCGATCGCACCCTCATCATGCCCTTACCACGCTCCCGAAGTTGTCACCAATCTGTCATCGTTTGTAAAATCCGCATCAACGCCATCCGGCGTTTCCTTGGTAACTCCAGCCCTGATTGTCGAAGCTGGTAGCATAAAGATTCCCCGAGCCAACTGTGCGCTTATTTTTCCACTTCGCCATCCTTTTCCTCGCGCTTCCGCTCCTGGCGCAGAGCAATACCGGAGAGCTTCGCCTCAAAATTACCGGCCCCGATGGCGAGCCCATCAAGGCTTCCATCGATCTCTCCAGCGACGCCATCCAGTTCCACCGCACCTTCTCCGCCGACGATTCCGGCCTCTTCGTCGTCCGCAATCTCCCTTTCGCCCAGTATCGCATTCAGGTCCACGAACCAGATTTCGCTCCCTACGACGGCCCAATCGAGATCCATTCCGCCCTTCCCACCGAGTACGCCGTCCGGCTCAACATCGCCGCTCTCAGCACCGCCGTTCAAGTCATCGCGCAAAATACTCTTCTCGATCCCGACCGCGCCGGAGCCGTCAACCATCTCGACCAGCAAGCCATCGCCAACCGCACCGCATCCCTTCCCGGCCGCTCGCTTCCCGATCTCATCAACTCGCAGCCCGGCTGGCTCTACGAAGGCAACGCCGTTCTCCATCCCCGCGGCTCCGAATATCAAACTCAATTTGTCGTCGACGGCGTCCCGCTCACCGACAACCGTTCCCCCGGCTTCGGCCCCGAAATCGAAGCCGACGACGTTGACTCCCTCACCATCTACACCGCCGGCATTCCCGCCGAGTATGGACGCAAGATGGGTGGCGTCGTCGAAGTCAACACTCTCCACGATTCCCAGCCCGGCCTCCATGGCCAAGCCGTTCTCTCCGGCGGCAGCTTCGATACCGCCGGCGCCTTCGCCCGCCTGCAGGATTCCTTCGGCAAAAACACCGCCGGCCTGAGCGCTTCCGGCAACATGACCGCCCACTACCTCAATCCGGTCGTTCCGGAAAATTTCACCAACCGCGGCACCACCGGCGATTTCTCTTTAAGCTATGAGCGCGATTTCACTCCCAAAGATCGCCTCACCCTCAGCGTCCGCCACGAACTCGCGCGCTACGAGATTCCCAACGAGCAGGTCCAGCAAGATCTGCAGCTCCTGCCCGAACTCGGTCAGCCTGCGCCTCCGCCCGGCACTCCCCCTCAACTCCAGACCGCCGACGATTTCGAGACCATCGGCATCGCTTCCTATCAGCACATTTTCTCGCCCAACTTTCTTCTCGACTTCCGCGGCATGGTTCGCAACAACTCCAACGACTTCTACTCCAATCCTTCCTCCTGGCCCGTCATCGTCTTCCAGCACAACTACTTCAACGAAGGATATTTCAACAGCTCTGTCTCTCTTCACCGTGGCCATCAGGAGTGGAAAGCCGGCCTCGAATCCGACAATCTCTTCCTCCACGAAAACTTCACCGACACCATCACCGCAAATCCAAATTACCCCGGCTATCCCTTCGATCCCGGTACGACGAGCCCCTTCTCATTTTCCGGCAACCGTCCCGACCTCGAGCAAGCCGCCTTCGTTCAAGACCTCATCCACGTCGGCAACTGGACCATCAACGCCGGCCTGCGCTGGGACCACTATCAATTACTCGCTAATCAAAATGCCGTCAGCCCTCGCCTTGCCATAGCGCGCTACCTTCCCTCAGCCAAATTGATCCTCCACGCCTCCTACGACCGCGTTTTTCAAACCCCGTCCTTCGAAAATATTCTGCTCTCCAGTTCTCCCCAGGTGCAGTCCTTCGAACCGACTGTTCTACGTCTGCCCGTCGAACCTTCCCACGGCAACTATTTCGAATTCGGCGCCACCAAGAGCTTCCTGAACCAGTTTCGCTTCGACGCAAATTATTTCCGTCGCGACGTCAATAACTACGCCGACGACGATCAAATCCTCAACACCGCCGTCAGCTTTCCCATAGCTTTCCGCAAATCAATAATCTACGGCGCCGAAGGCAAGCTCGAACTCCCGCACTGGAACCGTTTCTCCGGCTTTCTCAGCTACTCCTACATTGTTGGCAACGCCTGGTTCCCGGTAACCGGCGGCCTGTTTCTCGGCTCCGACGCCGTGAGCGCAACCACCCAACTCACCGGACACTTCCCCGATTCGCAAGATCAGCGCAACACCGTCCGCGCCCGCCTTCGTTATCAGTTGATTTCTCGTGTGTGGATTGCCGCCGGCTCCGAATATGGCAGTGGCCTGCCCTTTGATTTCACCGGAACCTACCAGCAGTCGCTGGCCGAGTACGGCCAGGCGGTCGTCGATCGCATCAACTTCGCGAGCGGACGCATCAAGCCCACCCTCGCCGTCGACGCCTCCCTCGGCGCTCAACTTTACGAATCAGACAAGCTGGCCCTCAACTTTCAGGCCGACGGCGAGAACCTGAACAACCGCCTGAACATCCTCGACTTCGGCGGCCTCTTCTCCGCCAACGCCATCGGGCCGCCCCGAAGCTACGCCCTCCGCCTGGCCGCTACTTTCTGATTTCGGCAAGGCTCATGTAGGGACAGCCGCCCTCGGCTGTCCAGCGGGCGAAGCCCGCCGGTTGGCAAATGAAAAAGGACGCTCACCGAGCGTCCCTTTTTCAAGACATCCGTATTGTCTTCTCCGTGTCTCTGTGCCTCCGTGGTGAGAATGGTTCCGTCACACCACGAAATACTTCGCGCCCGGATGATGCACCACCAGCGCCGACGTACTCTGCTCCGGCTCCAGCAAGAATCCCGAAGTCAGCCGCACTCCCACATTCTCCTCCGGCTTCAACAACACAAACAATTTGGTCTGATCCTCCAGATTCGGGCACGCCGGATATCCAAACGAATACCTCGACCCGCGATACTTCTGATGGAACAAATCGCGAATCGCCGCCGCATCCTCGCCGGCAATCCCTAGCTCCTCGCGCATCGTCTTATGATGCAGCTCCGCCAGCGCCTCCGCCGTCTCCACGCTCAGGCCGTGCAGATACAAATATTTTGTATACTCCCCGCCCTCAAACAGTTTCTGTGTCTCCACCGAGGCCTTCGACCCAATCGTCACCAGCGAAAATCCAATCACATCTATCTTCCCCGACGACTTGGCGGCAAAGAAGTCGGAAATACACAACCGCCTCCCCTCCCGCTGCCGCGGAAAAGTGAATCTTAGCAACTCTCGTGTGGGGACAGCCGCCCTCGGCTGTCCAGCCGAGCGAAGGTCGGCCATGTCTTTGCTGGCCCCTGGCCACTGGCCACCGTCCACTTCATACACCACCACATCATTCCCATCACTCTGGCACGGAAAATACCCGTACACCACTTTCGGCTCGAACAACCCCGATCCCGCCACTTCTTCTTCGATCTTCTTCTTGATCGGCCGGAACTTCTCCTCCACCAGCCGCACGTAATCCGCCTGCGACGCCGTCTTCAACTGCCACTGATTCTTGAACAACGCCGTCTCGTTAATGTAGGGGAACACCTCGCGCACATCGTAATGCTTTACCCGCACTCCCCAGAACGGAGGCTCCGGAATATTCGGCGCGTCTGTCACCACCGCGCTCCGCTCCGCGAACACTGGACCAGTCTCCTCATCCACCGCCGCCGCTTTCGCGTACTCCTTCACCGTTCGCCCATCGCGCAGCCGCGTCTCCCGCGCGCCATCCTCCGTCACCAGATCTTCCATCACGTGCAGCCCGGCAAACGCATCCTCCGCATAGAACACGGCATTCTCATACTCCCGCCGCAAATCGTCCTCCACATACTTGCGCGTCAAAGCCGCTCCGCCGCAGATCACCGGAAACTCCAGCCTCTGCCGCTGCAAGTCCTGGATCACATACTTCATCTCCAGCGTCGACTTCACCAGCAGCCCGCTCAGCCCAATCGCATCCGCCCCATGTTCCTGCGCTGCGCTGATAATCTTGTCCCCCGGCTGCTTGATTCCCAAATTCACCACCTTGAATCCGTTGTTCGACAAAATAATGTCCACCAGATTCTTTCCAATATCGTGGACATCTCCCTTCACGGTCGCGAGCACGATCGTCCCCTTCTGCGATCCGCCCACCTTCTTCTCCATCTTCGGCTCCAGATAAGCCACGGCCTGCTTCATCACGCCCGCCGCATCCAGCACAGAAGGCAGTTGCATCTTGCGCGCGCCAAACAAATCACCCACGGTCCTCATCCCGTCGAGCAAAACGGTGTTGATCAACTCCAGCGCGGAGTATGACCCGAGTGCCTCTTCCAGCAACTCCTCCAGAGACTTCTTATGCGCGCCCTCGCCCACCGACTTCTCGCCGTTGATGATGGCGAACTTCAGCTTGTCCTCTACCGATAGCGTATCCACATGTGCCGTGGTCGAAGCCGCCGGCTTGCCCTTCAACCCGGCAAAGTGGTTCATGTATTTCTGCAGCGGATCGCCATCCGACGCGTCCCGGAAAATCAGCTTTCGCGCCAGATCCACTTCTTCCTGTGGAATCTTGTACAGTGGATAAATCTTTGTGTAGTTCACGATGGCCATATCCAGCCCGCGGTTCACCGCCTCGTGCATGAACACCGAATTCAACACCCGCCGCGGATAAGCATCCAGCCCAAACGAAATATTGCTCACGCCCAATATCGTCTTCACATCGGGCAATTCTTTCTTGATCCGCTCAACCGCGTTCAGCGTTTCGATTCCGGCGCTTCGATATTCCTCCTGCCCGGTCGAAATCGGCAGCGTCAGCGCATCGAAAATCAAATCCGTCCCGTCCAGCCCATACTTCTTCGTCGCCAGATCGAAAATCCGGTGTGCAATCGCCGCCTTCTTTTCGGCGGTCAGCGCCATCCCGTCTTCATCAATCGTCAGCGCAATCACCGCTGCTCCATACCGCTTCGCCATCGGCAGCACCAGCGACGTTCGCTTCTCCCCATCCTCCAGATTGATCGAATTGATAATGGCCCGCCCCGGAATCCTCTTCAGCGCCTCTTCCACCACGTCCGCCTCAGTCGAATCCACCAGAATCGGCGCCGGAACTCGCGTCGCAATCCTCTCCAGAATCGACGTGATGTATCCCTTCTCATCCTCGCCGACAATCGCGCAGCACAAGTCCAGCATGTGCGATCCGTCGTTCACCAGTTTCTTCGCCAGCGCCAGAATGTCGTCGTACTTCTTCCCCCGCACCAGATTCCGAAAATGCTCGACGCGTGTCGTCGTATTCATCTCTTCTGCAACGATCAAAGGCTTCGGTTCGAGATCGAGAGGAACGGATGTATACGCGCTCGACGCTGCGCCCACGCGTTTCACCTCGCGCTTCGCCGGCTCCACGCCGGAAACCGCATCCACCACGGCTTTCAAGTGCGCAGGAGTCGTTCCGCAGCATCCGCCCACAATCCGCACACCGTAATCCACGACGAAATGCTTGTGATACTCCGCCAAACTCTCGGGAGTAAGTTTGTAAACCGGATGTCCGCCTTCGTTTTGCGGAAGTCCAGCATTCGGAAGGACGGAAATATACTTCGCTGCATTCAGGCCAAGATAACGCACCGCGTCGTTCATTAAGTCCGGACCGGTAGCGCAGTTCAGTCCGAGAATATTGATGTCGAGCGGTTCAAGGGTGGTGTGTGCGGCACCGATCTCTGTGCCGAGCAGCATGACACCGGATTCTTGCAGCGTGACCTGCACTTGCAAAGGCAATCTTTTTCGAGCTCGCTGCATTGCATCGAGAACAGCTACGGTTGCGATCTTCGCCTGCAGCAGATCCTGACAAGTCTCGACAAGCAGAAGGTCAACTCCCCCCTCGATCAATGCGAGAGCCTGTTCTAAGTACGTCTCGTACATCTGCGCGAAAGTGATGTGGCCTAAGGAAGGCAACTTTGTGGTCGGCCCCATTGAGCCCGCGACAAACCGGGGTTTAGCTTTCGTGGAGAACTGTGCGGCCACTTCCCTCGCAAGCTTGGCTGCCGCTAGGTTGATTTCCGAGACTCGACTGGCAAAACCAAACTCTCCGAGAACAGCACCCTGGCCGTTGAATGTATCCGTCTCGATAACATCACACCCCACGCTCAGGAAACTGGCATGGATCTCACGAATGATGTCAGGCCGACTTAGCACAAGGATCTCATTACAATTTTCCTGACCCCAATAGTCGTCGAGGCTAGGGTTATGTTTGTGTATGTTCGTCCCCATCGCGCCGTCATAGACGACCACGCGCTCTTTCACGGTCTTTAGGAAATCAGTCATTGGCAAGTACCATTGTCATTCCGACACGCGAGCGAAGCGAGCAAGGAGGAATCCCTTTCACCAAAGGCGCTTCCGTTCAAACTCGCAATATACAAACGCCGGCCCTCGCGGACCGGCGTGAGTGCTTCGAACTTGAAGGTTCTAACTCCCCGCAACCATCTCCTTGGGAGCCCCACCGTCCACATCGGCCTGATTGAACACAACGTTCGCTCCCATGTGTGCTGGCCGGGGGGCCAGCATTTGCTCCTTGCGGTAAACCAGATTGCTGGCGTTAAACGTCGCCAGCTCAAACCCGTGCCCGTGCGTAATCGCGTCCGTCGGGCAAGCCTCCACGCAGTATCCACAAAAAATACACCTGTTGTAATCGATGTTGTAGACCTTGGCGTAGCGTTCGGCGCCGCTCACGCGGTGTTCCGCGGTGTTGTCGGCGGCTTCGATGTAGATGCAATTCGAGGGACAATTGGCCGCGCACAAGAAGCAGGCTACACATTTCTCCAGGCCGTTTTCGTCGCGCTGCAGAACGTGTGCGCCGCGGAATCGGGCTTCGATGCGCGCGCCGCGCAGCGGACCTTTGCCGTCGGGATAATTTTCTACCGTCGTGGGCTGGAACATCTCCATGAAGGTGATGCTCATTCCCTTGGCGATGGCAGCGATGTTTTTCAGAACCGGCATACTTTTCTAGTATACCGAAAGACTGAAATTTCAGGCTGCTACCCAGCTGCTGGCTGGTTCCTGGCCCACCAACCACACTCCAATCTGCGCAGACATTCTTTCCCACGGCCGAAGCAACCGCGGGTAAGCCCTTGTTCCGCCTGCTTTCCGGGCGTATACTCCCGGCCTGCGGGCAGACAGGTCCGAGCAAAAAGGAAAGCGAGGTCCAACACCCATGAATTGGAAAAGCAAGCTGACCCTTGGCGTGCTGACGGCTCTGGCGATGATGTTGCTTACGTTTGCACTCCCCAGAGGAGGCGCGTTGCGCGATGCGGCGGTGGTGCAGTTTCCTCTCACCGTGGGAGTATGGGCGATTTACGTTTTGCTCTTCGTAAAGCTGAAATAGGATTCAATGAAGTCCTACATCCTGTCAGTCGTGCTGCTGTGGTTGCTCTCGGTTTTCGCAACGCCGTTATCGAGAGCTGCGAACGGCGGCAATAAGCCGCTCGACATCGGTCCTCAGGTACGTTTCTCAGCCGACAACTTCGACTGGCGCGAGATGGTTCCGTACCTTTCCGCGGCCGCCGCTTTGCCTGAAGAGCAAGGTATCAAAGCAGTGTTGGAAAACTCGAAGGCGCTGCGCATCTTTGTCGCGAATGAAATTCGCGCGGAGTGCCGTCCGGATAAAGGCCGCTGCGTCGCCAACCGCGAAGGCTTTACGCTGGATGGGGAAGTGGACGAAAGGATCGACGGCATCGTGCGGGAAGGGATGGTCCACGGGCACAAGACAGCGAGCGTGGATTACCCGCTGCAAGGCCAGCCTTTTCCTTTCTCCGAAATTGCGGCACTCAAAAGCGAGAAGCGGCAGGACGCCTACCTCATCCTTCGGTTCGCCGACCGCAACTATACCGCTGCGCAGCTCCAGGCCAAGTACGGTGCTCCGTATGACACCAACATTTTTCAGTCGTACAGCGCTTTCACCTACCGGCTGGACAGCGCAGCTTACACCAGCAAAGCGGTGTTCGAGGTTGATCCGGTGGATGGGGCCGTGATGAAGATCGCGATCAGTTTGAAAGCGAGGAAAAATAAGAAGCGCGAGTAGCCGGCTTTATGTCGCGTCTCAGGTACGGAAGGCTTTTTTCCGTCTGCCTCCCGCCAGCACGTCTTGTGGCGTTTCCCCCGTCCCCATCGGGGCGTGGTGCGGCGACTGATCTTTGCTCGTAAGTTCATGTTGGGTTAAACAGCGTCAGGCAACTTGCGACGTAGAGGGTTTGAATCTTGGGCCGACGGTATGCATGCTGCTTCATACCGGCAAGAGGATGTACGTTTTGCATCATCCCGAAAAATTGGCAGTCATCGCGTATTTCGTCCTCGTGGCAATGGGGGTCATGGTTCATCTTTCCGAACGAAAGTGGATGCGACGATTTCTGTCCAATGTCGTGCATCCTGAACTGCCAGGCCGTCAGGTCAATCAATCTGCATTCTTATCCTTCCTTTTCTCGGCGGTGGCCATGGTGGTGGCAGCTGTCGTCGAGGGGGAAGGCGGGCACTACAAAAGCGCGTTGATTTTCTTTGTGGTCGCTTGGCTTTTTGGGTCGATTTCTACGTGGCTGGCCTTAACTATCTATTCGAGACTACCAAGGATAGTATGGACTTCGATTGTTGCATTGTTTTGGGATGGAATTATGTTGGCAGTTTATTTATGGGCTTGTCCGACTTTCAAGATTTTTCCGAGCAGTCCCACGTATCAGACATGGGCTGGGCAATCCTACGAATTTAGGATAGACAACATGAGTGACCGTGACCAATACATGGCATCGTTCATTTTTGAGATAACATCGTCGGTCTATTCGATTAATGATTTCACGTTTACTATTCCGTCTGAATCGGTAAGGGCTTTAGATCAGGAGCCTACACAAACCGACAGAAATGCAGACATCTTTGGACTCTTCGGTCCTTGGTCGGATTCACACCACTTTTTTCTTCTGTACGTATACCACTTTGCTCCGCACTGTCCTGCCTCAGCTGGAAATGGAGAAAGCGTTCGTGCGTTAAGATAACGGAGCGAGCGTATGAGGAAGGAACGGAAGCATTTCACTCCAGAAGAGAAAGTAGCCATCCTGAGGCGGCATCTTGTGGACAAAGTACCCGTCTCGGAGCTGTGTGAAGAACTGGGCCTGCGGCCAACGGTGTTCTATCGCTGGCAGAAGGAACTGTTCGAGAACGGAGCCGCCGCTTTTCAGTCTCAAGAGCGTCCCCACCGCCAAGTGGAAGAGAAGCAGAAACGGATCGAGTTCTTGGAGAAGAAGGTGCAGACCAAGGACGAGGTCCTGGCTGAGCTGATGGCTGAGCACATCGCGCTAAAAAAAAGTCTTGGG
>DATEQW010000098.1:0-36473 GCA_035272245.1 Candidatus Sulfotelmatobacter sp. | reverse complement strand
GCCTCCACCATCCACTGCGAACCAACTCAGCCGTGCGTGCTCCCCTACGCGCTGCTGAAACTCACATCAAACGTTTGCCGCAGTCATGGAACTCACCCTCGAACCATTCCGCATGCCGTCGCATACGAACGCAGGACGAACTGAATGTGGCAACGAATGATCGCCCCCGGCTGATTCGCGATTTGCTCCGCCCGGATTGCCTCATATTCCCGAGGCAGGTATTGACTGACGAGGGTTAACGGGACCGGCCGCGCCGCGAGGTTCTCGATGAGGCGTTCGATCTCTGCTTGGACGGATTTCTCATGCCAGTAATATCGGCAGCGATCGCTGTAACTGTAGGCCCGCGCGATGCGCAGTTGGCGCTCATCTCCCCGATAGTATGAGCGCCAGTAAGTCGGCTTGCGCAGCATTGCCTGATCGAGCGCTTCTCGAACCTGCGATAGCCTTTGACTTTTTTCCCCGGCAAGCAGTTCCTGTTCGATCGCGCTCAGGGCGAACACAGCTTCCCGGAATGCGAAGGTCAACCATGGGCCCACTTTCAGAATGGCGAAGTGATCTTCGACCATTTGAGCCAGAGCGCCGGGCGACTGATAGTCGGTAGAGTGCGCTTCGTATACCAGCGAAGGGCTGGACGGTAATCCTTCCGAGAGCGAACGAGCTTTCGTTCTATCGTATGCAAATACGAGGTCGTCCCCGAATTCCACTCCGGGCTGCACCACCACCGCGATTACTCTTTGCCAGGCCGCTGACAGGCCTCTCTCTTCAAAGGCTTCTTGAAAAACCCGCAGGGTCTGATGAAGACTCTCGACCGTGGTCACGGCGGGAGGTGCGCCCGTGGCCGATTCGCCCCCGGGGACGGGAACTTCAGTTCCGATAACGTACAGAGGAAGGTCGGTGCCGGGGGGAGAGTCTTTCAGCGCCTCTTCAGCAGCTTGGCAAAGCACAACAGCCCGCTGCGCAACTGTCTGCTCGGAGAGCACTTTCGGGTCGTCGGCACATGCCATGCTCGCATCGAGATGGAGTTTTCGATAGCCGGCGAGGACACAAGCGCGGGCTAATTCGCAAGCGTTGTTCAAAGCGCTGCCTGATGCTTCGGTTCTCCAGGGATATGGCCCGAGATGGTCCCCGCCCAGCAATATTTGGTCTTGGGGAAGTCCCATACGGCGCGCTGCTGCGTGGACAGAATCAGCGAACTGACTCGGAGTCTGTCCACTGTAACCACCCAGCTGATTGACTTGGCTGGAAGTGGACTCGATGTGGAGAAAAGAGCCGTTTTCCTTGGCCTGCTGAATGGCTGAGTCAATCACCCACGGATGTGCGGAACAAACGGCATACACACCGCCCTTTCCCGACAGGCGGTTGTGGACCAATAAATCCTGCAAGCTGGCGCTTGCGTTGCGGCCGCGCTGCTGAATCACAGGGTTCAATCCGACTTCCCCAAGGCTCCCCGCAAAGTTGATCTAGCTTACATTGCGGATTGCGAATAGTAACGAATACTTTCAATACATATTGACTACGCTCAGCAACGGCAGAGCTCCTGCAGGAACGCTCTCAAGGAAACGAGATCTCCGCCCAAACTCCACGCGTTTTAACGAGGCATTCCACTCACGGCAGATGGTTCGTGATATCGAACACCAGCCCGGTATTGTTCAGGCTGAACGGCAAGACGTAGCTGTCATAGATCGGATCACCGGCAGCGTTCAAAGCCCGAATCTGAAAGTTCAAGGCCTTTGTGCCGCCAAGACCTGTCGTATCGAAGCTCGCCGCCTGAACGCTGGAATCGAGAACGTCGAGCGTGGCGTTGGCTGCGACCTCAGTCCAGTTCCAATCTGTTCCCGTACCCGCATAGCGCCACAGATGAGCCTTACCGCTCTCGGTTTCGAACATGTATTCCGCGCCTACAGTAATGCCACCGCCGTTGTACCCGGTCCTCGAATTCTGATCGGTGTCGAGAAATATCTGCCAGTTCGTCGTCGCTCCAGCGCCGTCCCAACGGATCGAGGTGCGGCCGCGCTGAGGTGCACCCTGCGGATCGAACGAGTCGGGCCAAGCGTTGGCGAACGGAGCCTGCACG
Organism: Candidatus Sulfotelmatobacter sp.; assembly: GCA_035272245.1. Lineage (GTDB taxonomy): Bacteria > Acidobacteriota > Terriglobia > Terriglobales > Acidobacteriaceae > Sulfotelmatobacter. The sequence goes on along the minus strand of DATEQW010000098.1, from coordinate 34,399 downwards.
GCCTGCAACCGCACCGCCGCGTTTTCTGCTGGCCAGTATTGCGGCGGGCTGGCATATGGGTTCCCTGTTTCTTGCGTCAGGTAAACCCAACCGGCATTGCGCTGCTTGGCCAGTTCTAGCGCGGTCTGAAGATCGTCCCAGCTCATTCCATAGACGATGTGCCAGAACCGGTCGGGCGGGTATTTGTGCACCCAGGCAAAGTCCACGTAGTTGTCGCGATAGTTTGCCAGACCCTGATCCTCCCAGTTCATCAGGATGTTCGTGATCCCCATCCAGCAATCGCTTGGACTGTAGGTTCCCGGATTCAGTACCGTGATCCGTGCGCCCGCCTTCTCGCGCACGTAGTTGGTTAGTGCCTCGTAGTATAAAAACTCGGTGAGAAAAAACGGATTGCTGGCCTTGCAATCGGTTGGCGCTTCGTCGAAGAAGATGCCATCGACCAGATAGTTGCGATATACCGCATCAATCTTCCGCCGTACAATTTTCGGATCCCGGGCGCCGTAACCCGTGTACGTGTATCCGATGACGGAAATACCCTGCTTGCGGGTTGCGCGGATTGCGCGGTCTACACTCGGGTAGTAGGTTTCGTCGTCCCCGTTGTCGAGGTTAACGATCATTACGCCGATCGCCGATGCTCCCGGCGCTGCCCACTTCGTCCATTGCGGCGATCCGGGGTCCTGATAGGAGGGTACGCCGAGCCGTGTCTGGCCCGCAGCCATCGCTGCCGTGAGCAGGATGGTAATAAGGATGAGCCGTTCGCTTCGCCCCACGCCGCACCGCACGGTTGTCATGGCCGAACCTTTGTCAGTCAGTAAATCGACATATCCACAACTCGAACCTTAATCCGAATCAGGATTAGCAAGTACCAGGCTGCCTCATTAAACGACGCGCAAAGAATCGCCTTCGGTCAAGAATTAGACGATATTTCGTATGCTTGCGTTTAATAACGTTTCCTTTCACCCACACTTTTTACGTTCGTTTCTGCTGTCTGTCAAGGGCAAATCCATGGCCCCGCGAGGACTTCAAACCACCTGAATATCAGACCGAACGGCCGCTGGAAATCGCCTCTGCCAGGCACACCTGGTGCGTTCAGTCATGCCGCCGGCTGCGAATCATCCTTCGCAATCACCTTGACAACGCCGAAGAATAGAAAGTAAAACAAACTGTTCGTAATACATCACAACTCTTCAGTTCATTTGACAATCATCCAACCTAACAGGTGGTGGCATGAAAATCCGACCTGATCGGGGCATGGGATCCCGATCAGAGCAAGACCGACAGTCCTTCTTGAGAATGAGGCGCGGACGCTTCTTCGCGACAACGTGCTGTGTTTTGCTTGGCCTTGTGTTGCCTGCGTGGAACTCGCGTCAAAGCAATTCGGCGCAAGAGTCCGCTCCTGCCAGCGCAGTCGAAGTCGCAACGAATCTTCAGATCCAAAGCTCGGTCTTGCGAATCGAATTCGACCACAACCTGCGCAGCCGTGTCATCGCGCTGGTTGGTCGAGGCCCGCAAGTACTGAGCTCCTTTTCGGCATCGGAAACTGTCACCACGAGTCGCATCTGGAGCGACTTTGCCCTGACCACGAGCCGTCGGGAACATGTTGCGGATGCATTTGGCGCGGGCGAGCGCCTATCGCTCGCCGGCAAGTCAGGCGATTTGCGCAAGGAAATTTCGGTCACGATATACAAAGATTTCCCCTCCATGGCGATTTTCGACGTCGCCTATAAAAACGAAGGAACTGCTTCTGTCACAATCCGCGGCTGGGCCAATCATCAGTACTCATTGTCCGCCAAGCCGGTGGCTAGCGGTCCTGCATTCTGGTCCTACCAAAGTGGTTCCTACGAGAAGCGTCCGAATTGGGTGTTACCGTTGCGCGTCGGATTCAAACAGGAAAATTATCTCGGTATGAATGCCAGCGACTACGGTGGGGGGACTCCGATTGTGGATGTGTGGCGCAAAGACATCGGCCTCGCGGTAGGCCACGTAGAGCCCGGGCCCCGCCTGATATCGCTTCCCGTGTCTATGCCCGACGCACGCCACGCCCATGTTGCTGTCCGCTCCACGCATGAGCGCACCCTGGAACCAGGAGAAAGTTTCCATACTCTTCGCACCTTTGTGTCGGTGCATCAGGGGGACTACTTTCGCACGCTCACCGAATACCGCCGCCTCATGGTGCGGCAGGGATTTCAAATGGCTTCGGCGCCCGACAGCGCCTTTGGCCCGATCTGGTGCGCCTGGGGTTACGGCCGATCGGTGCAGCTCAAGCAGGTCTACGACACGCTTCCAACTGTAAAGAAGATGGGCTTCGCCTGGGTCACGTTGGACGATGGCTGGCAGAATAACTACGGCGATTGGGCGCTCGACCCCAAAAAACTTCCCAACGGCGACGCTGACATGAAAGCCCTGGTGGATCGAATTCATGCCGAAGGTTTCAAAGCGCAACTGTGGTGGTCGCCATTAAGCGCCGTCCCGGATTCAAAATTGCTGAAAGATCATCCCGACTTTCTTCTGCTCAATCGCGACGGATCGAAGCGGAAGATCTCATGGTGGAATTCTTTTTATTTGTGTCCATCCGACAAAGGGGTCGTGGAATATCACAAAGCGTTGGTTCGCAAGATCCTGGGAGAGTGGGGATTCGATGGCCTCAAGCTTGATGGCCAGCACATGAATGCCGTTCCTCCTTGTTACAATCCCGCGCACCATCACCAACGTCCGGAAGACTCGGTTGAGGCGTTGCCCGATTTCTTTCGTGAGATTTACGAAACCGCTCGCAGCGTCAAACCCGACGCCTTGGTGGAGTTTTGCCCGTGCGGTACGGCTTATTCCTTTTTCACGATGCCGCATTTCAACATGTCCGTCGCGTCCGATCCGGAAAGTTCATTTCAGGTTCGCTCCAAGGGGAAGACATTGAAGGCGCTCATGGGCGATAACGTTCCTTATTTTGGTGACCACGTCGAGTTGAGCGACGAAGCAATTGATTTCGCTTCGACCGTTGGAGTAGGAGGAGTCGTCGGTACGCAGTTCGTCCTCCCCAGTCTCGTTACTAAACATGGCAAGTCAGATCTCACCCCGCAGCGGCAGAAGGTCTTTGAGAAGTGGCTGCATATTTACAACGACAAAATGCTATCGCGAGGTGAGTATCTTGGGGATCTCTACGATATAGGGTTCGATCTTCCCGAAGCTCATGTGATCCGCAAAGATCAGGAATTTTACTACGCGTTCTATGCCCGTCACTGGAGCGGACCGATTGAACTTCGCGGTCTGCAAGATCGCAGTTATCGCATTGTCGACTACGTGAACAACAAAGATTTGGGGAGTGTGCACGGCCCGAAGGCCACAATTTCTGCTCAGTTCGACAAACATCTGCTGCTAGAGGCTAGCCCCGAATGACGCGGTCGATCGTGGAGCGGAATCTCCGCAGGCGCAAGCGAGCCGTTGTCGGGTGCGAGCCATCCGCCCTGCGACGATCATCGGTGAAAGGTGACCGACTTTTCTTTGCGACCCTTTGCTAAGGGGCGAGCCTAAGAAAAGATGACCCTTATTTCAATCCTTCGACGAGATAGAGGTCCGACAGAATACGATGATAGCCATATAAGCACGACTTGCCGTCCGGCGTGATCAGAATGGGACCAATGCGGCTTACGCCGGCTGAGTCGGAAGGCATGAGTTCCTTCCACAGAGTCTTGTGTCCCGTCGACAAATCCAGCCGATAGACTTTGGCGGGCAGATCTCCCGGCTTGTAGAAATAGATTGCTTTGGCGTCATCACTCCATTGAATCGGTTGCTCTCCCATCTCAATGCCCGGAACGGCTTTCGCATCTCCGCCGGCGACCGGGTAAAAATATGCCTTTTCATCCGGCCCAACGCCAACCACCTGCTGACCGTCTGGAGAAAGCACCAGAACGAGAGGATCGATTCCCTCCGGCGAGATCGGCACCGGCTTTTCCTCGGAGGAATTCTGGAGGTAAATACGGGCAGCGTGACCTGGTTCCTTGCCGGAGAAAATGAAGCGCCGGCCATCTGGAAGCCACCTCGCCCGGCTGTGATTGATGGAGTCGTGAGTGAGAGGCTTGGCCTCGCCCGGCCCGGTGGGAAGAAGAACGAGTTGGGCGGGCGGGGTGGGCGGACTGGCAATCACCCATTTGCCATCCGGCGACACGGCGATAGCAAGGCCGTCCCCCAAGCGGACGGCCGAGGTGTCACCGATCTTTCGCTGATAAACCGAGTAGTTGGGACCTCCGCCTTCGCCCGCCTCGGTGAAGAGCAACTCCTTCCCATCCGACGAGATGTCTGACGGGTACGAGTAGTCGAACCATGACAGATCACGTTCCTTGCTCTCACCAGAGGCGAGACCAATCAGTTCCCGTCGCCAGGTGTCTCGCGAAAGGAGTACGCGTCCATCCTGCCAAATATCCTGTAGCGATAGAGTGTCAGGAACGCGTGCAATGAGCCGATCATGCCCTCCTAAGGTGGCACCGTAGACGGCGCGCTTAAGGCCGAGCCGGTCCGCAGTGAACCATATTTCCCGGCCGTCGGCAGACCAAGCCAGTCCCTGTATGGTCTGAAGGTCCTTTGCCAAAGTCTTTACGTTTCCGCTCAGGTCCACAACGCGTAAAGAACCTCCATCATCGCCGGGCAGAGGATGGTCCAGGAACGCCACCAGGTCGCCCTTTCTGGAAACCCGTGGATGGCTGATCCAGCCTGAGGTTTCGTACAGCACTTTTCCGATGGGAAATTCCAGCCGGTTTCGACCATTCACATCGCGGACAATCGCCAGGTTATTGCCATCCGGTGACCAATCTGCCCACTGCACGTTTTCCAGTACAGGGCGTGGAGATCCACCGTTGAGTGGCACTCGGGCTAGCGTGCCCACCTGGGCATAAACTCCGGATGGGCGGCTGTCCATCGATACCGCAATTTCGCCGGAAGAGGAGATCGCCAAGAGCGCAGCTCCAGCGAGATTAAGCGACCTCGACTGCGGACTTTCAGGGCTGGTAATGAATAGATCAATCGCAGATCCCTCCCAGGAAGCTCCGTAAACGACGGACTGTCCGTTAGGCGTAAAATGCGCAGACCGAATGGTGCCCCGGCGGAAAGTGAGCTGATGGTACAAGGGCTGTGACATCGGCATCCAACTGGCGTGGAGAAACCAGCCCGCGCCTGCGCCCAGAACGAGGGCCGCGCAGGCGATCAATCCGATGGATCGAATGGAATGTACTTTTCTGGCCGAGGCGGTTGCAGGCGCGACCGCCGCTGCGGCTTCTTTCGCTGAGACCGAACTCTGCGCTGACGCATTCCGATTTGAATCCAAGTCGCGTTTCAAGCGCCTCAATTCGGAGCGCATTTCAGAAGCCGTCTGATAGCGCAGCTCGCGATCCTTTTCCAGTGCCCGGCCAATGATCCGGTCGAGATCGGATGGCAAGATGGGATTAAGTTGTGGCGGCGTCGGGACGCGGTTGAGGATGGCATCGAAGATCACGGCGGAAGTACTGCCTCCGAAGGCCACTGTGCCGGTACACATCTCGTACATCACCGCACCGAACGAAAATAGATCCGTGCGGGTGTCGAGTTCTTCTCCACGAGCCTGCTCGGGGGACATATAGGCGACTGTGCCCACGGTACTGCCGGGACTTGTGAGTTGTTCATCCCTGACATCGGCTATGGTTGAGCCGGTCATCGAAGCGGTAAGATTTCGGCTCGCGTTCAGCTTGGCAAGTCCGAAGTCGAGAATCTTCGCCTGTCCCCGGCTGGTGATGAAGATATTGGCCGGCTTGATGTCACGATGCACAATCCCGCGGCTGTGGGCAGCGTCAAGTGCGTCGGCAATCTGAATGCTTAGCTCCAACAACTCGTCGATCTTGAGCGGACGGTTCTCGACCTTGTGCTTCAGGGTTTGACCATCGAGAAACTCCATCGCGATAAATGCCTGCGCATCTTGCTCACCGACGTCGTAGATGGTGCAGATGTTGGGATGATTGAGGGCGGAGGCGGCTTGTGCCTCCCGACGGAAGCGGCTGAGAGATTGCGGATCGCGCGCCACTTCGTCAGGCAGGAACTTCAGAGCGACGAAACGGTGCAGACGAGTGTCCTCGGCCTTGTAAACTACGCCCATACCACCACCACCGAGCTTCTCGATGATCTTGTAGTGCGAGATGGTCTGGTCGATCACAATGCGCCGGCTTGCAGGCCGCTTCATCTTACGGACGCGGTATCTGCTAGTCAACGGATTCCGCGATTCTGGACGGATTGTCGAGTTCTTCCTTTCTCGGTTGATCGCTGAAATGGAAAGGAATGGGCTACGCAGCCAGGTGCTTCCTCGCGAGGTTGCCGGGGACGGCCAGCGAAGGCCACCGGCCATTCATTGATGCTTCGCCGCCGTCCCATTAGTCAGCCTTACCGTGCGAGATCCGGCTCCCGGAAGAACTTAGCTTCCTTCAGTTCTCGCGCACTTCACGATGCATGGATAACGTTGCCCCGTGGTTGGGAGATCGCAAATCGTGAGCAAACATCCCTGGCAATTTACTCATCAGCGCAAGTCACATGGTTGTTCCAGTCCACAAACGCCCCCTGGGGGTTGTCCCGCCAAGCCCAGACGTGGAGCTCAAAGAAGGCAGGTATATTGAACCGATTGGGGCTATCGACGAATTGGAAAACTTGCCCCTCCAATACCGGTGGAGTGTTGTTGTTGTTGGTCAGCCAGGGTTGAGCAAATACGATGAACTCAACGCCGACCAGTTGCATCTTGCCCCCTTTCGACGGCTCGTAGATTAGGGCCTGAGGGTGTGAAGCATCGATCTCGCCCGCGCTGAGGAGTGTGCCATTCACGTAGTGCACGCCCATCGCGCCATGGTCCTGGCCTGTAACGCAGCCAAGGAACGGTGCGTAACCAGCTGCAACGGCGTTGTTGATATCCACGTACTGTGTCGTGGCCTTTCGAACAATCTCAACGAGCTTACTGTCGTCTCCCTGTCCCGCTGGCTGCATTTCGTGCTGGGCCAAGGCCAAAGACGTAAGTGACAGAAAGACAACTAGCAACACGGACATTCTTGAAGCGACAAACGGTATCTTTTTCATGTTGTGACTCTCCTTAAATGTTTCTTGCGACGAAACTTCTGGATTCTGGTTGTGAGGGTTCATAACCCCCTACCTGTAACGGCGAAAAACATTGGCGGATTTGATCACGGGAGCGGAGAAATACGTTTTGGTAACGAGACAGCTCTCCGGTTCTCAGTGTTTGACAGGCGAAATGGGAAGGGATAGGCTACTCACCCAAGTGCTTCCCAGGCGGGGCGAATCTGTGGCGCATCGGCCTCCGAGTCAGATCACGCAGCTCTTGCGGCGCTGGCGGGACGGCAACCGCGAGGCTTTGGACGCGCTCCTGCCTTTGGTCTATGACGAACTGCGCCGTCTGGCTCATCGACATTTGAGGAATGAGAGGGCCGAGCACACTCTGCAGAGTTCAGCGCTCGTGCATGAGGCTTATTTGCGACTGGTCGGCCAGGATTTCCCGCAGTGGGAGGGTCGCACGCATTTTTTTGCAATTGCGGCCCAGCTCATGCGCCAGATACTAGTGGATTACGCTCGCCGCCATCGTGCCTCAAAACGGGGAAGCGGCGTCTGCATGCTCACACTCGGCGATGTGGAGGCCCTGCCCCAGCGCAAAGATGTTGATGTCGTTGCGCTGAATGACGCGCTGAATGCCCTGGCTGAGATCGATCCGCGGCAGAGTCATGTAGTTGAGTTGCGCTTCTTCGCCGGCCTTTCGTTGGAGGAAACCTCTGAGGTAATGGGGATTGGAACCGCGACCGTCCAGCGCGATTGGACCGCGGCCCGTGCTTGGCTGTATCGGGAGATTTCCCGGAGATCCAGTACATGAGTTTAGAACGCTGGGAACGGACTAAAGAAATCCTGGAGCAAGCGCTGCGGCTGGAGCCCGAGAAACGGCAAGGCTATCTTGACTCATCGTGTCGGGGGGATGCCGATCTGCGCGGCGAAGTGGAGTCTTTGATCAATTCGCACGAGGAGGCTGGAAGCCAGTTCTTGGGTGCATCCGCGCCCGATATTCTGCAACTGGTCCCCCCGCGCACTCTCCCCGCCGGCACGAAGATTGCGAAGTACGAGATCGTTGAGCAGCTGGGCGCCGGAGGGATGGGCGAAGTGTATCGGGCGCGCGATACGCACCTCGATCGTAATGTGGCGATCAAGATTCTGCGCCCCGCATTCTCCGATAATGATCGGTTGCACCGCTTCGAGCAGGAAGCACGCTCGGCTTCTGCCCTCAACCACCCGAATATCGTCACCATCTACGAACTCGGACGGGACGGTACCAGCCCCTACATCGCGATGGAGCTGGTAGAGGGGAAGACGCTGCGGGAGCTACTCCTCTCAGGCTTCCTGCCAATTCGAAAGGCAATTGAAATTGCGGTGCAGGTTGCTGAGGGCCTGGCTAAGGCTCATGAAGCGGGCATCACGCATAGGGACTTAAAGCCAGAGAATCTGATGGTCTCTCACGAGGGATTCGTCAAGATCCTCGACTTTGGCTTAGCGAAGCTCGCATCGCCCAAGGGTGTGCCATCGGATTTGTGCACCACGTCCCTGACTCCCTCGGGTCTGGTCCTAGGAACAGTGGGATACATGTCCCCGGAGCAGGCCGACGGCCGCCCGTCGGATTTCCGGTCAGATCAGTTCTCGTTCGGCTTGGTGCTCTACGAGATCGTGACAGGAAAGCGCGCCTTCCGGAGAAGCACTGCGGCGGAGACACTGGTAGCTATTCTCCGGGAACAGCCCGAGCCGATGGGCTCGCTGAATCCCGAGACTCCCCCTCCACTCTCTTGGGTGGTTGAACGCTGTCTGGCCAAAGAACCCGAGAAACGCTACTTCTCAACCGGCGACCTGGCGCGCGACCTCGGGGCGATACGAGACCGCCTGCTGGATCTTCAACAGCGGCACCCGGAGACTCGTCCGAGCAATCTGCCGATCCCGGGGAGCGGATTGGTCGGACGCGATAAGGAACTGGCCGCTGCCAAAGAACTGTTGCTACGACGAGATGTGCGCCTCATAACCGTGACCGGACCCGGCGGAATCGGCAAATCGCGTCTCGCGCTGGAGGTGGCACGGGACGTGGTGAAGCACTTTCCGTCAGGCGTTCATTTTGTGCCACTCGCGGGGGTTAGCGATCCGAGTTCGATCGCCATCGTAATCGCGCAGACGCTGGGTGTTCGGGAAACGGGAAGTCAGACGCAGCTTGAGACATTGAAGGAATACTTGCAGAATTCTGTGAGGGCACAAATGCTTCTGCTGATTGACAACTTCGAGCATATGGTTGTTGCGGCACCGATGCTGGCCGAACTGATGGCCGTGGCACCCCATCTGAAGCTTCTGGTCACCAGTCGCGCTGCGCTCCACGTGTACGACGAACACGAGTTCCCCGTGCCACCGCTCGCACTGCCGGCTGCCAAATCCTTACCTCCCCTCGAAGTACTGTTGCAGTATTCGGCGATATCCCTCTTCACCAAGCGCGCTGCAGCCGTCAAGCCGGATTTCACACTGAACGAAGGGAACGCGGCCGCTGTGGTGGAAATCTGTTCGCGTCTGGATGGGCTGCCGCTCGCCATCGAGCTTGCCGCTGCCCGCACCAAGCTTCTTTCGCCGTCCGCCATAAGGACGCGGCTGGCGAGTCGCCTGCAGTTGCTGACTGGTGGCGCAAGGGACCTGCCTGCCCGGCAGCAAACCATTCGGCAAGCGATTGATTGGAGCTATGACCTGCTGAACGCGCCTGAGCAGAAGCTGTTCAGAAGGCTTTCTGTTTTCGTAAGCGGGGGCACTTTGGAAGCGGTGGAATCGGTGTGCGACACGAAACAAGATTTGGAATTGGATGTTCTCGATGGGATGGCATCGATGGTGGACAAGAGCCTGGTACGGCAGATCGAGCAAGCGGACGGGGAGCCGCGCTTTGTGATGCTGGAAACGATTCGCGAGTACGGGCTGGGGAAAATGGCGGAGAGCGGAGAAGAAATGGACACCAGGCGAGCCCATGCCGCCTACTGCATGGTGTTGGCGGAAGAGGGGGCTGCTGAGAACACTGCCGCCAACCAGACTGAATGGCTAGACCGGTTCGAGTTGGAACATGACAACTTTCGCGCGGCCCTGGATTGGCTTACGGAAACAGGCGATGCAGAGTGGGGTTTGCGCCTGGGTGCAGCACTTTTCCGCTTCTGGGAGATGCGGGAGTATCTGGCGGAGGGCAGAGATCAACTCGGAAAACTCCTGAAACTGCAAGCGGCAGCGGCACCAACCAATGCGCGCTTACGCGCACTCTTTGCCGCAGGAGTCCTGACGGAGGAGCAGGGGGACTACGCTGCTGCCGACGTACTCCTTAGGGAGAGCTTGGAGATCGGGCGGCGGTTAGAGGACAAGCGCAGCATCGCAGTCTCGCTCAATGCCCTGGCAGTCACTGCGCGCGACCGTGGCGATCTGGCGGCTTCGCGCGCCCTCTTCGAAGAGAGTCTGGCGAAATGGAGAGAACTGCATGATGCGCTAGCAGTTGCTCGCGCACTTAGCAACCTCGCGAATGTCGTCAAGCTGAAGGAAAACTACACACACGCGCGCTCGCTCTACGAGGAATGTCTATCGATATTTCGGGAACTGGGGGACAGAACAGGTGCCGCCTGGGCGCTCAACAACCAGGGAGATGTGGCTCGTGACCAGGGCGATTCTGAAGCGGCACGATCGCTGTATGAACAAAGTTTGGCAACTTTTCGAGAGCTCAACGACCAATGGGGAATTGCCGGATCACTTGCTGATTTGGGGAATCTTGCTCGGGAGCAAGGTGACTATCGCACGGCAGATTCGCTCTACCGGGAGAGCATAAGAGTCTTCCAATCGCTCGAACACAAGCGAGGGGTCGCGCGTCTGCTGGAATCCTTCGCGTGCTGTGCAGCGGCGCAATCCGAACCGGATCGGTCGTTACGGCTGGCAGGCGCGTCGGCGGCACTGCGCCAGAGCATTGGCGCTCCGCTCACACCTGCGGAACAGGCGAAACTTGAAAGGGGTCTGGACCCGGCACGACGGGCTCTGACTACCACGATCGGACGGACAGTATGGTTAGAGGGGTGGGTAATGCCGGTCGAAAAGGCGATCGAGGACGTTCTCAGGAACACCTCTGGTCAGCGGTAAGGTGCAAGTCCCAGGACTGAGCACATTGAACGGTGCACGTAAAGGAGACGAGAGGAAGGTGGTTGATGATTCAGGTTTACTCCGCCGTGGTAGGGTCGATTAGCCGACGAACGGCGGAGATACGATTTGCCGGCAAGCCTACCCGTTTTGCGTGTTCTCGGATCATTGCCTCGTCGGGAGCAAGGTAGACACAATAGACCTTGTCGCCCGTGACATAGCTTTGCAACCACTGAATCTCAGGACCTAGTCCCTTGAGAACAGCCACGGACTTTCGAGAAACTTCCTGTAGTTCAGCATCGGATAGATTTCCAGCTCCAGGTATTTCTCTCTCGATCACGAACTTGGGCATGTGCTAACCTCCGTGAACGCATGCTAGCAAGTGGGCAGATTTGGTACAAGAGGGCAAATCGCTGGGCTACAGGAGCTGTCTAAGATTATCCAGGATCAGGTTTGGAGGCCAAGATGGATCTTAAGTCGGTTCAAAAACCGCTGAAGGAACAATATCGCGACGATCCCGACAGTTCTCGAATCACGCTCAAAGCGAGAGGTGGCCAAACTGAGACCCCGATTGCATGCTCGGTCGCCATCGGACGTGCTATGTATCAGGCCCAAGCGCACGCTGGTGTAGGAGGCGCCGGCACGGCAGCTTGTTCAGGCGATATGCTGCTTGGAGCTCTGTCGGCCTGCGCGCAAATCACCTGCCAGATGGTTGCCGCGGCCATGGGAATACCGATCGAACGGATTGAGGTAACGGTCGAAGGAGATTTGGACCTTCGGGGTACGCTCGGTATCTCCAAGGAAGTACCGGTCGGCTTTCAGCGCATTCATACCCGATTTGAAATTGTCGCTCCTCAGGCGACGACTGAGCAATTGCGCGCATTGCGCGAGAAGACAGAACAGTATTGTGTGGTAATGCAGACGTTGGAGCAACCGCCAAAATTGCAAACCGAATGGGTCGGTTTGCAATGATCGCATTGCTTACAGACTAGGTTCATGCGAGTAGCGTAACCAGTGCTACGAAAACGGCCACTGTAGATCACTAAAGGGGACTTTCTAAGATGAAGACATTGCGCCGGTTGTTTCTAAATCACATGCAAGATGGATGCGTGGAAGCAGCCCGATTGTTTCCTGAACCGTTCGGTGTCTGGCCCCGGCCTTCAATCAAGGTGACGAAGCAATCGGCGCTCGTCCCCGAAAACATTTCGATGTTGCCGTTGGGCCATCGAACTTGGATGCGATCAACGCCAGTGCTGTTTCCCAGTCCGAAATGCAGTCGCATGTCATTGTTCGAAATGTAGCTGGAGCCGCTTCGCACCTCTTGTACAAACTTATGACTGTCCGCAAAGACCGTAACCTTGGCGCCGATGCCGTCACGGTTTGATTTGGTGCCCCTTGTGATTACACCTAGCCAATGATTGTTATTGCGAGCCTGGTTTACCAGCAGCATGGGCTGGCTGCTCATGTTATTTACGATCGCGGACATTCGGCCATCATTCCATAGATCGGCGATCGCGAGGCCGCGACTCGATGCCGGTTCGGCGCAGCCGGGGCCGCATTGCTGGCTGATGTCTTTGAACTTTCCATCTCCGGCATTCCAATACAGAAGCCTGGGCTCCCGATAACTGGACCCGAGATGGGCGGAATCGACTTCCGGGTAAACATGGCCATTGCCTAAGAGAATGTCCGGGCGGCCATCGTTGTCGATGTCGAGGAACATAGTTCCCCACCCGAGGTATTGTGTGTTAAGCCCAAGTCCCGCATCGAAGATTGCCGAGGTAAATGTTCCATCGCCATTGTTGTGATAGAGAGAAGATGAATCGTCGGAGAAATTCGTCTTAAAGATATCGGGATGGCCGTCGCCGTCATAATCCGCGACCGTTGAGCCCATGCCGGCTTGCTCGCGCCCATCTTCATTAAAAGCCACGCCCGTTTCGGCAGCAACGTCGGTAAAGGTTCCATTTCTTTCGTTGTGGTAGAGAATGCTCGGTGTGCTGTCGCAGGCAACGAAGATGTCGGGCCAGCCGTCGTCGTCGTAATCCAGCGTAGAGACACTGAAGCAGTAATGCCCGTTGGTCTTTTCGATGCCGCTGGACTTGCTCACGTCCGCGAATTTTCCACCGCCGATATTGTGATAGAGAATGTTGGGCGATGAGTCGAGGCCCCGCGGTCCGCACATCACGGGCGTCCCCTTCCACACGCACATCATTCCCTGTCCCGGCGTAGGCGTGGTCTTGATATCGAACAGGACATAATTCGATACGAGCAAGTCGAGTTTGCCGTCGCGATCATAATCAACAAACGCGCAACCAGTTCCCCACTCCTTGCCATTGCCCGCGACCCCGGCGGTCTCGGCAACTTCCTCGAATGTGCCATTGCGTTGGTTGTGATACAGACGGTTCTTGCCATAGTAAGTGACATAAAGGTCATCGAATCCGTCGTTATCGTAGTCGCCGACACACACACCCTGTCCCCACCCCGTGAAATCCAGACCTGCGGCACGGGTGACGTCGGTGAAAGTTCCATCGTGATTGTTGTGAAACAGGTGGCTGGTTGGTTTCGTGCTTTTTTCTTTCGTTTCGTCCAGAGTCGTGCCATTCACAAGAAATATGTCGGGCCAACCGTCATTGTCGTAGTCGACAATTGCCACGCCGCTGCCCGTCGTTTCGATAATGTACTTCTTGGTGTCGACTCCGCCGTTCACGTTTTCCATCTTGAGCCCGGCCTGCGGGGCTACGTCAATGAACCATGCGGGCCCAGGGTGAAGATCGCTGGCGGAGTAAGGCGTGCCAGTAGGAGTGGGAGGCTTTAGAGTCTGGGCGGTAGTCAATGCGACGAAGAAAAATACCAGAAGGATCGCGGAATTCCCAAGCGAAGGTTGCCTCCAGCGCATGAATCGAATCGTATCACCGAGTTCTGCCAATCAATAGCAAGCCACTATGTTTAGAATCAAAAGATGCGAAATTGTTGGGCTCTGCTCCTCCTCTTCACTATTAGCGGGGCGACTTGGGGGCAATCCTCTTCCCAACGCGGGACCGCGGGTGAAAGCTTGACTGAAATCCTCGCCTACATTCATACGGGCTGGGATTCGCTGACCCGCTCAACGAGTTCCTGTGCCGCCGTTACGGACACGAAACTCTCTGCCGCGCCGGTGATTTACCTTCCCGCTGGTTTCGAATTTCCCCAAGAACTCAATCGGATGCAACGCGACTGTCAGGTAAAAGTTGCTTATCTCCCTCAGGTCATCCATCAACTGGGGACAACGGACGTGGAGTCGATTCACCCCGCAGGCTTGCTCTATCTCAAGAATAAGTACGTTGTTCCGGGAGGGCGCTTCAACGAAATGTATGGATGGGACAGTTACTTTATTATTCTCGGCCTGTTACGAGATGGGCGCGTGGAATTGGCGCGAGGCATGGTGGACAACTTCTTCTTCGAGATCGAGAATTATGGCGCTGTCCTTAATGCCAACCGCACCTACTACCTAACGCGCTCCCAACCTCCGTTTCTCAGTTCCATGGTGATGGCGGTTCATCGAGCGCAAAAAGCGGCGGGGCAAGATGACCGAGCCTGGCTGGAGGCAGCTTACACGTATGTGAAACGAGATCACGCGATGTGGACGCGAGCGCCACATTTGGCGGGGGCAACAGGGCTTTCCCGCTACTACGATTTCGGCGAAGGGCCAGCCCCTGAGGCCTTGCGGGACGAAGATCAGATTTATCGAAAGGTAGCGGCATACTTTCTTTTTCATCCCACAATTCCTCCCTACGAGACTGCGGCTGCGGACCTTCCCACCGGCGGGGCATCCGGGGCGACTTACTCGGTGCTGGTTTGTGAAGCGGCGGAGCCTAAGACATCGTGCGAGCCGCGGCACCTGATCAACCTCGATCCCGATTACTATAAGGGGGATCGATCGATGCGTGAGTCGGGCTTCGATATCTCGTTCCGCTTCGGTCCTTACGGAGCAGCCACTCACCACTACGCTCCCGTATGTTTGAACAGTCTTCTTTACAAAACTGAGCGCGATCTCGAAGAGATGAGCCGGCTGTTGGGCAAGGCGATGGACGCCGCGGAATGGCACAAGGTGGCGGAGAATCGCCGGCAATCCATACAAAAATATCTATGGGATGAGCGGAGTGGACTCTTCTTTGACTATGACCTCGAGAAAAAGCGGCGATCGAGTTATCGCTATGCAACCACCTTTTATCCGCTATGGGCTGGGCTCGCAACCGATGCGCAAGCGCGCGCGGTGGTAAAGAATCTAAGTTCGTTTGAGCGAGCAGGCGGTATCGCGATGAGCGAGAAAGAATCTCAAGGTCAGTGGGATTATCCCTTTGGCTGGGCGCCGATCCAGCTGCTCGCCGTAGAGGGGATGCGCCGTTATGGACACAGTGAAGAGGCGGATCGCGTGTCTACGGAGTTTCTTTCGATGGTGCTCGAAAACTTCGAACACGACAAGACGATTCGCGAGAAGTACAACGTCGTAACTCGATCCGCAGAGACGAACGTGGCAGTGGGATACGCGGCGAACGTAATTGGTTTTGGCTGGACCAACGCCGCCTTTGTCGAGCTACTGCATTTGCTTCCGTCGGAGAAGGTCGCTGAGGTGACGCAAACGACTCCGGCTGCGAGTTCCCGAAACTGAGCCGCATGTTTGCTTCGCCATCGACCATAAGGAGAATTCATGAAGCTATTTTCCTTTGCCGTGCTGGATATAGTGCGGCCAAACGTCTCAGGAGGCTGATGCATCGCCCACCAGACATAAGCCCCGAAACAGGCGTACCCCATCATCAGACCAACAAGAACGGTGAGCACGAGCCTTCGAGCGAGTGGATTTAGTCTGCGCATCAGAAAAGAAACTTCAGCGCTACCTGAATCACGCGCGGACCAACGTCCGACTGAATTTGCCCAAACGTCGGAGATTCAATGTCGCTGACCGGCAAGCGGAAATTGGTATGGTTCAGCAAATTAAACAATTCACCCCGGAATTGAAGTTCTTTGGATTCCGTCAGCCGAATGTTCTTGAAAGCCGACGCGTCCCAGTTCACATAGCCCGGGCCCTGGACTACATTGCGGCCTTCGTCTCCGAATACCTCAAATCGCCCGAGAGGATCCGGCTGGAGTTGCTGAAAAGCGCTTACGGTGAACCATTCCCGCGGCGTGCGGGGACCGGAGTTTGGGTTTCCAATCAGATTGGGACGATTCGCGGAAAATCCGGTGATCTCCGGCGCCTGCCCTTGCAGCGAAACGTCATTCGAGTCGAATACCGTGAACGGCCCGCCACTCATGTCAGTCATAATTCCGTTTAGCTGCCAGTTACCGAGAACATGGCCATACCAACTGCTCGAGTGCCGCAGAAACGGGAGGGCCCACTGATAGCTCAATACAAAACGATGGTGAGAATCGAACATAGATCGGCCGCGCTCGGCCGCGAGATCAAACGGGTTCTGCGCCAGATCGTTTTCGCCGGCAACCGGTTGCGAAGCGGAGCCGGTTATGTTGAAAGACGAAACATCATCGATGGAATGGGACCACGTGTAGGACGCAAGGAACGAAAGGCCGTGGCCAAAGCGTTTTCGCAAGCTGGTTTCCAAGGCGTTGTAGCTGGAATTTGCGACGCTCGCGATCTCACCGACCGAGCTGTAGATGCAATTGTTCGGGTTCGCTAAAGTGCATCCCGAGTAGAGGCGCCGTTGGTTCACATTGTTTTCGGTGGAAATCGGACACGGGCTCGCCACTGAACAGCCGGTGCTGGTCGTATCCACGCCGGGGACAAAGACTGGCGGATTGCCTTCAATGAATCGCGGCAGCCTCACTCCAGTCGTGCCCACGTATCCGATCTGAAAAAGCCAGTCCTGGCCGAAAGACCGTTGAATATTCAGATTCCAATCCTGCGCGTAGGGCAGATGCAGGTTGCGAGCAACTACAAGCAGCGTCATCGGCTCGGGGAAAGCCTGACTGAAAGGATTCGGCGTATAAAACGGATTGGCAAATGAGTTGACGGGAAAGCTGATTTGCTGCGTCTTGAGATAGGGAGGAGAGCTGACGGGATCCTGCAGCGGACCACCTTCGCCGGTGTAGTACGGCTCGTAGAAAATTCCGTAGGCGGCACTCACCACGGTCTTGGAATCTGCTCGCGGGTCCCAGGCAGCGCCGAAGCGCGGAGCGAAGGCTGTTTTCTGCGTTGGAATCAAGCCTGCTGGCACACCCCGGTCGCCGGGATAGAGAAGTCCCGCTGGAGCGTTCGGCACCACTGTCGATTGTGCTCCAGGAATAAAGAGGTTGACTTTGTTGTGCCTTTCAGTCGAGGGAAAAGGCAGCTCGTAGCGAAGTCCCATGTTCAGCGTCAGGCGAGAGTTGACCCTGTAGGTATCCTGAGCGTAAGCGTCTAGAGCACGGTCACGGATTTCACGGCCAAAGTCACCACCGCCCTGCAGAAAGACAACAGGATTACCCGACAGGAAGCTCGCGAATCCGTCGCTGTATGGAAAAGTGGAAAAGACAAAGAAGCCATTGCTGGCGATACCCTGCAGGGCGTTGATCTGATCGCGCCGGTAGCCTCCGCCAAATTTGAGGTCGTGGCGGCCGTGGATCCAGCTCAAAGAGCCTGAGAGATCAAATGTGTTCTGGAACGTGTTGCGCGGTCCCGTGATGGGGTCGCCCACTGAGGCGTATCCCCCGACCTGAATAAACGGAGGTCCAGCGGCGGAAGGCAGCGTCGGAGCGTACTGAAAGCCCAAGTCTGAGGGCGACTCGTGATTCAGGTGTTCATCCAGCAGGAACGTGTTGCGGAGAAACGAAAAGCGCGCGACGCCGATGGTGGTTGGCGAAAAGATGTGCGTCTCCTGGGTAACAAAATTCTGTGCGCGGTCATACTCTCCCACAGGAAAGCCGGGCACATTCGCGCCCACCGGCGAAAGCGGATCCGTCGTGGGGCCACTGCTGTACATATAACGGAAATTGAGAGTGTCAGCGCGGGAAAGATAATGATCAACACGTACACCGAACTGATCGTTATTCTCGCTCAGGGTCTGCGTGGCAATGAAGCCGTTTTCCCCCACGTTTGGCAACGGGAAAAGCGGCAAAACATTCGTCGCAGTCGGATCGATAGGTGTGAACAGAGTCATTTGATTGAACGGTACCGGCCTGCCAAAAAAAGTGAGTTGCCCATTAGGATTGCTGCAGAGGCCGGTGGTCTGGTTGAAAGTGGCATTGAGGTCGGTACACTCCTGCCCGAAGTTGCCCTGTCTTTCCGCCGCGGAAGGCACGGTTGCAGGCACGGTCTCCCCCTGCCGGTTTCGGAAGCCTTCGTAATACCCGAAGAAGAAAGTCTTGTCCTTGATAATCGCGCCGCCGAACGTGGCGCCGAATTGGTTTTGCTTCAGCGGCTGCACGCTTTGCGTGAAGTAGTCGGAGGAATCCATCGCGTCGTTGCGAAGAAATTCCCATGCCGCGCCGTGAAAGGAATTGCTTCCTGACCGTGTAACAATATTCGTCGTTGATCCCGTGTTGCGCCCAAACTCTGCGTCGGCGTTGTGGCTCAGAATTTTGAACTCGGCAATCGCATCGATCGGCGGCTTCAGAACAAATCCGCCGTCCACGGAGCTGACGTTGTCGGCGCCATCGATCAAGAAATTATTCGATTCCGGCCGCTGGCCATCGACGGTGTAGGCCTGATTCTGTCGCGCCGGACCGCCAGCTTCGAGAAGCCCAGGAGTCAAAGGCACGACTCCTGGCTGCAGAAGTCCTAGCTGGGAAAAATTGCGGCCGTCCAGCGGGAGGTCGAGGATCTCGTGCTCCATCACGGTTTGTCCCAGACTGCTGACCGTGCTCTGCACCAGAGCCGCATTCGCGCTCACTTCCACCTGCTGCGTCTCCGACCCGAGTTTGAGGTGAATGCCGACCGTCGCCGTCTGGTTCACGTCCAGCGAGATTCCCTGCTGCAAGTACGTCTGGAAAGCTCTCGCCTGAACCTCTAGCTGATAATGGCCGATCGGTAATTCAACCAGTACGTATTCGCCCCGACGGTCTGTGATCGCAACCCTTGTCAATCCAGTTTCGATCTGCTTTGCAGTAACCGTAGCGGCTTGAACAATCGCCCCGCTCGGATCCAGCACAGTCCCGCGAATGCTTCCCGTAATTTGCTGTCCGGCAGCATTCAAACTTGCAAGCAGGGCCATCAGGAACAACGTCACCGACTTCGCGCTACGCATGCTTCTCCCCATTTGTCCTCGAAAATCAAGATTGGTTTCGCAAAACAGTTTCTCGTCGGCGCTTTAGAGAACCCGCGTCGAGAACTCGCCCACAGATTGAAGTGCCGCGATTATAGGGACGCGTAAAAGCCAGTCAATAATCGGAAAGCAGTACATGCTTCGATCACCGCTCGAAAAACAGAGACGCTGTAGTGCTTTCGCATTGTTGTGTCGCGACACCCCCAGCCAACATGTCGCCACTCCAACCCGACTTCTGACCCATATTGAACTTCTGCATGTTCCTGCTTGACCTGCAATCCGAGCACAACATCCCGTGCCCTTGGCGCCGCTTGCCCGGAATCGTCCGGAGCCTCGCTTACACCTTTAGGGGTGCCTCAACGAGTTGCTTGGGCGAATCGATTGTTATGCGGGGTTAACCAATGAGTAATACAGGGAGAACTGTAAAGGCTCTGGATCGGGGTTCATTAGATAATACCGCCTACTTATGTACGAAATGAGATGAATCCCCAGCAGGCAGAAGGGTTAGAAGATGAGTGTCGTCCAATTTCTGATCGCCGATGACCATGAGTTGTTCAGGCGTACTGCGCGATCTTTCGTCGAATCTCAGCCCAATTGGGAGGTCTGCGGCGAAGCCGGGGATGGGATCGAAGCGATTGAGAAGGCGAAGCGACTGCGCCCTCACGTCATCCTGATGGACATCAACATGCCTCGCATGGATGGGTTAGAGGCGACACGTATCATTCGGCGGGAGCTTCCTGATTGCAACGTGATCATTGTTACCCAGAATCACGAAACCATCGCCCGCCAGCAGGCCGCAGCGGTCGACGCGAGAGCTTCGGTGACCAAGGCGGAGTTTACCCAGGAGTTGCCCACCACCATCAAAAAGCTCTTCGAGAATCCTGCCTCCGAGACCGTCGCGGGGACCAGGCAAGAAGCACCTCTCACGCCAGGATGGGTGCGTGGCGGAGGGGCATTGGGCCAATTGGTCCGTGAATTTAATTGGACGAAGACACCTCTTGGCGCCATCGAAAAATGGCCACACAGTTTGAAGACGGTCGTTCACGTGCTGCTCGCGTCACGCTTTGCCATGTGGATGAGCTGGGGACCAGAACTCACCTTTCTCTATAACGATGACTACGCCCGGATGACCCTTGGGAAGAAACATCCGTGGGCACTGGGAAAACGTTGTTCCGAGGTATGGAAGGAGATTTGGGACGACATTGGTCCCCGCATTCGGAGAGTCTTAGAGACTGGTGAGGCGACCTGGGATGAAGCGTTGCTCTTGTTCCTGGAGCGGAGTGGATATCGCGAGGAAACTTATCACACGTTTTCTTACAGTCCCCTGTTTGGAGACGACGGCAGAGTTGCCGGGAATCTCTGCGTGGTAACTGAAGAAACGGATCGCGTGATCGGAGAACGCCGACTCAAGACACTGCGCTCTCTGGCAGGAGAGTTGAATAAGACGATGACAGAAGACGATGTGGTCGAGTGTATCGGTCGCTGTCTCGGCGAAAATCAAAAAGACTTACCGTTTACCCTTCTGTATCTCGTCACAGAAGATGGGAACGAAGCCCGCCTGGCCTGCCAAACCGGAATGCCGGAGCCTGACCCGGCCGCGCCACAGTCGATTCAATTAGCCCAAGAGAACCAACCTTGGCCAATCAGCGACCTGCTCTCTGGGAAAGATTCCATCATCGTTGAGAACCTGCTGGAGAAATTCGAGTCGGTCCCGTCCGGTTCCTGGGACAAGTCACCTTGGCGAGCGCTTCTGCTCCCCATCACGAGTCAGGGTCAGGACAAGCCCGCCGGAGTGATAGTCGCGGCCCTCAATCCCTTTCGTCCTTTGGATGTCAGCTACGCCGGGTTCATCAATCTCGTGGCTGGCCAGATCGCCGCCAGCATCGCCAATGCGCGGGCGTACTCGGCGGAGAAGAAGCGTGCGGAGGCTCTCGCCGAAATTGACCGCGCGAAGACGGCATTCTTCAGCAATGTGAGCCACGAGTTTCGTACGCCGCTGACTTTGATGCTCGGCCCCCTTCAAGACCTGCTGGCAAGAAGTCAGACTCACCTTTCTCCAACCGCCAAAGAACAGCTCGAACTGGTGAGTCGCAACGGCGCTCGCCTGTTGCGCCTGGTCAATACTCTGCTGGACTTCTCACGTCTTGAAGCCGGACGAGTGCAGGCCGTTTATCAGCCAACGGACTTAGCCGGCTTTACTTCTGAGCTGGCCAGCGTTTTCCGTTCTGCCACCGACAGGGCTGGATTGCGGCTCACTGTGGATTGCCCCGATCTCGGGGAACCGGTCTACGTAGATCGCGATATGTGGGAGAAAGTCGTTCTGAATCTGATCTCGAATGCCTTCAAATTCACCTTCCAGGGCGAGATTTCTGTCAGTGTCCATCGCGTTGCAAACATGGCCGAACTTCGCGTGCGCGACACAGGAGTAGGAATTCCTGCGGAAGCCATGCCTAAATTGTTTGAGCGATTCAATCGTGTTCCCAACATGCCGAGTCGAACCCACGAAGGAAGTGGAATTGGTTTGGCCTTAGTCCATGAGTTAGTGAAGCTGCACGGCGGCTCCGTAAGGACCGAAAGCACTGTGGGTCAAGGCTCTACGTTTGTCGTGAGCATTCCCTTTGGTCAAGACCACATCGCGTCCGGCCAAATGCGTGGCGCTCGCAGTTTGTCTTCCACCGCGGTCGGCGCGAAGCCGTTTGTAGAGGAGGCCTTGCGCTGGCTTCCTGATTCCGCCGCCGTGAGCGCCGAGATTTCTTCTTTGCAAGACGAGCTACTGCCGGTGCCCTGTCCCCCGATGTCGCAGACGGCCGTCCGTCCTCGCGTCCTTGTCGCCGACGACAACTCCGACATGCGCCAGTATTTGGCCCGACTATTGTCGGAGTTGTATGAAGTGGAAACTGTTCCTGATGGTCAAGCGGCGATTCAGGTTGCGCGCGCGCGTCCTCCGGATCTCATCGTCAGCGATGTCATGATGCCGATACTCGATGGCTTTCAGCTTCTGAAGACCCTGCGGGCAGAGGAGCAGACTCGGACTATTCCCGTCATCCTGCTCTCGGCTCGTGCCGGCGAAGAGTCGCGGGTGGAAGGCATCCAGGCCGGGGCTGATGATTACTTGATCAAGCCGTTCTCCGCGCGGGAACTGCTGGCACGCGTCAGTGGCAGACTCGAAATTGCCCGCCTCCAGCGTGATCAGGAATTGCAGCTCAGGTTAGGCCAGCTAGAGCTGGAACGGAGAGTGCAGGAACGCACGCAGGAGCTGGTCAACGCAAGCAATGGGCTCCGCGAACTGTCTGCCCGCCTTTTACAGGCCCAGGACGAGGAGAGACGGCGAATCGCGAGAGAACTCCACGACGGTGCCGGACAACTTCTCGCTGCGATCGGCATGGAGGCCGCTGCCCTCGCCAGGGAGAGCGACCGCCTGACTTCGAGAGCCGCTGCGTCGCTGAGCAACCTTGAATCGCTGGTCATGCAAATGACCAAAGACATTCGCACTGTGTCTCACCTACTTCATCCGCCCTTGCTGGACGAGGTCGGCCTGCAGTCCGCCCTCACCGAATACGTCAAGGGCTTCGCAGAGCGAAGTGGAATTCGGGTTTCGCTTGATCTTCCGGACGCCATCGAGCGTCTGGATCGCGACTATGAGCTGTCTTTGTTCCGCATTGTCCAGGAATGTCTGACCAACATTCATCGCCATTCAGGAAGTAAGACCGCCACCATCCGCATTGTCCGCGATGACGGAGCGCTCGTCCTCGACGTTCGAGACGAAGGAAGGGGAATGCTCCCCGAGCGATTGTCAGAAATTCAGTCGACAGGTTCGGGTGTCGGGATCCGGGGCATGCGAGAACGGGTTCTCCAATTCTCCGGGAGAATGAGCATCGACTCCGACGGTTCGGGAACCCGAATCCACGTCGTGATTCCGACTACCAAGACTATTTCGCGAGAAAGTACAGACAGTGATGAACTGGCGCAAACAGCAGTCTGACACTTTTCGGCGCCTTTCGATACAAATGTCCTGATAAAGGGGTCGGACTAGTTTCGGATGCCGACAGACCACTCGTAATCCAGCCTTCGGGCGGATTACTCGCTGCTAATACATCTTCGAGCCGTGATGCGAAGCTTTCCGGACATGCCCCAGTGCGATCGCGAGTTCCGCCACTCCGCGACGGATCTCCTTCACGTCCGATGCGGCAAATCCCAACTGCAACCCCTCTGGCACCACTCGACCTTGGCTATAGCGGCCCAGCGGGGTCACATCCACATCGCGCTCTGCTGCGGCAGTAGCCGCGGGTTCGGCGTTCATTCCGCCAGATAGCCATCCGACGGTTTGCAAACCTGCCTCGACCGATGAGATTTCCAGCAAACCCGCGAGTCTCAGACGTGCCTCTTCCAATAGAACTGAGAGCCGCTCCGCATACACCTCGCGCATCCGCCGCAGGTGGCGCCCGAAGTGGCCCTCGGCAAGGAAGTCGTTGACCACAAGTTGCTCTAACAGCGGCGCGTGCCGTACGGTCAGAGAAAGGGCCACTTCGACGCGATCCAAGAGATCGAAAGGAATCACCATGTAACCCAAACGGAGTGCGGGAAACAGCACCTTGGAAAAGCTGCCCGCGTAGAGAACCAATCCGCGGTCATCGAGCCCCTGCAGAGCGGGAATCGGACGGCCCGAGTAGCGGTACTCGCTGTCATAGTCGTCTTCAAAAATCACGGCACCCGATTTCCGCGCCCACTCCAGCAGTTGCAGTCGCCGAGCCAGGCTCATGGTGGTTCCCAGGGGAAACTGATGCCCAGGCGTAACATAAATAAGGCGCACTCCTCGCGGGGGCAGACGACGGACGGCTATTCCATGGTCGTCAATTCCGACGGCGCAGACTTTTGCGCCGAGTGCCTGGAATGCCAAAACTGCGCCGGGGTATCCAGGATTTTCCACACACACCCGATCCCCCGGGTTCAACCCGAGTCGGGCAGTCAGATCGAGTGCTTCCTGCACGCCAGAGACAATCGCTACCTGCTCCGGCACACACCTCACACCGCGCGACCGACTCAGGTATTCGGCAACCGCCTGCCGAAGAGGCCAGTAGCCCAGTGGATCGCACCCCATCAGATTCCGCATCGAAATTCGACGCAGACGGCGCGTTGCGATTCTTGTCCACAGTGCCGTTGGAAACAGGTCCAACGCCGGCAGGTTGGCACGGAAAGCGCGAGTCGCCCGGTTTTCATAGCCAGGAAATAACTGAACTCGTCGAGCGTAACCGGAAACCAGGGAAGCCCTCTTGCGACTCACAGCGGGCTTGCCAGCACGCATGGATGACACTTGGAGCAGGCTCTCGGGCAAGATCTTGCTTACGTAAGTACCCGATCCCACGCTACCTTCCACATAGCCCTCAGAAGCAAGCTGATCAAAAGCATTCACGATTGTGCCCCGTGCCAATCCGTACTGCCGGGCGAGATCGCGGGTCGGAGGCAGGCGTGTACCAGGACACAAACGGCCGCCGAGGATCTCGGAGCGTATTCCCTCATATAGCCACTGGTACGCGGGAACGTGGGAGCCGGGATGGGGTAGTGCTAGTTCGTAGGAAGCCGATTTCTTCGCCATAATAATGGTACAGAAGAAGTACCCTAAATGGACCTTTTGCGGAGGTCCATTGTTTTCTATTGTAATCGTCGTCAGGCAAGGCTCATGCAAAATACAGCAAAGCTCGCGTGGTCATCCATAGCGTCATTTGCAGAAGGTGCGGACTGGCTACTGCTGGTCGTGCCTGGCCTTATCTGGGGCGCATCATTCTTGTTCATCGCTGAAGGGATGCGTTCCATCGGTCCGAACGGAGTCACGTTTGTACGAATCCTTATCGGTTTCGCGACGCTCTCGCTGTTCCCGGCAGCGCGAAAACCGGTCAAGGAATCAGACTGGGCCGGTATTGTCGCCTTGGGAGTGCTTTGGCTGGCCTTCCCGCTCAGCATGTTTCCGCTCGCCGAACAGCACATCTCTTCTGCGCTCACCGGGATGCTGAATGGCGCCAACCCTCTGTTCACGGCGATTGTTGCCGCCGCCATCGCGCGACGCGCGCCAGCGCGCCGGATAGTGGCAGGAGTTGCCGTCGGCATGGCTGGAACAGTGTTGATGGCGTTACCCACGATCGGCGAGGGTCACAGCAGCGCGGCGGGCGTCGGAATGATCATGGCTGCTCTCGTCGCTTACGGTTTCGCGCTCAACATTGCGAGGCCGCTGCAACGACGCAACGGCGCATTGCCCGTGATCTGGCGCGCTCAAATGGTTGCCCTGGTATTGACCGCACCTTTAGGACTGCCAGATACGCTCGCCGCGCACTGGAAACCCGGTCCCGTGGCCGCACTCCTTGCGCTGGGTGCGTTGGGCACGGGAGTAGCCCATGCAGTCATGTCATTCTCAGCAGGTAGGCTGGGCGCAACCCGCGCCTCCGGCACGACTTTCCTCATACCCGCAGTGGCACTTTTCCTGGGCGTCGTTGTGCGCGGCGAAAAAGTGGCGTTGCTTTCTGTCGCGGGAAGTGTGGCGTGCGTCGGCGGAGCGTGGCTCATGCGACGTGCCCAGAACTCGTGTGAAGTTCAAAATAGCAGCCATCGGCAGGCCCGCCCGCAAATTATTCACGGCTCTCAACTGGGTCCGCCCGATTTTCGAGAGTGCAAATAGGCCTATTCGATTCGATTTCGTGAGGGGTGAGTCATGGGTTCTCTTGGAAAGTGCATACGAGTCGCTGCGATCATTCTTTGCGGCGAGTTGGTTGCGGGGCATCTGGCGCTGGGTCAGGGAGCCACCTCCGGTTCTCAGGGCAACGCAAAAGAGCGAGCACGCGTTGTTCTCTCCAAAGAACTGCCCACGCTGAACGGGAAGCATCTGAAGGCGATCCTCGTGGAGGTCGACTACGGCCCCGGGGAGGCGTCGCCTCCGCATTCCCATCCCTGTGCTGTCATCGGCTATGTCGTCGAAGGGACCCTCCGTACCCAAGTGATAGGCGAGCCGGAGATGACGTATAGGGCTGGCCAGAGCTTCTATGAGGAGCCCAATGGTGTTCACCTTATCTCGGCGAACGCCAGCTCCACGGAACCCGCGAAACTTGTTGCCTATTTGATCTGCGATCACGACACGCCCATAAGCGTTGATGTGCCGGAAATGATCCGTGCGAAAGGAAAAGCCAAATGAACCAGCATGCACAGTCTGCTTCTGGAATCACGTTTCACGGCATCAGCGACAAATTACACACGATGAGCTGGGAGCAAACGGGAATTCTTTACGCCCGCTTTGCACTCGGCGCCGCGTTTCTCTCCGCTGTAGCTGGACGCTTCGGTCTATGGGAGAGAACGGTCGATTTGAGACACTTCGCGGGCTTCCTGGAATACGCGGGAGAGGTGCTCTCGTTTATGCCCAAGGCCTCCGTCCCGTATCTTGCGTGGGCGGCCACTGCCTGCGAAACATCTTTCGGAATCCTGCTCATTCTCGGATTGTGGACGCGATGGGTTGCGGTCGGGAGTGCCATTCTGCTTGCGATGTTCGGAACCGCGATGGCGATCTCCTTCGGGCTCAAGTCTCCAATGGACTATTCGGTCTATTCCGCCTCTGGGGCAGCCGTCCTAGTGGCGCTGCACGCCTTCAGGCAGAACAAGAAAATGGGTTCTCAATAAGGAGGATGATAATCGCATGCCACGAAAGTCGAAATTCATCACGATCATCGCAGCCCTGTGTCTCACAGTTCTAAGAACTACAGGGTTGCCGGCGCAGACGCAGAATAACGAGGAACTGCTGCGAGCCCGCGAGTCTGTCTGGCGCGCCTGGTTTGCGGGCGACACAAGGACCCTTGAGACACTGGTACCGCCTGAAACCATCGTGATGAGTGGCGGCGAAAAAGAATGGAAACACCAGTCCGATGTGCTTCGATCGTCTGCTGAATTTCACGCCAAGGGTGGAAAACTGCTTCGGCTTGAATTCCTCCGCACCGAGGTGCAGCACTTCGGCGATGTGGCCATCGTCTGGAGCAGCTATGTCATAGAAACGGAAGTTGACGGCAAACGCTCCTCGAGCTCAAGCCGAGTAACGGAGATTTTTGTCAGGCAGCACGGCCAGTGGACAAATCCAGGTTGGCATACCGACGAAGACAGTCAGTGAGCCAACGCTGAATCCTGCTCGAAGGCTAAGTAATCTATTTATGACGATTGGATTCGCCGGAGAACAGACGATATGGAATTGATCCATCAATCGCAACTGCCGTTCGTTGGCATGTCGCATGAGTTCATTGGCGCCGAACACGGTGGCACCGGCGCATCCTTCTTCCTGGTCATCGGCGAACCGGGTCGCGGGCCGCGGCTCCACAAACACAACTATGACGAGATTGTCTATGTCATCGCGGGACGTGCGAAGTGGGTCGTCGGTAATGAGGAACGGGACGCGGTTGCCGGCGACGTCCTGGTAGTGAAGGCGGGCGAACCTCACAAGTTTGTTAGTGAGAGCGACGATCCAGTCCGGCAGATCGACATCCATCTGAACGCGACATTCGAGACGGTGTGGCTCGAGTAGTTGACTGGCAAACCCCCTTTCGGATTTTGGGGCGTTCACAGTACGTACATCCGAAGCATCCACCAGATAAGGAATATCGCAACGATGGCCCCCGCGATGTGAACGATCCAGTCGCCAGCTGTTTTCGGTCTCCCAAAATTGAACATTCGCAATCGTAACAGGCCGAGCACAACATTTCGGCTGGCCAACAAAACGTGCAAGAATTGTCTTGCTTGGGAATTGATGGAAGCTTTTTTCGTGAAGGGCAAGGCATGTTTTCGCATCAAGTCCTGACCAGACTTTGTCTCGCAGTTCTTGTTTCGGGACTGGTCTCGCTGCGCATCGTTCCCCGTCTCGCCCCAACCTGGGGTGCAGCGTTTGCATCTCCCTCGCAAACGGCGCAAAAGAATATCCAGCAAGCTTCAGCGAGCCTCACTTTTGTGCGTGTCTTTTCGTCGGCTGATGATGTTCGACCGTCTCACCCTATCCTGGACCGGTCGCTGGATATCATCGCAGGACCGGCGGACCCCGTGACTCGCCTGAGTGCGTTGCAATCGCCCTCCGCAGTAACGACAGACTCGAATCACCGTGTCTTCGTCGCCGATCCCGGTGCTAAAACTGTGCACATCTTCGACTTTATTCACTCGAAATACGGACATGTGGACGGACGCGGCAATCTTCTGCAGCATCCCGTCTCACTCGCCGTTGACGGTCAAGACAATCTCTACGTGGGCGACCAGAACAACGGAAATGTACTCGTCTACGACTCGGGAGGAAAGTTTCGCCGGTACTTCGGAAAACTGCGAGGAGGAGAATCGTACTTCGGTAGCCCAACCGGGATCGCGATCGATCGAGCTACGGCACACATCTATGTGTGCGACAGACAAAGGCACATGATTATTGTCATGGACGAGCGCGGAAGACTCATTCGCAAGCTGGGAGTCCGGGGTGGTGGCGACCATCCTGGCGAGTTCAGATTGCCTACGCAGGTTGTGGTCTCCGGCAGTGAGCTGTTCGTCCTTGATGTGGGCAACTCGCGGATTCAGATTCTGGATACAGGAGGGCATTTCCTGCGCGCCATGAATCTGGCCTATGCAGATAGCCGCACCGGACTGGCTGTTGACCGCCAGCACAATATTTATGTCAGTGATCCAGTTCTTAACAAGGTGCAGGTCTTCCGTAACGACGGACAGACGCTCTACACATTTGATACGAGCACGGTCAAAGACGGGAACATTAGCCGCCCAACGTCGATGTGGGTTGACGGAGACCGTTCCCTTTATATCGTTGACTCTCAGAGCAATCGCATCGGTCTGTTTCAAATCAACGGACAGAATACGTCGAAGTAACCAGGAGCGGTGTTTACAGCGTCTTACACTTCCCGTCGGACAGTGCCGCCGCTGCCGACACCAGTGTTGAATGTGGTCGTCCGCCACATCGGGATGGCGGTGAGCGAGGAGAAATGGTTGTTGGCCGGCTCCTGGCCATTGCTGAAGCCGGACGGAAGCGTCTACCAGGTCATCACCGCTCTCGCAAACATTACCCAGCAAAAAACCCGAACAGGAGTTACGATCGGGCCGGCATGCGGGCGGCAAAGAATGTTCGGTGAAGATGCAGTTAGGAGACGGGTACATTGCCGCGGTAGGAATCCGCCACCACCCAGGCGCCTGTCGTCAGCGCCCAAGAGAGCACGGTCTCGCTCCATTGAAAGGCGCTTTTGGGGCCTGGCGCCGCCACGATGGGTATCCACACCAGCAGCGTGAACATGCCCATCTGCAACGCCGAGAGCGCGGCCGCCACCCGTGCATACAACCCGATGATCACCGCTACTCCCGCCGCGATGAATGCACCGCCGGTGAAATACGCCCAGGCCACGTGCGCGGGCAGCCAACCTGGCACCAGCGAGACGGTGTTCTTGAGATAGGTGAAATGGGCCACGCCGAAGGGGATCAAGGCCAGGCCGTAGAACACCCTCGCGATGCGCAGACCCTTGTCGCCGGTGGCGAAACTGAGGTGCCGTTTGTCCCAGTCAGTGGCGAAACGCGCATACAGTGCCCAGGCGGCCGCCACCATCACCCCGGTCTGGCACCATGGCCAGTAAACCTCCACGGTCAGCGCGCGTAAGAAGCCGGGCACTCTCAACACCAGCAACCAAAGAAGAAGAAAGGCTAGCAGCACTCGGGCAGCGGGGGCGGCTACGCGATGCCAAAGCAGGCCCATACCAGATGCCAGGGAGATGAAGGCGCAGAGATGGGCCAGTACTTCGCGAGCCGGCACACTCTCGGGTACCGGCTGCCATATCGCCGTGAAATCGCCTTTGATCAGGCCCAGGATTCCGAGGCCGATCATAGTGGCCGCGAAGACCGCTTGACCCACGCTTGCGATGCGCATTGCCCTATCCTCCGCAATGGTTATTCAACGCCAACCATACGTTTGAGCCGCTGCCAACTCTACAACCTTCACTCTACCGCCTTCATTGACTTGCACGTTTTGCCCACGTAAGATTCGCCCCGGATGATCGGCCAAACCATCTCGCACTACCGCATCATCGAGAAATTGGGCGGCGGCGGCATGGGTGTCGTCTACAAGGCTGAGGACACCCGGTTGCGCCGCTTTGTCGCGCTCAAGTTCTTGCCCGATGACGTGGCCAAAGATCCGCAATCTCTCAGCCGTTTCCAGCGCGAAGCGCAGGCTGCTTCCGCTCTGAACCATCCGAACATCTGTACCATCTATGACGTCGGCCAGGAGAATGGGCAAGCTTTCATTGCCATGGAATATCTGGACGGCGTGACTCTGAAGCACATGATCGAGGGCCGTCCGCTGAAGACTGCGACGCTGCTCGATCTAGGCATCCAGATCTCGGACGCTCTCGATGCAGCGCACTCCGGCGGAATTGTGCACCGCGACATCAAGCCTGCTAACATTTTTGTGACCCAACGAGGTCAGGCCAAGGTTCTCGATTTTGGGTTAGCAAAACTCACCCCGCACGTGAGCCACGTCGTGGACGGAACCGTCCCCACGGTAGGCGCACCTACCGCTGTCAGCGCAGATCAACTCACTACTCCGGGAACCGCGATGGGAACCATTGGCTATATGTCACCCGAGCAGGCGCGCGGCGAGCCCCTGGACAATCGCAGTGATCTGTTTTCGTTCGGAGTCGTGCTCTACGAAATGGCAACCGGCAAGCAGCCGTTCTCGGGGGCGACCTCAGCAGTTATTTTTGACGCGATTCTGAACAAGATACCTG
Source organism: Candidatus Sulfotelmatobacter sp. (assembly GCA_035272245.1). Taxonomy (GTDB): domain Bacteria; phylum Acidobacteriota; class Terriglobia; order Terriglobales; family Acidobacteriaceae; genus Sulfotelmatobacter. Next base: position 3,225 of record DATEQW010000098.1, on the reverse strand, counting down.
CCCCGCCGATCGAGTCGAATCCGGAACTGCCGCCGCAGACGGAAAATATTCTGAACAAGGCGCTGGAAAAAGATCGGGAGCTTCGCTGCCAGAGTGCGGCGGAACTTCGCGCCGACCTGAAGCGCCTGAAACGGGACACCGATTCGAAACGTCCTTCCTTAACTCCCGTTGCACTCCGGACTCGCGAGGAAGGTCAGCTCCAGGTCGCCCCTGGCCCTCGCCGGCGTGGGCGCATTGCGGCGTGGGGTGCTGCCGGTCTTCTGGTTTTGGCGGCCGCCTTCGCTGGTGGTTATCTGGCGGAACGCCGGCCCATCCCACCACCTGCCACGTATCGCCAGATCACCTTCCGCCGGGGCACGGTCCGCATGGCTCGCTTTGCGTCCGACGGGCAGAGTGTCGTGTACAGCGCGACTTGGGAGGGCGGCCCGCTGGAAGTTCTCGTTGCCCGGCCAGAAAGCCTGCAATCGCGTTCCTTGGAGCTACCCGGCGCCGAGATTCTTGCGATTTCTTCCACCGGAGAACTTGCCGTGCTGCTCCACAGCCAGCAGATTCGGTCCTACATCCACATCGGCACATTGGCGCGAATGCCTCTCGCCGGAGGCGCTCCCCGTGAGATTCTGGACGACGTGCAGTGGGCCGACTGGTCCCCCGACGGAAACACCCTCGCGGTCGTGCGCGACGTGGCCGGGCAAAGCCGCCTGGAATTCCCGATCGACAAAGTTCTCTATCAGACGGGTGGTTGGATTAGCGACCCGCGCGTCTCGCCCTCGGGGAAATGGGTCGCCTTCGTTGACCATCCTCTGGCCGGTGATGATGCGGGCTCGGTCACGCTGGTTGATCTTGCCGGCAACAAGAAAACTTTGTCCAGCGAGTTTTATACCGCCCAGGGTGTCGCGTGGTCTCCGGACGGCAAGGAACTTTGGTTCACTGCAACCGTCACCGGCATCGATCGCGTCGTCTACGCGGTGGACCTCTCGGGGCACCAGCGTTTGGTGGCACGAGTACCCGGCGATTTGAGGCTGCTGGATATTGAGCGTGATGGAAGAGTTCTGCTGGCGCGCGACAACACCAGGCGGGGTTTAATCGGACTGGCCGCGGGGGACACCTCCGAGCGCGATCTCTCCTGGCTCGACTGGTCTTATCCCTCCGACCTCTCGCTGGATGGCAAAACGTTGCTGTTTCGCGAAGAAGGAGAAGGGGGCGGACTTCGATACACTGGCTACCTTCGCCAAACCGACGGATCGCCCGCCGTGCGCCTGGCCGAGGGCAGGGCATTTGCATTGTCAGCCGATGGACGATGGGTGCTTTCGACAACCGGTGACGAGGCCGGGAAGTTGGTAGTGCTTCCAACCAGAGCGGGAGAACCCAAAGTACTTTCCGGAAACCCGATGAACTACATCGGTGCTCGCTGGTTCCCCGACGGCAAACACTTCCTTTTCTCCGGCAACGAGCCCGGCCACGGAGTACGCCTTTATGTCCAGGATCTAGTGGGAGGAAAGCCCGTGGCCATTTCGCCGGAGGGAACCTACGGACTAGCGTATCTCGTCTCGCCCGACGGTCAGGAGGTCGCCGCGGTCGGTCCCGATCAGAAAGGCTATCTCTACCCCGCTGCCGGCGGTGGAGACCAACGTCCCATTCCAAGTCTTAGCGCAGGCGAGTTGCCTGTGGCTTGGAGCAACGACGGGCGTTCTATCTTCGTCTATCGCTCTGCGGAGTTGCCCGCCAAAGTCGACCTGATCGAACTCTCCACTGGACGGCGAACCCTCTGGAAAGAACTGCGCCCGTCTGATCCCGCGGGAGTTGAGTTCATCGGCCCCATCTTAATGACTGCCGACGCAAAAACCTACGTCTACGGCTATCGCCGCTTGCTCACCGACCTTTACGTGGTGGACGGGCTAAAGTAGCGAGCGCAGAGAATATTAAGGTACAGAAACTTTTTGTCGCCGCACCCGCACGGACCAAACGGCCAATTGGCAGAATCATGCTATGCGCTTTTCCGAAGCAGTACGACAGGTTTTTGAAGCGCGAGCCGCCGAAGAACATTGTCAATAAGCGGCTGGCATCTCGATAAAGGGCTGCCCCGCGAGAGAAACCATAAGCGCTGCATTGGTAAGACGTCTCTCGCGATTACCAACCCATTTGCCGCATCCGCTCAAGGATGAGGGCGCTGTAGTTATTCATGCGTTCGGGCCGTCGCCTCAGGGGAGCGGGCAGGATCGCAGCGAGGCGAGCTCCCTTTTGGCGGTCGATATTCCGGGCGGTGGTTCCGTCGTAGTAACGAGACGCCGCTTCTGCGCCATAAATATCCGGGCCCCATTCAACTACGTTGAGATAGATCTCCAGAATGCGCCGCTTGCCGAGGACGAATTCTGCCACAGGCACGAGTGTGAACTCCGCACCCTTCCTTAGGACGGAGCGGCCCGTTCCGAAAAATAGGTTCTTTACAAGTTGCTGCGTAATGGTGGAAGCTCCGCGAGTGCGACCGCCTTCCAAATCGTCTTCGGCTGCGATTTGGACCTCGTGCCAATCGAACCCGTGGTGCTGGTAGAAACGCGCGTCCTCCGCGGCGATTACAGCGTGCTGGAAATCGAGTGAGATTTGGCTGAGCGGGATGAACTTGTAGCGTTCGTGATAAGGAGTGTGGTGAATCCAGGCCTGCAAGCGACGTTGGATGTGCACTGCGGTCGTCGGTGGGTCGATCCATCGGGCGGCCAGAAGGATCAGCGCGGCAAGCGACCAAACAAGCATGACGCCGATGACAAGCCATCTAGCGAAGGATCGGAGGAAGTTTTTGCGAAGTGCGATCTTCGAGCGTGTGTCTGGCTGTTCAGTCACATTTCAGAATAATGGCCGCGGGCTAGGCTCTCGCATGGCCGATCTTGCGCGCGAATACGGAGTGCCGCGCTCTGCTCAGTCCAGTCGTGCCAAAGCGCCCCCTTGGTCCTGGATCACCTCGAACCATCATGTTGAACCCTCACGATTAGAAGATAAAGCGAAGGACGCGTACCGATTCCGGGCGGTTGGTCGGAAACCTTGCCTTACCCGGACTAGGTAGGGTTGCTCGTAATCCGGTCCCTGGGCGCATTCCAGGCGGCACAATCTTGCGACGATCATGCCATTGATGCCCGGAACTCGCCTAGGCCCGTACGAGATCACTATGCCTCTCGGTTCGGGTGGCATGGGTGAGGTCTATCAAGCGCGTGACACGCGGTTGGATCGCGTTGT